>JAZOTM010000018.1:0-67700 GCA_045657625.1 Lachnospiraceae bacterium
TGTTTAAGCAATAACTACACACCCTCCCGGGATTGATTCTCGGGAGGGATATAAGGCAGATATGAAAGTGCTGGTTTTTAACTGCCGAAAAGTGCTGGAAATAAACTGCCGAAAACTGCTGGTTTTTACTTGCTTTTTACACCTATGTTGCATTCCATTGGGAAAATGATGACAATCCCCAAGGGCGCAAAAATGAAGAACATTTCCATGGGAGATGTGGTGCTGACACTGATGTCCCACGGGTTTGAACTGGAAGGAACTATGCCGGATTTTACAAAAAACCAGGAGGTAGAAGCAGGTAATCAGGCAGATTTGGAAGATGGTACAATCGAAAAGATTAAGGGATATTTGCGGCGCCTGGGTGCTGGAGAGGATTTGGAACAAGTACGTCAAGATTTTGCAAGGGAATTCCAGAGTGTAGAGGCATCTGAAATCATGGAAGCAGAACAACAATTGCTGAAAGAAGGAACACCTCTTACAGAAGTCCAAAGGTTGTGTGATGTACATTCCGCGCTTTTCCATGGAGCAACGCAAGAAGAAAAAATAGCCAATGCGGAAAAAGCAGTAGAAGAATCTTTAAATAAGAAAAAACAGGAAATTTCTCAGAAGGATTATAGTAACAAACAGCAAAAAGCGGCAGCCTTGACACAGATTGTAGGACATCCTTTATATACTTTAAAAAAGGAAAACCAAGAGATTCAAAATTTATTAGAAGTATATAAAGAGAAGAAAGATGTCAGTTTGCTGGAACAATTCCGGGAAGTAGCCATTCATTACGCAAAAAAAGGGGATTTAGTATATCCTGTTTTGAAGGTCAGATATGGAGTTACCGGGCCATCGGATGTAATGTGGACAGTGGATGATGAGATTCGTGATGAATTAAGCGCCTTATCAAAGATTTCTGAAAAAGAGGATGCCTGGATGGAACGCTTTGACCGAGTTCTGACACGGGTAGAAGAAATGCTTTACAAGGAAGAAAACATTTTATTCCCAATCTGTGCTGTGAATTTGTCTGAAGAGGAATGGTTTGGTATTTACCAGGATAGCAAGGATTATGCAACCTGTTTTTCCGTGACTCCGGAAGTGTGGCCGGAGGCAGAAAATCATCAGAAAAAAGTGGATAGTTTTTCTTGCAATGAAATTGTTATGGCCGGTGGTCACATGACGGTGGAGCAAATGGCTGCAATGCTCAATACAATTCCTTTGGAAATCTCCTTTGTGGATGCGGAAAATATCAATCGATTCTTTAATGAGGGACCTAAGGTGTTTAAGCGTCCTGCAATGGCAATAGATCGGGAAGTGTTCTCTTGCCATCCACCCAAAATAGAGCCCATGGTGCGTCAAATTATCGAGGATTTCCGAAATGGAAAAAGGGACGAAGTTCCGGTTTGGATGGAAAAAAATGGTCGAACTATGTTGGTGAAGTATATGGCAGTACGTGATAAAAGCATGAAATACTTAGGTACTTTAGAAATCGTACAGGATATGGAATTTGCCAAAGAACATTTTGGAATTAAATAGTTAAGAAATTTTTGAAAAAGGTACTATATTTTTCTACATCCAATTATGATATGGTTTATTTAGATACGGAGAAACCTATTTATGAAAGGAGCTTTCTATGAAGAGAAATATACGATTAGTCTTGTTGGGAGAACTTATATTGTTTTTGGCAGTATTCTTTTTTACAATTAGCATTTCTTTTAATATGTCGGCTGTGGCATGGTTTATAGATTTACCGTCTATATTGTTGATTGTTCTTATACTGGTTCCGGGGCTTATCATCATGGGAGAGTGGAAGGATTTTATAAAATCTTTTTCTGTAGGAATAAAGGATTATAGACTTCTGGAATTGAAAAATATTATTGAAGCGGTTGGGGCAGCACAGAAACTCACTGTTTTTGGAGCCCTATTTGCGGTGATTACATCTGGAATACTTGTACTTGGAAATATTAAGAATCCTGAGCTGATTGGACCAAATCTTGCGGTTTGCTTTTTGGCAGCTTTCTATGCATCGATGATAGAGTTTTTTCTGTTACCATTAAAGTTGAATGCTGAGCGCAAGATGAATGAAGAAATGGATTTTGGGGATGAATAGTCTCGAAATTACGAAGGAAGCATACCTTATTGTTGCCAAGAGGTTTGGACTTACCAAAAGAGAACTTGAACTAGGGTATTTAAAGGTATCCGGTTTTTCAAACAGAAGAATTGCCTTTATGCTTGGCATATCAGAGCAAATGGTTAAAAATCATTTTACGCATATATATGAGAAAGCCTGGGTTCCAGGGAGAAAAGAATTTATCGAATTATTTATGGAATGCAATAATTAAAGCGTCGGAGATTAGTTGTATCAAAATATTAACGATATTTTTGTAAAAAGGATTGACCTTCCACTTGGTGGAAGGTGTAATTTTAAGATGAAGATAAGGCTAGCCAATCTTAGTGAAAATACTTTAGGAGGCATTATGAGGATTAACCAAGTAGAAGAACTGGTTGGAATTACCAAAAAGAATATTCGCTTCTATGAGGAACAAGGTTTGATTTGTCCGGAAAGAGACAGGAACAATGGATATCGAGAATACAACCTGGAGGATGTGAAAAAGCTGAACCAGATCAAACTCCTTCGTAGACTGGAAGTGCCAATTGAAGAAATTAGGAGTCTACAGCTTGAAAAAGTATCTTTGGAAGCTTGTCTTGAGAGACATATATCCGGTTTTACCAGAAAACAGATGCAGCTGGATATTATGAAGGAGATGTGTAAACAGATGTCAGAAGCACAGGTGGACCTTGTAAATCTTGATGCCGACTTTTACTTGGACGAAATGCGTCGTCTGGAAGAAGGAGGTGCGTTGTTTATGGATGTCAGAAAGACGGATGTAAAAAAGGTGAAAAGAGGTCCGATGATTGCGGCAATTGTTGCCATTTTATTTATGCTGGCAATGATTGTTATGGTTATATGGATGGATCGCCTAGAACCGGCGCCCATTGGGTTGATTGTCTTATTAATAGGAATCTTTGCAGCAATTATAGTTGGTGTAATTGTAGCATTAAAGGAACGGTTAAAAGAAATTGATGGAGGAGAATTAAATGAAGCTAGTAAGTATTGAAACAATTCCGGGACAGGATTATGAAGTGTTGGGGCTTGTAAGAGGCACGATTGTACAGTCTAAAAATTTAGGAAAAGATTTTATGGCAGGTATGAAGACCTTGGTGGGAGGTGAAATTGCCGGCTATACAGAGATGTTGGTAGAGGCAAGACAGATTGCTACTAAGAGAATGGTGGATGAAGCTGAAAAACTAGGTGCTGATGCTATCATAGGAGTTCGATATGCGTCTTCCTCTGTGATGCAGGGTGCAGCCGAGGTTTTAGCATATGGTACAGCTGTGAAGCTTTTATAGAAACTTACTTATAAGAGTCTCTTCTAAATAATGGAGAGACTCTTTATTTTTTGGAAACTGAAATTTATAGATGAGAAAAAATCTTTACCTGTTGTTTATTTCCGGAGGATATCTTTTTACCAAAGCAAACCCTTTGTAAATAGAGTATTAAAATTCTATATAATATCCCAATTTCTATTGAAATAGTAACGATTTGTAATATAATTATGGTATATCAATAAAGGCAAATTTACTGAAAGGTAAGGACGCAAAACTATAGGGCCTGTAAAATGGTAGCCAGTTGCATTAATATTTTTTATAGTTGATGTATCTATGGTACCATTGAGGTAGGTGCAGCATCGCTATACTTAGCGATGCTTTTTTTATATAATAAGAAATTCTTTCGAATTTCTCATTATATAAAAAAGCGCTCCGCTAAGGAAGCGCACATCGTGCGAGAGGAATTGGTTGACTATAGTCAACCGCACTCGGCGCGAGAATGTCGCAAGCGACATTCTTTTTTATATCATCAATTCATAGGTAAGTCACGAGGGAGCAAAAAGTAGCTGATAAGAGCATGTAAAGAGAAAGGAACGAGTTATGGGAAAAAAAGATAAGAAAGAATTTGAATCAAAAAACACCTTGCTCAAGGGCGCTGCAGCTGCGGGGATAGTCTTGGGCGGCACAGCAATGTATGGACAGGACAATATGGTATACGCAGCAGAGTCAGAAACATCAGAAAGTGAACTGAGTGAGAGCGCTGCGTCAGAATTTGTTTCTGAACAGGTAGCTCAAGCATCAGAGGCAGAGCCGGTTATAATTTCTGAAAGTGCAGAAGTGGTGGAATCGGAAGCAACTTCAGAGAGTGTTGTTGAAGAAAAACGTGGGGTAGAAAGTGAGGCGTCTTCTGAAGTAGATTCTTTAGGTTCAGAAGAATCCTTACGTTCAGAAACAGAGGAAACGGATGAGCTGGAAGAAGAGTCTGAAAGTGAATCCGAAGAAGAGTCTGAGAGCGAATCAGAGGAAGAGTCTGAAAGTGAGTCTGAATCTGAAGTGGATCCTGGAGCTGGAATGGAACATGAGGAACATGATACAGATGTCAATAATCAGGGTTGTATCAAGAATTCGCATCATGTCACATTGGTGGAAGATGGAACTTATAGAGTTAATCGTACCGAATATAAAGTAGAGAATGGTGTTATAACAGCATATAAGAGAAACGGTTTTTTTGGATCTTATTGGGAAACTTCCGGAAATGCGAATATTGGTAGGGAATTGTATCAGTGCAAAGGAAATGCTTATGTCATTAAGATTAGTGACGATAACTGGGTAGAGTATCAATCTTATAAGACAGTTACTTATACCCATGCAATCGTGCATGGTAATAGTTATGATCTTCTGACAGATGAAGATTATCATGTATATAGTGAAAGTACCAGTACTTATCAGTCAGAAAGCGAAAGTGCAGCAAGTGAAAGTACGAGTGTGAGTGAAAGTGATAGCGCAGCCAGTGAAAGTACCAGTATAAGTGAAAGCGAAAGCGCAGCAAGTGAAAGTACTAGTATAAGCGCCAGCGAGAGCGAAAGTGCCAGCGAAAGTGAAAGCGCCAGCGAAAGTGAAAGCGCTAGCGAGAGCGAAAGCACAAGCAGCAGCCTAAGTGAAAGCACAAGTACAAGTGAAAGTTTAAGCACCGGTGAGAGTACTAGCGCCAGCGAAGTACCGACAGCTTCTGAAACTCCGGTGATTCCGACGGTAATTCCTGCAACTCCGGCTCCAACAGCACCAACTCCAACAGTAACTCCGGCACCTACTCCGGCACCCGCACCGATAGCTCCGGCTCCGGCAGTAGCTACACCAACAGCTCCGGTAGCAGATGTATTGGATGAGGAAGTGCCATTAGCTGTTTTACCGCAAGAGGATGATGTGGCTATTATTGAGGAAGAAGAAGTACCATTAACAGATCAGCAGGCAGAAGACGATGGAGATGGAACCAAGGTTTGGTGGTCTTGGTTGCCATTAGCAGGCGTAGCCGCAGCAGGTGTAGACAAAGCTATGCAGAAAAAAGAAGAAAATGAGGAAAAAAAGAAAAAAGAACAGGAAAATGAGGACGATAAGCAGTAAAATATACTTATAAAATTCTTTGAGGGGAGCCGGGAATGAGTATGAAAATATCAGGGATTCCGGATAGAACAAATGAATTTGGGAAAAGGCTAGTGGTACACTGTCTGATGTTGGTTATATATATGATAGGAACTTCCCTTCCACTCTTTGGGGTGGAAGGGGATTCCATAGATGTTGGATGGTGGAATGCACAAACGGCAATTACAAGTATATTGAATGGACCCAATAGTCAAGCGACATTTATGTCCTTAGGTATGGCACCATATATAAACGCATCAATTTTAGTAGGTATGGTGACACTATCCCAAAATGCAGAAGCAAAGGCCAGAATTTCCCGCCGGCGCGTGCGTCGTTGGACGGGGATTCTGACTTTTTTCATATCCTTTTTTTCTGCCTTGGGACAAAGTAGAAAAATGAAATTGTCAATTTCGGGGCTTTCCACCGAAGCAGTGCGTGGAATAGTGATAGCAGAAATGCTTCTTGGAATGGCTGTGTTGTTTTGGCTTGTGGAAATCAACAAAAAACGAGGAATTGGTGGTATTACCCCCATTATTTTTCTGAATGTATTTTCCAGTTTAGTTGTGACTGCAAAACAAGAGGATATCTTTCAATATCGGATAATGTGCATTTTTTGTTTGTTTGTAATAGCAATTACTTTATTTTCAGAAGTGCATCTTGTGAAAATTCCTTTACAGAGAGTATCTATCCATAATATCCATGCAGATCAGAATTATTTGGCTTTTAAGTTAAACCCCATAGGGATGATCCCGGTTATGTTTTCTACTGCAGTATTTATTGGGGTGCGTTTTTTTGTGGATTTTATGGCACGGATTTTTTCTGAGAACGTTCATTGGCAAAGGATACAGGATGGATTTGTGATGACCAAATTTTTGGGAGCCGTTGTTTTTGTTACGATTATTGTTATTTTAGCCATAGGTTTTTCTTATGTACTTTTAAGTCCTACAGATCTCACCAGACAACTTATGAGAAGTGGCGATAGTATTGTTGGGATAGCTGCAGGAAAAAAGACCCGAAAATATTTAAGAAAAAGATTATTTTTATTGACATTACACAGTGGAGCAGTGGAGGGACTATGCATAGGCATTTCCTTGCATTTGGTATTGTTGGGAAGAATTCCAAGTACGATTGCTATGCTTCCCATGAATATTATGTTGTTAACCAGTTTTACACTTACAATTGCCCAGGAAATGAGATCCTATTACCTGTACGACGCATATCGTTTTTTCTTGTAGGGGGAGATAATTGTTATGATGTATTTTATTCCTGCATGGTATAAAAATGGGGAATGGAAAGAAAAAGAAGAGGTTTGGTACACGCAAAAAAAAGAAGTGGGATTTGATGATACGGTGAAGCAGATACAGCTGTTCTCCAGAAGTGAACTTTATCCTTATAAAATCTTATTATTACAACATAGTCCAAACCTACGTCATTTTTTGCATAGACAGAGTATCTATCGGGCTGAGTACTGGTCCTGTTTTGATAGCATACAATGTGTAAGTAAACAAAAGGTGGAATTGTTTTCTTATCGGGATTTGAATTGGCCCCAGGGGATTTCTTTTTTATCCACGCCTTTTGCTTTATGTGCATTGTTAGATGGAAAGATGTATGCTCAGGTAGAGTTTGGGGACTATGGAAATATGATTCTGGTGGATTTTTATCGAGAGGATTTGATTTGTCGTAGAAATCTGTATGATGATCGGGGATTTATTTCTTCTACTATTGTATATCGGGAAGGAAAGCCCTTCTATGAACAGTATTTGGATGAAACCGGGGTTTGGAAAATTACTCATTTTTTTGAGGATCAGCATGTAGAAGTAAATCCAAAAAGCGATTATTATTTAGGGCAAAAAGGAATCGTTCATTATAAGAAAACCAGATATAGGAATATGGAAGAAGTGCTGCTGGAGGTGTTTTCTGACTTTTTGCGAGGCACTAAGTCAGAGGATCTGTTTTGTGTAGCTATGCATCCATTACATTTGGAAATTATAAAAAAGAGTTTAAAGCAAAAAAAATATGTACTATCTTTTTATCGCAAGCGTATGTTCTATGAGCGAAAAGAAGATTTACAGGAATTTTTTGCACATGCCAGGTATTTGGTGACGGATACTCGTCATGGAAAGCGGAATTTGGAACGTGGCATGGGAAGGGTTTATAGAAATTGTGTGACTATTTCCCCCTTTGATTTTCGTATGGATCATAGTATTAGCTTGGAAATGCACACCAAAAATATTTGTGTGGCAGTAGATGGATTGCCGGATGCAGAATGTCGGAAGCTGGTATTGGAATTTTGTAAATATATAAAATCCGAGGATCGTATACAAATCGCATTTTTTACTAGAAAGGAAGGAAATCGAGCGGCTGAATTATTACAGAAGACAAAGCAAATTCTATCGGAGACCGGAAATTTACCAATGTTTTGCCATTTCTCAGTGGATGTGTGTGGCAGTGAAATGTCTATTAATCGTTGTGTGCGAGAAAAGGCAATTTTAGTGGATTTACGGGAAATGCCGGATCATTTTTTAGAAATGTCAGCCTTGAGTATGGGAATTCCGCAGCTGGTAAAAAAGGAAACCCAATATGTGAAGAATAAAAAGAATGGACAGGAAATCAGTCAATTGTCTGAGTTATGTATTTGGTTGGACTATTATCTACAGGATTTAACACATTTAAATGAGGCTAAAATAGAATCATACCGCATTGGAAAAAAGTTTTCTTCTGAGAAAATAAAAAAGCAATGGGAGTATCTTATTGCAGAAGCGGAAAGGATGTAAAAACATCATGTATGGAGAGTTGAGGGCTTTACAACTGGGAAAGGAAAATTTGGCGGAAGTATTTCAAATCCCAGCATGTGTAGAGTGGCAATATGAAAAAGGAAATGAAAGAGAATCTTTCATGGAAAGACAGCTGGAAGAAGGCTATTTGACCTATGATGTGGCGATTATTGGTCGAAACATTACAGAAGAGGAAAAAGAGTATTTATTTCATCATGTTCGGGCCTATGGTTTGTTTGTTCTTTCCGGATTTGAACCGGAACTTCCCCTAAAATGGCTGATGAAAAGCCGGGTAGGGCGGATTTTAGAAAAAGAAGATTTGCAGAATTTTTTGGAAGATGAGATACGCTGCTTTTTTTCCAATGATTATGGGGAAAAATGCCGTTTGAAGTATTTTGCGGTATCACCCCAGTTTTATGGAGATATAAGCTATTCCGGGTATCGTGGAATTGAATTACAGGGGGATTTTGGAGAAGAATATCGGCAAATTGGTTTTTGGAGAATGAATTTACCCTTCTTTTCCGGTCAGGCTTTAGAATTTTGGCTGGAATATGAAAAAGAAAGGGAAGTAGAATTACAATTGGAGATTACTTCTTTTATAAAAGGAAGTGTAAATCAGGTTGCCAATCGATGGATTTTCACAAATCAAGAGTTATGTAGTCAGAATTTGTGTATCATCGAAAATAGGGGCACGGATTCACATCTTTTTATATCCTTGTATGCAAAAGGAGTAGGGAGCCTCCGTATTATTAATTTGCATGATCGATGGTCCAGAAAAGGATATGGAGAAATCCTTCCGGGAGGAAAAAGAAGGGTAATATCTAATCGGGAGGAAGCTTTTTTCTATTTTGAACCCGGGGATTTAAAACCTCCACTGAATATATATTTTGCGGGTTATCGTACCAAGGAGGGGTTTGAAGGATATGGTATGTTACGAAGCTTTGGAAGTCCTTTTTTATTAATTAGCGAGCAGCGTTTGGAAGGTGGCGGCTTTTATATCGGAGATGAAGAATATGAGAGTTGCATCCGTGAGGAAATAGAGGAACGTATGAAGGAACTGGGGTTTTCCTCAAAGGACGTAGTGATGGGGGGAATATCCATGGGGTCTACCGGGGCCATGTATTATGGAGCGGCCATAAACCCAAAGTTTTTAATACTTGGAAAGCCCTTAGCAAATCTGGGAAATATTGCAGAGGCGGAAAGAATTGAAAGACCCGGCGGATTTCCCACTTCTATTGATATGTTAAAGAAATATCAGAATGCAAAACTACCGGTGGAGGAAGCAGTAGTTGGATTAAATGCAAAGTTTTGGAATCAGTTTGATAAAGCAGATTGGAAAAAAACCGTATTTGTAGTGTCCTATATGCTAGAGGACGATTATGACAGAGCAGCATATCAGGTGATGTTAAGTCATCTACATACCGTAGGTACCAGGATTTATGGCAGAGGAATTCACGGAAGACATAATGATAATACTCCGGGTATTGTAAAATGGTTTTTAACAGAATATAAAAAGATTTTAAGATTGGCTTATCAGAGGGAAGTATAGTTATGAATCAGGCGGAGCGCATATGGAAAATCTACTGGCGGGACCAGGGAGATTCTACTTATTTGTATGGATCACGGATTCGGTTTTGTGGAAAGGAAGAAATTGTTTTTGAAAATGATTTGATTCCACCGGGTTCTGTGATTAAGAGTTGGTATTCAAAAACTAATTATCAGATACAACGTGTGGAGCCTAGTTTACCATTGATTGATGGTGAGAGGCATTATCGGGTGATCTTAAATGCGGATTTGGATATGCCGGAGGGATTGCTGCTGAAGTTTTTGTTTTACCAAAAGAATGGGGAACTGGAAGGAACAGAGATTTTACGAGGTAGGGAAATGATTTTTCAATGTCCTATTCGTACTTTTTCTTATGAGGTGCAGTTAATCTGCGCCGGTAGTCATCAATTTCATTTTCACAATTTTGTGATAGAAGAATTGACTGGGGAGGAGTTAGAAAAGTATGAGACTTCGCTATAAGGGAAGAATCAGGAGAATACAAAGGTTACAAAAAGAATATGAGATTCTCACAGACCGGGAACTGCAGGATAAAACCCGTAGGTTCAAAAAACGATTGGCAAATGGCGAAACTACCAATCAGATTTTGGAAGAGGCTTATGCAGTGGTTTGTGAAGCGGATAGACGGGTACTGGGGATGCTGCCTTTTGCAGAACAGATTATGGGAGCCATTGCCATTCATGGTTGCCATTTAGCAGAAATGGCTACTGGAGAAGGCAAAACCTTAATGGCTACCATGCCGTTGTATTTACATGCGTTAACCGGGAAAAGTACTATTTTGGTGACTGCTAATGAATACTTAGCAATTCGTGATGCGAAGGAGATGGGACCGGTTTATGAGTTTTTGGGGCTTACAGTGAGAGCCGGGGTCAAGGAAGATCCTTCGGAACAGGTTACAAATGATGAAAAACGAGAGTTTTATGCTGCGGATATTTTATATACGACCCATGCTGTTTTAGGGTTTGATTATTTGTTTGAAAATCTTGTAAAAAAAGCGGAAGATCGATTTATGCGAGAGTTTTATTTTGTCATGATTGATGAGGCGGATGCAGTGCTTTTGGATGCGGCGCAAATGCCATTAGTGATTTCCGGAGCCCCTCGTGTACAGTCTAACCTGTACCAAACAGCAGATTTTTTCGCTTCTATTTTGCAGGAAGACCGAGATTATAAGATTGAAAATAGAGCAATTTGGCTGACAGAAGAAGGTATAAAATATGCGGAAGATTTTTTTGGAATAGAGAATTTTTATAGTAAAGAATACTTTGAAATTAACAGACATGTGACCTTAGCATTACGGGCTCGTTATTTATTTGGCTTGCAGAAAGATTATTTGATTTCTGAAGACGGAGAAATTGTTTTACTGGATCGAGGAACAGGACGTGGACTTCCGGGTATGAAATTGCGAGGTGGACAGCATCAGGCCATAGAGACTAAGGAAGGTTTGAAAATCACGCAGGAACAGCGTTCCGTGGCATCCATTACCTATCAGAATTTATTTCTGATGTTTCCGAAAATGGCGGGTATGAGTGGAACTTTGGAAGATGCAGGATTGGAGTTGTTTCAGGTTTATAAAAAGACAGTGGTACCGATTCCTACCCATAAGCCTTGCCGACGCGTGGATTATAAGGATCAGTATTATCAGAATGGGGTAAAACAGTTTGAGGCGGTGATTCAGGAAGCAGTGTCACGACACCGCAAGGAGCAACCGGTGTTGATTGTTACCTCTACTATACAGGATACCAAGATTATTTCCCAATTGTTATTGGAAAAAGAGATTCCCCATTGTGTTTTAAATGCCAATAATGTTTTTTGGGAAGCAGATATTATCAAAGAAGCGGGAAAAAGAAGTGCGGTTACCGTATCTACCGGTTTGGCAGGTAGAGGAACAGATATCAAACTGGAAGAAGGTGTAGCTGATTTGGGGGGATTGGCGGTGCTTGGGGTAGGCCGTATGGAAAATACCCGTTTAGAACGACAGGTAAGAGGGCGTTCCGGAAGGCAGGGAGACCCGGGATGCAGCAAGTTTTTCTGCTCTTTGGAAGACGAAGTTGTGAAGACTATGGGGGAAAACTATATAGAGAAGTTTCTCACGTCGGAAAATAGATTAGCAGAAAGACGATTGAAGAATTTGATTAATAAGGGCCAAAAAATACATATGGACCAATCCATACAGCAAAGAGAGCGGGCTATGGAATATGACCGTATTTTAAAGCGCCAAAGAACAATTCTTTATGCCGCAAGAAATCGTCTGTTGGATCATGGACGGGTTGAGGATGACTTTATAAAAAAAGTGTGGAAATGGAATATTAGGCAATATGTAAAAGAAAAAAAGCAAGTGGATGAGGCGGAATTGAGTCGTTATGTGCTGGACCATATTTCTTATGAACTGGGCTATGGATTTTCACCAAAAGTAGCTTTTCGTGGTAGAAAGTTGCGTAATTACCTTCAAAAGTATGCGGAGGTGGTGTATGAAAATAAAATGTCAGATTTTGAAAATGAAGACCAAAAGCAGGAGTTTTTACAGCTTTGTATTTTAAATGCCATTGATGATATTTGGATTGAAGAAGTGGATTATTTGCAACAATTGCAGTTTGCCATTATAGGTAGGGGCTCAGCCCAAAGAAATCCGGTATTTGAATACAGCGAAGAGGCGTATAAATCTTTCCACAATATGGAGGATAGTATAAAAATAAAGATGATGCGCAATATATTTCTTGGAACACCGGAATATGATAGAAACAAACAGTTAAATATTGTATTTCCGTAGTGTTGGATAGGGGGCAGCGTGGTTTATAATTTTAATTTGGGTATCGGTTGGGCATCCAGTGGTGTGGAATATGCCCAAAGCTATCGGAATAAAGCTTTTCAACAGGAAGGAATTCCGGCAAAGTTTATATACATAGATATGTTCCCCAGAGAGAATCTCATTCATATGACAAGAAATCTGGGGTTCGCAGATCAGGATATTATTTGGTTGTATACTTTTTTTACTGACTTTAAAATGGCACCTACAACCTACTGGAGAAAGGACTTTGAAGGTACATTTTCTGAAGATTATCAGGATTATGTAAGAGACGGGAAAATAGGAAAATATCTTTTTGCAAACGGAGATTTTTATACGGTTTATTTTACTACGGAGGCATCCGAGTTCATTCATCGTGTAGAGTATGTTTCCCAGGGAAAGTTATTGCGGAAGGATTATTTCACCTATGGACGTATTTATACGGAGTATTATGCACCCAGTGGAAAAAAGGCCCATCTGTATCATCGGCGATTTTATAACGAGGATGGCACAACGGCTTATGAGGAAATTATAGATGGGGAAGATGTGATGTATCAATTCCCCGATAAAATCCTTTTTTCCAAGGAAGAACTAGTGGGATATATGGTGGATTCCATAGATTTCCAAAAGGAAGATGTGGTTCTAATTGACCGTACCACCGGAATCGGCCAGGCAATTTTAGAGCATGTGAAAAATGCCAGGGTTGGGATTATTATACATGCAGATCATTATAGTAAAAGTTTTGTGGGGGATACACATATCCTGTGGAATAATTATTATGAATATGCCTTTGCTATGCATAAACATGTGGATTTTTACGTAGTAGCAACAGATAGTCAAAAAGAAATGTTGGAGCAGCAATTTCAAAAATATGTGGGGGTCAAGCCTCAGGTCTATACCATTCCGGTGGGCAGTTTGGAGTATTTGGAAAAACCGGATGAAACTCGGAAAAGGAAACCCTACTCTATGTTGACGGCCTCCCGATTAGCAGTGGAGAAACATGTGGATTGGACCATTAAGGCGTGTGTACGAGCCAAGGCAGAAATTCCGCAACTTACCTTTGACATATACGGAGAGGGTGGAGAAAAACAAAGATTAGCCGCCTTAATTCGGGAATTGGATGCGGAGGACTATATCCATTTAAAAGGCCAACAGGACCTGCGTCATGTATATCAGCAGTATGAGTTGTATTTTTCGGCTTCTCTAAGTGAAGGTTTTGGATTGTCTTTGCTGGAAGCTGTGGGTGGTGGAGATGCCATGATTGGTTTTCAAGTAATGTATGGGAATACCACATTTATCTTGGATGGTGAGAATGGGTATTTTGTCCCATCGGAAGAAGAAATGTCTGAAATGGACCGGGTGAATGGGTTCGCTGAGAAATTGATTCAGTATTTTCGGGATGAAAATCGACAGAGATTTGAAGAAGCATCCTATGGATTAGCCAGGAAGTTTTTGATTGGGGAGGTGAGTAGCCGTTGGAAAGAATTGGTTCATTAGAAAAAGGAATTCTTTTATTGGATCAATACGATAAACAAGCTGCAATGTTGGCAGATTCTTTTCGCAGTGTTGGATTTGCCGGAGTGATTTTGGTTTTACAGGATTACGGATTTCTGCCAAGGGATGTGGTAGGACTTTACTCCTACTTTTATAGAAAAAAGACAGAAACAGAGGGACATCCATGTTTTTTTAACCAGGTGCAAAGACCGGATTACTGGGTAGTTTCCGGTACTGCAAAGTCAGCTGAAATACGGGATTATGTGTATTTAAGAGGGCGTATTCAATATGTGACTGACTATGATGCAGAGCCTAGAATTGTTTCTAAGGTGGATTGGAATAATCGAAAGTCTGTGATTCGGTCTTCCGAGTATTATGATAACTACGGACATCTGTATGCACGAGAAATCTATGACGGAAAAGGCAAGGCAATTACAAAGACCTATTTTGATGAAGAGAACCGGGAAGTCTTGGTGGAAAATCTGGTTACGGGAGGAATTATTTTAACAGAAAATAAGAAAACCCGTATTTTCCGGAATAAACGAGAATTTGTTTTTGCTTTTTTGAAAAAGTTGCAGGAAGATTATGGAGAAAGCATAGGACCGATTTATTATAATTCCTTGTCATATCCATTTTTTTACACTTTAGATCAGCAGGGGAGTCAGTCACCGGCGTATCTTTTTTGGCAAGAAGGTCCAAGAGAAACGGTTCCGGGAAATATGCAACTGATTTTGGATGGGAAAACAAGTACAAGAAAGATTTACGTACAGAATCTAGCCAGTTATGAAGCTTTTCAGAGGTGTGGGGGATCGCAGGAACAAATGGAACCCTTGGGTTTTGTATATTCCTATAAAAAAGAGAATACAGGACAAAAAAAGGCTTTGATTTGTACAAATTCTGATGAAATCGCAGGATTGCGAGATTTGGTGGAAGGATTTCCGCAGGTGGAATTCCATATATTGGCCATTACGGAAATGTCTACAAAACTATTGAATTATGGTACTTACTCCAATGTATTCTTGTATCCGGCGGCAAAAAAAGAATTGATTGACCAGCAGTTTCTCACTTGTGATTATTACTTGGACTTGAATTTTGGCGGTGAGATTTTAGATGCAGTAAAAAGGGCTTTTTTGCACAAACAGTTGATTTTAGGGTTAAACAATACCCTTCACAATAAAGCTTACATCTCAGAGAACCATGGATTTCAGGACATTTCTTCCTTAAAGAGTTTTTGGAAGGAAGTACTGGAAAACAGAGATGTTTTAAATACACATTTGCAACTACAAGGGCAACATGCCATGGAGGCAAATGAGGAAGCTTACAGTAACATTATAAATTTTGATTTTATTAGGAGGTAAGGATATGGAAGTATTAAAGGGAATTTTATTTGGAAAGACACAGAACACGTTATTGGTAATTATTTATTTGGAGTGGATTTTAACGGCTTATGGTATTGGCATGACCATTTCTACAAAAAAACTTTGGGCAAAAATTATCAATTTGGTGCTCACTATTCTCTGGGTTGTTTGTGCTATCTTAAATATGATTAATTATTTCAATGCGTAAATTTGTCACAGTTATTTCTGCACTGTGACTGATATGCTGGTACAAAAAATTAGACTGTGACAACATGTGCGCATTATAGCCAATTTTTGAAATCAAAAAATAGAGAAAACGCTGAAAATAAAAAACTTCCTTGGAAACTCATTTCAAAAACCCAGTTTCGTGGTAAAATGAGAAAAAATTTCAAAGGGGGTTTTTTATGAAGCGTATGATTCAAAAACTGGCAGTTGGGATTTTTGCTGTATGTATGGGTGTCATAGGGGTAGTGCCCATGCAGGTGCATGCAGCGACTGTGACTTATTCCAATGCCGCACAGATTTGTACCTATGTTTATCAGGGGTACAACAGTGGTTCCAAGGGACCGATCATCGTAACAAAGGGGACTTACAAAAAGGGAAGTACGACAAAGACCGTATATTTGGTTACGATGTCCGGTACAGAGATTGTAACAGGACAGTCCACCGGATATTACACGGATTTACTTTCCGGATTCAATCTGAACAATGCGTATCAGACAAATGTAGTGAATGTAATTAATAATTACATCCCAAAGAACTCAAATTTGATTTTGGCTGGACATAGTCTTGGCGGTATGATTGCACAGCAGGTAGCTGCAAATTCTACCATCAAAGCAAATTACAATGTTATGAATACGGTTTGCTTTGGTTCTCCACTTCTTGCAGCAGGAAGTAGAGAAGGTGTTGTAAAGCGTTTGGGAGACACCTCTGATGCAGTTCCATATTTATCCGGTTCTTTGTTTAACAATACTGCATGGGCCATTGCAGGGCTGCAGAGAGAAAACGGTGGATATGGTACAGATTTGCTATCTGCTCATACAAAGAGTTATTTGCGGTCAGATGTTTGGGGCAAATATGATATTACAGGTACCAAGAATGGTGGAGCCACTATTACTTTGGATTTGTCTACACAGACTTATTATTATTCACCAACATCTGTAAATTAAAAGAAAAAGGTTGGGGCATATCATGTTGATATGCTTCAACCTTTTTTTAATTCAGAAAATTATTTTTAAATTCAGAGAATGTACTGTTTTATGATTACATTGAAACACCATCCACCTTACGGAGTGTAAAGTGATTTTTGTGGTAGGAGAGAATCCCTTCTTTTTGCATTTTCCCCAGTTCCTTGGAAAGAGCGGTACGTTCCAGGTTTAAATAATCGGCCATCTGTTGACGGTCAAAGGGAATGTCAAATTCCTGAGATTTTACCTGAAGAGAGTAGGTGTTTAAATAAGCCATGACACGTTCACGAATGGTTTTTGGCGCAGTATGAAAACTACGTAGGGAAAGGTGAATATTTTTTTGCATGGATATATTTAAAACCTGAAAAATTATTTTTTGTTTCCAGCTTTCTTTGGCAGAGGAAAAGTCTGCCAGGGGTTTCATGTTTAAAAATAGAACACGGCAGTCCTCATTGGCTACAGCATCTACAAAAAGAGGCTGGTTTGGTAGTAGGGCATAGGTTTCTGCAAAAAACTGTCCCGGTTCTAATAAGGATAGAATTGTGCGGTTTCCCCAAAGGTCATTGCTTTCAATGGTGACACTGCCCTGTTGTACAAATGCTAAGTAATCCGTGGTCTCTCCGGCATTTAATATATATTCTCCTTTTTGAAAGTTTTTTTCATGGGCATTTAATGCATGGAAAGCTTCTGTCATTTCTTGGTCTGTCATATTTCGAAATAAAATCGTTTGTTTTAAATGTAGTTTATCCATATTTGTATCATAACAAAAAAATGTGGTTATGACAACGGCATGTTGGACAGTGGGTGTTTATAATGTGGTTAGGAGTTAGGAATGGAAAATTGAGTAAAAAAGGTTCAAATAGAGAATCTGAATTCGAAAAACGGCTCTGTGGCAGAGCGTTTTTCGAAGAAGGATACTTTTCCATTTTATAGCAAAATTGTACCCATACAAATAGGAGGTAACCAAATGGTTAGACAGATTATTAAAATCGATGAAGAAAAATGTAATGGATGTGGCTTATGTGCCAGCGCCTGTCATGAAGGTGCTATTGATATTGTGGATGGAAAGGCAAAATTGGTTCGAGAACATTTTTGTGATGGTTTTGGAGATTGTTTGCCGGGATGTCCAACAGGTGCCATTACCTTTGAGGAACGAGAAGCGCTGGCTTATGATGAAGAAGCAGTAGAGAAAGCAAAGAGACAAAAGGAGGTACAAAAAATGATGGCACAGCAGGGTGGCGGATGTCCGGGATCCAGAATGATGGAATTAAAGACAGTGCAGACAGAAGCAGCAGAAGCAGAAGAGGTAGTAGAATACGCAAGAAAACCGGTTTCGCAGTTGATGCAGTGGCCGGTACAGATTAAGTTGTTACCAACAGAAGCACCTTTTTATTCCGGAGCGAAGCTTCTCATTGCAGCAGATTGTACCGCTTATGCTTATGCAAATATGCATGAGGACTTCATGAAGGGAAAAATCACTTTAATTGGATGTCCAAAGTTGGATGAAGGGGATTATAGTGAAAAATTAACAGAAATTATAAAAAACAATGATATTAAGAGTGTAACCATAGTGCGTATGGAGGTGCCATGCTGCGGTGGGTTACAACGTGCGGCTGAAACAGCTTTAAAAAACAGTGGCAAATTCATTCCTTGGCAAGTAGTCGTCATTGGAAGAGATGGTCGCATTTTGGATTTATAGTTTTTATGTGTAAAATATATTTTATGTTTATTATGTAAAAGATGCTTGCGCAACTTGCTTATAAGTGGGTGCGCATTTATCCATTAGATGTTATAATAAGAACTGGATTTAGAAGACAGAATAGAAAGTCTCTGTTTTCGTTAGAAAGGTAATGTATGAATTTATTCGATATTGTAGGCCCGGTAATGGTTGGGCCTTCCAGTTCACATACAGCGGGAGCCGCAAAGATTGGATTTGTGGCTCGTAAATTGTTAGGAGAACCGGTGCAAAAAGCAGAAATTGTTTTTCACGGTTCTTTTCTTTCGACAGGAAAGGGACATGGAACAGATCGGGCTATCGTAGCCGGATTGTTGGGGTATTCCGTAGATGATAAAAGGATACCCTATAGTTTTGAAGAAGCAGAAAAAGCTGGTTTGCAATTTAAAATCAGCGGCGGTGATTTTGGAGATGTACATCCCAATACCGTAGGATTAACACTTTTCGGAAGTTCCGGAAAGGTGTTGCATGTGATGGCTTCCTCTATAGGAGGTGGTCGCATCGAAATTTGTGAATTAGATGGGTTAAAAGCGAAATTTTCCGCAGAATGTCCCACTCTTTTAGTAAGCAATAAGGATAAACCGGGATTAGTGGCTTGTGTGGCAGCGGAATTGCAAAAATGTCATATTAATATAGCGACAATGCAGGTATATCGAAGTGGTCGAGGAGATTTAGCCATGATGGTGATTGAATGTGATGAAGCAATTCCGGATTGTGCGATTGCATCTCTAAGAAATCTTAAGGGAGTGGAGGATTTGCGATATGTATAAATCCTTTGAAGAATTGATAAAAGCCACAAAAACTATGCAATTACCAATATGGAAAGTAATCTTAGAGGAGGATTGCAAGGAAAACGGAATTACAAAAGAGGATTCTTTTGCGAAAATGGCAGGGATGTATTTGGCCATGAGAGAATCCAATGAGGAATACGAAGCGGAATTGAAGTCTGCGAGTGGTCTGGTTGGAGGAGAAGCAGAAAAAATCCGAAAAGCCGCAGCAGATGGAAAGTTGTCTGCCGGCAGTTTTTTGACGAAGGTTATGGAAAAAGCATTACGTGTAAGTGCTTCCAATGCATGTATGAAGCGAATTGTAGCAGCACCTACCGCAGGTTCTTGCGGGGTTTTGCCTGCGGTATTGTTATCTATACAGGATGACTTGCATGTAAGTGATGAAAAAATGGTAGAAGCTCTGTATGTGGCCGCAGGAATTGGGGGTATTATCGCCTATGGTGCCAGCCTTTCCGGTGCGGAAGGCGGTTGCCAAGCAGAAATTGGTTCTGCATCGGCTATGGCAGCAGGGGCCTTGACTTACTTAAAAGGCGGAAATGTGACACAGGTCTGTCACGCTTCTGCGATTGCGTTAAAGGGATTGTTAGGACTGGTATGTGATCCGGTGGCAGGCTTGGTAGAAGTCCCTTGTGTAAAACGAAATGTGATTGGTGCAGTGAATGCAGTGACATCTTCGGATATGGCCATAGCCGGCATTAAAAGCCGCATCCCGCCGGACGAAGTGGTGGCAGCTATGAGACAAGTGGGCAACGCAATGAATACGGATTTAAAGGAGACAGGTAAGGGTGGTTTGGCAGCGACTCCTACCGGGACAAAAATAGCAAAAAAAATGAAGGTATAATGGGGGAAAATAGTATGAAATTGGGAATCATCGGATCCGGTGCTATTGTAGAAGAATTTTTACCAATGATGCAAGAGGTGGCGGGAATAGAACTTTGGACAATACAAGGTACGATAAGAAGTAAAGAAAAGGTTAAGAATCTTTGCGAAACGTACGATATACCGAATGGTGTTTTTTCTGTGGAAGAATTGTTGCAAACCGGTGTGGAGGCAGTTTATATTGCAACACCGAATGTTCTTCATTATGAAATGGCAAAACAAGTATTGGAAGCCGGTGTCTCAGCGATTGTAGAAAAACCAATTACTTCTCATATCGGAGAATTGAAGGAACTTCAGAAAATTGCGGAAGCCAAAGGATGCTTTTTGTTGGAAGCCATTACCACACTTCATTTTGCGGCTTATAAGAAAATACAATCTTATTTAACGGAAATTGGAGAGGTAAAACAGGTAATTTGCAATTTTTCTCAGTACTCCAGGAGATATGATCGTTTTAAAAAGGGAGAAATTTTGCCGGTATTTGATCCGGAAAAAGCCGGTGGTGCATTGATGGATTTGAATTTGTATAATGTGCATTTTGTGATGGGGTTGTTTGGAATGCCTAAGAAATCTGCTTATTATGCAAATGTGGAAAAAGGAATAGATACCAGTGGTACCTTGTTTTTACAATACGATGGATTTCAGGCTACTTGCACAGCCGCAAAAAGTTGCAGTGGGCCTTTCTATTTTGTGATTGAAGGAACGGAAGGTTATATTACCGTATCGCATTCACCCAATGTACTTGGGTGTGTGACCTTACATCACAGTGATGGTAGAGAAGCTTTTTTTGAAGAACCATATAGTGCAAAACGCTGTATTCCGGAATTTCAGGAGTTTGTGAGAATTCTTGAGGAGAAAGATGAAAAAGCAGGAAAAGTATTGACGGAAAAGACAGAACAGGTTCTGCAGGTGTTGACAGAGGCAAGAATGCAGGCTGGAATTACGTTTCCAATGGACAAGAATTATCAGTAAAGGATGAGAGTTATGGGTAAATTAAATCATAGGAATCGCTATTTGGTGATTCTGGTATTACTTGGAATTATTTTAGCAGCTACCATAGCCGTATTGGCAAAATACGGGCATGTCGGGCGATTGCATGAAAATCCCAAGGATGGCAGTGCAAAGAGAATTGAGGGCACGACACTCGTTGTGACTATTTTTGCAAGTGATGCGTCTTATAGTTGGGACTTTAGAACGGAAGAAGATCAGGAAAAAAGAGAAAATGTGCGTACGTACTTAGATATTGCAGGGGACTATTTGACAGAACAGGTTGCGAATTATGGTGCCAATGCCACGTTTATCACTGATTTTGAGGAGTATGAAGACCTGTGTTATGAAGTAACATTAGATGCAGATTTGGAAAATGATGAAGAGGCGACAGAGGCCTTTTGGACCTATATTGATGAAAATATAGATACCGTGAGTTTAAAGGAAACATATTATGCCGATAATGTGATTTTTTTAGCTGAAATGAATACGGATGAAACGACTTCTGCAATTAGTTGCACTAGAAATTGGTACGAGGGAATGCCCTATGATTATGAAGTGGTATTTTTGTATTATGTGGATGGCGGAGAAGTGAATCCTCCGGCGGTTTATGCCCATGAGATGCTTCATACCTTTGATGCACCGGATTTGTATACCGAGGATGATGATTATGGAATTACCACAGCCACAGTGCGCTTGGTGGAGGCCTTTTATTCGAATGATATTATGTATACATGCTCTGATATTTCGGATGGAACGTATGTATATGACAGAATTACCAATGAAATTACAGAGATTACTGCGCGTTATTTAGAGTTGCTTACGGAGTAATAATATCTTTACATTCTACCACCAAAATGCTATAGTAATCCACGGATGGTATTCGAGAGAAACTATACCTTTATTTTTGTAAGAAAAACTGCATGACAAAGCCTGTATCCCTTGGGGAACAGGACTTCTATCACCAAAAGGAGGTGATGTCATGAAAGTTGGATTTATAGGAGCCGGCAAAGTGGGCTGTTCTTTTGGCAAGTATTTTATGGAAGCCGGAGAGCAAGTGGTTGGTTACTATAGCCGTAGTCTAAAGTCCGCTGTCGAAGCGGCAGATTTTACCCAAACAAAACCATTTCAGCAATTAGATACGTTGATAGAGGAGAGCGAATTGGTCTTTCTTACAGTGCCTGACCAGGAGATTGTGCCTGTCTGGGAATTGCTAAAAAGAATGGACCTAAAAGAAAAAATAATCTGTCATTGCAGTGGTTCGTTTACATCGAAGATCTTTAATGATATTGAGAAAACCGGAGCGTACGGTTTTTCAATCCATCCAATCCTGGCGATATCTGATCGATATCAATCTTATCAGGAACTTTCCAAAGCATTATTTACCTTAGAGGGAAATAACGAAAAAAAAGAATATTTGTTGGAATTTTTTACGCGTCATAGTCTTACGGTACAACCTTTAGATGCACAGCATAAAGTGCGGTATCACAGCGCGGCTGTATTTTGCTCGAATTTAATGGTGGCGTTATGGGAGGCTGCAGAGGAAGAATATAAGGCCTGCGGATTTTCTACGGAAATGCGAAAAAAAGCCATGGAACCATTAATTTACGGGAATTTAGCCCATCTTTCGGAAGCAGGTCCGGTGGAAGCATTGACCGGTCCGGTGGAACGTGGAGATGTACTGACGGTAAAAAAACATATGGGGGTTTTACAGGACAACCATTTGGAGATATATCGTTGTTTATCCAAGGAATTAGTGGCTATTGCGAAGGAAAAACATCCGGATAGGGATTATACAGAATTAGAAAATGTGTTAAATACGGATTGGAGAAAATAATCTATGAAAAATACAATTACAACCCTTCAAAAAATGAAGCAAGAGGGAAAAAAAATCAGCATGTTGACATGCTATGATTACACGACAGCATGTTTAGTGGAAGAAGCAGGAATTAATGCAGTACTTGTGGGGGATTCCTTGGGTATGACAATGATGGGATATCCGGATACTTTGTCTGTCACAATGGAAGATATGATTCATCACACGGCTTGTGTTTCCAGAGGGCTGCATAATACCTTTTTAGTTGCGGATATGCCGTTTTTATCCTATCAGACTTCTGTTTATGATGCGGTATTAAACGCAGGCAGATTGGTGAAAGAAGGACATGCACAGGCTGTAAAACTTGAGGGCGGCGCATCGGTTTGCCAGCAGATAGAAGCGATTGTAAAAGCGGATATTCCTGTAGTGGCGCATATTGGTTTGACTCCACAGTCCGTGAATGCGTTTGGTGGATTTAAGGTACAGGGAAAAAATGAAGCAAGAGCATTACAAATTTTAGAGGATGCAAAGGCGGTGGAAACTGCCGGAGCAGCAATGGTTACCTTAGAATGCGTACCGGAGGCTTTGGCAACCTTGATTTCCCAGGAACTTTCCATTCCTACCATTGGCATTGGTGCCGGAAACGGTTGTGACGGACAGGTTTTGGTATATCAGGACATGTTGAATATGTTTACCGGTGTTAAGCCGAAATTTGTAAAACATTATGCAAACGTTGGGGAAGTCATGAAAGATGCTTTCCGTGCATATGATGAAGAAGTGAAATCCGGCGCGTTTCCGGAGAAAGAACATGGTTATACCATCGAAGCAGATATTATTGAAACAATAAAAAAGAAGAAAATGGCAGGTTAGGAGACGACATGATCGTAGCAGAAAGAATTTCAGAAGTAAAAGAAGTAGTAAAAAAATGGAAAGCAGAAGGGTATACTATTGGACTTGTGCCGACCATGGGATATTTACACGAAGGTCATGGTAGCTTGATTGCACGTGCAAGAAAAGAAAACGATAAGGTGATTGTTTCTGATTTTGTGAATCCGATCCAGTTTGGACCTACAGAAGATTTAGAAGCATATCCAAGAGATTTTGAGGCGGATTGTTCATATTGTGAGTCTTTGGGTGCAGATTTGATTTTCCACCCAACACCGGAGGAAATGTATGGAGAACATTTTCATGCGTATGTAGGCGTAGAGGAATTATCCAAGGAATTGTGCGGAAAAAGCAGACCGATTCATTTTAATGGGGTTTGTACGGTAGTAAGTAAACTGTTCCATATTTCTGAGGCTGACAGAGCATATTTTGGACAAAAAGATGCCCAGCAGCTTGCCATTGTGAGACGTATGGTGAGAGATTTAAACTTTAATCTGGAAGTGGTAGGATGCCCGATTATTCGAGAAGAGGATGGTTTGGCGAAGAGTTCCAGAAATACGTATTTATCTGAGGATGAAAGACAAAAAGCAACGATTTTACATCGGGCATTAGAAAACGGGGAAGCGCTCATTACTGGCGGGGAAAAAGATGCAAACAAGGTAATAAAGGTTGTGCGGGATATGATTGAAAGTGAACCATTGGCAAAGGTTGACTATGTAGAAATCGTAGACTGGAATGAATTGCAGAAAGTAGAAAAAATTGAAGGGCCAATTCTAATGGCAGTGGCTGTGTACATTGGAAAGGTAAGATTAATCGACAATTTTATTGTAGAATAGAGGAAATTATGTATTTAACAATGTTAAAAGGAAAAATTCATCGTGCTGTGGTAACACAGGCGGAACTTCAATACGTGGGTAGTATCACAGTGGATGAGGATTTACTGGATGCAGCAGGTATATTAGAATACGAACAAGTGCAGATTGTAGACGTGGAAAATGGAAATCGTTTCGAAACCTATACGATTGCCGGAGAAAGAGGCAGTGGTATGATTTGCCTGAACGGTGCCGCAGCAAGACAGGTGCAGGTGGGCGATCATGTAATCATTATGTGCTATGCCTCCGTGGATGAAAAGGAAGCAAAAGAACGGAAACCTCAGGTGGTTTTTGTAGATGAGCACAATCATATCAAACGAAAAACGAATTATGAAAGACATGGTTTGTTAGAAGATATGTAAAATATGAAATAAAATATATGCATTTGTAAAAGTCAAAAAACTCCTCATATGGGGAGTTTTTTTGTATCATAAGAGGGCGTGCAAGTGGTACAATTGAACCAATAAACCTACATCGGGAGGAAGACATGAAATTTATACATTTATCAGATCTTCATATTGGAAAACGTGTGAATGAGTTTTCCATGCTGGAGGATCAGGAATATATTTTGACTGAAATTCTTAGGATTATAGAGGAAGAAAAGCCGGATGGTGTGTTGATTGCAGGGGATGTTTATGATCGTTCTGTGCCAACGGAGGAAGCCGTAAAATTATGGGATTCTTTTCTGGTAAAACTGGCCCACCGCAATGTACAGACTTACGCCATCAGTGGAAATCATGATTCTGCAGTGCGTTTTTCCAATTATGGGGCACTTTTAGATGTATCTGGGATTCATTTGTCTTCTGTTTACGATGGAACGGTGAAAAAATATATGCTGGAAGATCAATGGGGAGCAGTGAATATCTATTTATTGCCGTTTTTAAAACCGGCTATAGTGCGTCCTTTTTTCCCTGACCGAGAGATAAAAAACTATACAGAAGCTATGCAAGTAGCCATTGAAGCCATGGAAGTAAAACCGGAGGAACGGAATATTTTGGTATGTCATCAGTTTGTCACCGGTGCATTGCGTTCGGATTCGGAAGAAGTGGTAGTTGGTGGCTTGGATAACGTGGATGCGGCGGTATTTCAGGATTTTGACTACGTGGCCCTTGGTCATATCCATGGAAAACAACAGATTGGGCGGGAGACCATTCGTTATTGCGGAACCCCGTTAAAGTATTCTTTTTCTGAAAAAAATCAAGAAAAGTCTGTAACAGTAGTAGAGATCGGTGAAAAAACAGAAGAGATTCGCATTTCAGAAATTCCGCTGAAGCCGATGCGGGATTTAAGAGAGATTCGTGGAACCTTTGCAGAGCTCACCTTAAAGGAAAATTATGAAAATACCAATACAGAGGATTATATTCATGCGATTTTGACGGATGAAGAGGACGTGTTTGAAGCCTTGGGAAAATTGCGTGTTATCTATCCAAATATCATGAAGTTATCTTATGACAACAAAAGAAGCCGGGAAAAACAATTGGTAACCGGTGCTGTGGAAGTAGAAAAAAAGGAGCCTTATACCTTAGTGTCTGAGTTTTATGAGATGCAAAACAATCAGCCGCTAGGGGAGGAACAGGCCGACTTCTTAAAATCTTGTATGGAAGAAATCTGGGGGGAATAATATGAGACCATTACAGTTAAAAATGTCAGCGTTTGGACCCTATGCGGGAGAAGTGTCTGTTCCGATGGAAGAACTTGGCAGTAGCGGATTGTATCTGATTGCAGGAGATACGGGAGCCGGAAAAACCACGATTTTTGATGCTATTTGCTTTGCTTTGTTTGGAGAGCCCAGTGGCGCGAATCGTGAAACCAATATGTTACGCTCCAAATATGCGGATGCAGAGACAAAAACCTTTGTGGAATTGGTTTTTTCACATGGAAATCAGATATATAAAATTTTACGTAATCCGGAATATATGAGACCATCCAAAAGAGGAGATGGAGAGACGAAACAGGTGGCAGACGCGACACTGACCATGCCGAATGGAGAGGTACTCACAAAAATCAAAGAGGTAAACCTACGTGTAGAAGAAATTTTGGGGGTTAATAAGGCGCAGTTTTCGCAGATTGCCATGCTTTCTCAAGGAGAGTTCTTAAAGCTTCTGTTGGCAGAGACCAAGGATCGACAGGAAATCTTTCGAAAATTGTTTCAAACGGAACCCTATCAAAGGCTCCAGAAACGCTTAGATGAGGAAAGAAAAGCGTTGTATGGAGAAGTCATGAATAACCAGAGGAGTTTGCAGCAATATGTATCAGGAATACAGGTGGAAGAATCGGATGTGTTGTCTCTTGAGGTAAAAAAAGCTCAAAATCAAGAATTGACTACAGAGGAAATTTTAGAGTTGCTGGAAAAACTGAATGGGCAGGATCAAAAGAAAAAAGATTCCTTAGAAATCGGGTTTTCGGCCGGACAAGAGGCGTTGCAGCAGGTAAATCAGATTTTGGGTTTGGCAGAGACAGTAGAAAAGGCGAAAAATGCGTATGAAAAGAATCTGCTGGGAAAACAGGAATTGGAGGCTGCCACAAAAAGAAGTAAGGAGTCCTTTGCACTTGCCAAAAAGGCATTGGAGCAGAAGAAGGAATATCAGGATGAGGCTGCAAAAATAGAAGCAGAAATTCCAAAATATGAGATTTTGCAGAAGCTGTTGAAAGAAAAACAGCAGGCGGAAGAGGTTTTGGAAACATGTCAAAAGGAAGAACATACCTTGCAGACGTCTTTTTTAGAAAAGAAGAATGCTTTGGCACAAGGGAAAGAGGAACTTCAGAAGCTGGAAGGCGTGGAACTTCAACTGGAAAAAGCAAAGCAGGAAGAAGCCGATAGATTGCGGGAAGAACAGGAATACACTGCCTTTGAGAAGATTTTAAAGAAATGGAAAACGGCTGAGGAAAAACAAAAGAAGAGCACGGATGTTTATCGAAAAACCGAAGAAACGTTGAAACTCGCGGTGGGCTCCTATGAGACGCTGGACCAACATTTTCGTGCAGCACAGGCAGGAATTTTGGCGAGTCATTTGGTGGAGGGAGAAAAGTGTCCGGTTTGTGGATCGGTACATCATCCGAGTCCTGCGAAATTATCTCAAGATGTTCCAACGGAACAAGAACTAAAAGAGGCGAAAAGCGCATCGGAGGAAGCACGAGAAATTGCGAATCAAGCAGCGGCTTCTTTACATCAGGAGAAGGCAGAGGCAGATACGCTTTGGCAAGAAGTAGAGGAAAAGGGAGAAACTTTATTGGGAGTTCGAGACCTTGTATCTTTACAGTCTACTTTAGAAGAAAAACGGGAAGTGCTTCAGAAAAAAGCGGAACAAGGGAAAAAAGCCCAAAAAGAATTGACTGTTTTGGTAGAGCAAAAAGAAGGTCTACAAAAGCAATTGCCGAAGTTAGAGGAAGAAGTGGAAGGCTACCAAGAAAGACAGCAAAAATTGCAACAGCTAATTGCTGCAGAACAGGTGCGGTTGGAAGAAATGGAGAAACAACTGCAAACCCAAAAAGCATCCTTACGATTTGCCACGGAAAAAGAAGCACGAGAATTTTGGCAAAAGCAGTTGCAGGAAGCGGAAACCTTGCAAAAGAACTATGACAGTGCAGATCAGGCGTTGAAGGATTTGGAAAAACAAATGGCCTCTGTGCTTGCGGAGATGGAAAGTCAGAAAAAAGTCATGGAGCAGGCAAAGGATGTGGATTTTTCCGGAGAAAGGGAAAAACAGGTAGCACTCAGTCAAAAGCAAATGGAGTTGCGTCAGCAACTGGAAGTGGTATCTGCCAGATACCAGCAAAATCTTTCCATATACGAGAATATCCGGAAAAAGAACACCACGGGAAGTCAATTGGAGAAAAAACTGCAGTGGTTGAATGCGCTTGCAGATACTGCCAATGGGCGTCTTAGCGGAAAAGATAAAATTATGTTAGAGACCTATATACAAGCGGCCTTTTTTGATCGTGTCATTGAACGGGCAAACCTGCGGTTTTTTGCTATGTCAAATGGACAATATGAATTAAAACGTATGGAGGAAGCGGAGAATGCACGAAGCAAATCCGGACTGGACTTAGGCATTATTGACCATTATAATGGGAGCACCCGAAGTGTAAAAACCTTATCCGGTGGCGAATCCTTTATGGCTTCCTTATCCTTGGCACTTGGCCTTTCTGATGAGGTACAGTCTTCTGCCGGTGGAATTCGCATAGATACCATGTTTGTGGATGAAGGTTTTGGTTCCTTGGATCCGGAGGCGTTGGATCAGGCTTATCGTGCGTTAGCGATGCTGACGGAGGGAGAAAAACTGGTAGGTATTATTTCCCATGTATCCGATTTAAAGGAACGTGTGGAAAAACAAATTATTGTAAAGAAAGAGAAAACGGGAGGAAGTTTCCTAACGTTACAGGTTTAGTAGCTATGACAATTAAGCAGATTAAGTATATTTTAGAAGTTTCCAAGTCGTCTTCTATGCGAGAGGCAGCCAGTCGGTTGTATGTTTCCCAGCCGGCGTTGTCAGCCTCTATTCAGGAACTGGAGGAGGAACTCGGGATTTCTATTTTTGAGAGGACCAATAAGGGAATCAAAGTGACGGAAGCCGGAAAAGAATTTTTGTCTTACGCAAAAAAAGCGGTGAACCAGTATGAAATATTAGAAGATCGCTATTTGGGAAAGGATAAAGAAAAAGAGCATTTTGCGGTGTCTACGCAGCATTATAGTTTTGCGGTACATGCTTTTACAAAGATGATTTCGCAGGAAGAACCGGAAAAGTATCAATTTTCTATTCATGAAACCCGTACCGACCAGGTGCTGAGTGATGTGAGAGATATGAAGAGCGAAGTAGGAATTGTTTCCTATGCCGGGGACAATGAAAAAGTCATGAAGAAGATTTTCCGTGAATATCAGTTGACCTTTGTTCCGCTTATGAAAAAGGATACCTATGCCTATCTGTGGAAAGACCATGAGCTTGCAAAGCGAGAGGAAATATCGGTAGAAGAACTAAGAGCGTATCCTTGTATTATGTTCGAACAGAATAGTGAAAGCGACTACTATTTGTCGGAAGAGGCCTTGGGAAATTATTCCTTTGATAAAGTGGCGATGTCCGGGGATCGCGCGACTTCTCTGGAAATGATTGCGGAGTTAAATGGTTTTTCCATAGGCTCCGGTATGTTGTCCGGGGATGATGCTATTTTACAGGGCATCGTGTCTGTAAAGCTAAAGGAAGAGGATCCGTTGACTATTGGATATATTACCAGAAAGGGCAGTAAACTTTCCGTATATGGAGAACGTTATATTCAGGAATTAGAGCGCTACAAAGAATTGTAAAAGAGAATCGACAAATTGCGGTGCATGAACATTAGGATTTAAAAGACAATAAAATGTCTTTTAAGTCCTATTTTTTTGCGATAAATTTTTTTGATAACAGACAATCAGATTAAACGATTTTTCAAACCCATGCAGGTTTGATAACATACACCTATCAAAAATATTAATAGCAATTGCGGAACGGGTGAGGAAAAATTTATGAGTGAATACGTTAAGACAGAAATAGAAAAGAAAACAGATGCATATGGGGTATCAACAAAATTGATACACGGAGGAATTTCCGGAGATGCATATACCGGAGCCGTGAATGTACCGATTTATCAAACCAGTACATACGCGCAGGAAGTACCGGGAGTGCATAAGGGATATGAATATTCCAGATCCGGAAATCCTACCAGAAAGGCATTGGAGGAATTAATCGCAGAATTGGAAAACGGAACGTATGGTTTTGCTTTTGCTTCCGGGCTGGCAGCCATCTCCACAGTCCTTAGTATTTTTCAAGCCGGCGATGAAGTCATCATTTCCAACGATGTATACGGTGGAACCTTCCGATTATTGGATAAAGTATTTCAAAATTTTGGAATTACTTATACGCAGGTAAATACTTCCAACTTAGAAGAAATCGAAGCAGCCATTCATCCCGGGGTAAAAGCCATTTATGTAGAGACTCCTACTAATCCATTGCTTGGAATCACAGATTTAGCGGGAGTTGCAGAAATCGCAAAAAAACACGGAGTGCTATCGATTGTAGACAATACCTTTTATACCCCGTATATTCAAAGACCTTTGGATTTCGGCATTGATATTGTACTTCACAGTGCAACAAAGTATTTGGGTGGCCACAGCGATTTGATTGCAGGACTGGTGGTGGTAAAGGACGAGAAGTTGGCAGAAAGAATTGGCTTTTTACAAAATGCCATTGGAGGCATTTTACAACCCTTTGATTCCTTTTTGCTGATTCGAGGCATAAAGACCTTAGGGGTTCGCCTAGATCGTCATGTGGAGAATGCAGAGGTCATTGTGGAGGCATTGGAAAAATCAGAGGACGTGAAAAAGATTTATTATCCGGGTCTTTCCAATCATCCGGGATATGAAATCAATCAGAAGCAAGCGAAAAACGGAGGAGCCATGATTTCCTTTGAATTGACTAAGGGACATGATGTAAACACCTTGTTCCGGAACTTACATGTCATCACTTTGGCCGAAAGCCTGGGTGGCGTGGAATCCTTAATCGAGCACCCGGCATCTATGACACATGCTTCTATTCCTAAGGAAATTCGAGAAAAAGCCGGTCTTACCGATGAGTTGATTCGTCTTTCTGTGGGTATTGAGGATGGACAGGATTTGATTTCGGATTTGTTACAGGCAATTGAAAAATCCAGAGTTTAGGAGGGAGTTATGGCAGTATATCACGGTATGCAGGAGTTAATCGGACATACCCCGTTGGTAGAACTTTCTACTGTTAATCAGGAATTGCCCTCGAAACTTTTTGCAAAAATGGAACTTATGAATCCTGCCGGTAGTGTAAAGGATCGCGTAGGAAAATATATGGTGGAAGATGCGGAAAGAAAAGGCCTTTTAAAACCCGGTGGAACAATCATAGAAGCCACAGCGGGAAATACAGGGATTGGAATTGCTTTCGCAGCATTGAACAAAGGATATCACATTATTTTTGTAGTTCCCACGAAATTTTCCCAAGAGAAACAGCAGATTATGATGGCCCTTGGGGCCGAGATAATCAATACCAAGCGGGAAGACGGTATGTTGGGAGCCGCCAGAAAAGCAGAGGAATTAAAGAAAACAATTCCCAATGCCATTTCGTTAAAACAGTTTGAAAATCAGAGTAATCCACAAGCTCATTATGAAACCACCGGGCCGGAGATTTATAGGGATTTGGATGGAAACATCGATTACTTAGTGTTGGGAGCCGGAAGCGGAGGAACCCTTACAGGAATCGCGCGTTATTTAAAGGAACAGAATCCTAGAATACAAGTGGTGCTGGCAGATCCGGTGGGATCGACCATTGGAGGTGGAGAGCACGGGGATTACAACATTGAAGGAATTGGAAATGACTTTATCGCGGATACTTTAGATATTTCCTTGGTGGATCAAGTGATAAAGATTACGGATGAAGAAGCTTTTCAAGCAGTGAAGGAGTTGGCAAAAAAAGAGGGCATTATCGCCGGATCTTCTTCGGGAGCAGCTTTTTATGCAGCGAAGAAACTGGCACAAAGGGTGAAAGACGCCAATATTGTGGTCGTTTTGCCGGATCGTGGAGATCGTTATTTTAGTACCGGACTGTGGGACCAAAAGGAGTAGCAAGATGGCTGAGAAAAAAACAATATATCAATTAAATCATGTGACAAAAATCTTTGCAGATAAAAATACAAAGGTTACCGCAGTAGATGATGTGAATTTAGAAATTCAGGAGGGTGAAATCTTCGGTATCATTGGTATGAGCGGTGCCGGAAAAAGTACTTTGGTCCGTACGTTGAATCGTTTGGAAGAGATCAGCTCCGGAGAGGTGATTTTTAACGGAAAAAATCTACAAGCCTTGTCATCCAAGGAACTTCGGGCCGCTAGAAAAGAAATTGCTATGATTTTTCAAGGATTTCATCTTCTAAATCAAAAAACCGTATTGCAAAACGTGGTATTACCGCTGAAACTTGCGGGTGTTTCCAAGAATGAACGAGAAGCACAGGGACGTAAGATGTTAAAGATTGTAGGTCTGGAAGAAAAAGAAAAAGTGTTTCCGGGACAGTTGTCCGGAGGACAAAAACAGCGTGTAGCCATTGCCAGAGCCTTGGCCATGGAGCCGAAAGTGCTGCTGTGTGACGAAGCAACCAGTGCCTTGGATCCAAAGATGACAGAAGAAGTCTTGAAACTGTTGCAGGAAATTAATCAAACCTTGAATTTGACGGTCATTATTATTACCCACGAAATGAGTGTGGTGGAAAAGATTTGTCATCGAGTAGCAATTGTAGATGCAGGGAAAATAGCAGAAGTTGGAGCAGTAAAAGATATTTTTGCAAATCCATCTTCCCAAGCCGCAAAGAAGATGCTGTTGCCTTCTTTGACCGGGGACAATCCCTTTGATATGACAGATAAACGTTGCTATCGCATTGTGTTTGACGGCAGAGCGGCGACGGAGCCGGTTATTGCGAATTTAGTAAAAGAAACCGGACATAGTATCAATATTTTAAGTGCCAATACCCGAAGTGTTGGTGGTGTGGGATATGGACAAATGATTGTGGAGTTTCCGAAGGAGGAACAAGCGCATCAAGAAGTTTTAGAGCATCTGAAGGCAATTGGAATTATTCCACAGGAAGTAGAAGGAAGGTGAGAACATGACAACAACCATTTGGGGCATTATTGGAAATGGCGTACTAGAAACACTGGAAATGACCTTTTTATCAACCATTTTTGCTTATATCATCGGACTACCTTATGGAATTTTACTTAAAACCACAGGAAAAGGAGAAATTTTAGAAAATAAACCGTTCTATACGGTATTGGCTTTTGTGGCAAACGTGGTTCGATCCGTTCCGTTTATGATTTTGCTGGTCTTTTTAATTCCTTTTACCAGATTTGTGGTGGGAACTTCTATTGGAACAGAAGCAAGTATTGTTCCTTTGACCATAGGAACGATACCGATTGTGGCAAGAATGGTGGAGCAATCCTTAAATGAAATTCCGGAGGGAATTACGGAAGCAGCGGTTTCCATGGGGGCTACCCCATTTCAGATTATTCGACATTTTTTGTTACCGGAAGCATTACCTTCCTTAGCAAGTGGAGCCATTATCAATTTGGCAACGGTGCTTGGTTATAGCGCAATGGCCGGATGTATTGGTGGCGGCGGATTGGGAGCGATTGCTTTGAATTATGGTTATTATCGTTATCAAACGGATGTATTGGTGGTAACGATTTTAATATTAATCTTGATTGTTCAGGTTTTTCAGGAAAGCGGCAATATTGTAACTAGAAAAATCAGACATTCATAAATAAGAAAGAGAAAAGGAGAAAACATATGAAAAAGAGAGTTTTAAACGCAGTATTAGCAGGATTTTTGGCAGTAACTACTTTAGGAGCAACCGCATGCGGAAGTACTACAGAGACAACTTCCGATAATGCTTCAGAAAGTACAACAGAAGCAGCAGAAACAGCTGCAGAGGAGGAAGTAACCACAATTACGGTTGGTGCAAATGTAACACCACATGCTGAAATTTTGTATAAGGCAAAAGAAATTTTAGCAGAAGAAGGAATCGATTTGGAGGTCGTAGAAATCGAAGATTCTGTAACACCAAATACCGGTGTCGTCGAGGGAACTCTAGATGCAAACTATTTCCAGCATCAGCCATATTTGGATGATTATAATGAGCAAAATGGTACAGATTTGGTATCCATCGGAGCAATTCATTATGAGCCATTTGCAATTTATTCTTCTTCAATCACCAGTTTGGATGAGTTGGAAGAAGGTGCACAGGTAGCAGTTCCAAACAATGTAACAAATGAAGCCAGAGCCCTTCTTTTATTAGAGCAGGAAGGTATTCTGACCTTGGCAGAAGATGCAGGCATTAATGCAACCGTTGCAGATATTGTTGAGAATCCATTAAATATTACGTTTGTAGAAGTAGATCCGGCACAGCTTGTAAATACATTACCGGACGTAGCCATTGCGGTTATTAACGGAAACTATGCGTTAGAGGGCGGCTTGGATATTGCAGATGCACTTGCAGTAGAAGCAAACGATGGTCTTGCAGCGCAGACTTATGCAAATATTATCGCAACTACAGCAGAAAATGCAGATAATGAAGCATTACTTCGTTTGGTAGAAGTATTAAAGAGTGATGAAATCAAAGAATATATCAATGAAACCTACGGTGGAGCCGTTGTACCGTTGGATTAATAAATAATTTTTAAAGGTAAATAGGAGGATAAAAAAATGGCAAGAATTAAATTATTAGAGTTAGAGGAAACTACAGGAGCAGAAAAGGAAAGATATCAGGTACTCGCTGATGCAAATAAAGTTACAAATATGAAAAAAGGATTACTTCAGGATGCAGCGACTTACGATGCATTTATGGGATGGTATATATCTTGGAATCGTTTGGTAGAAGTTATTTCTGAAAGAGAAGCAACTGTATTTGCACATGCAATTTCAACAACCAATAGCTGCCAGCTTTGCTCTTTATTCTTTATCAGTGATTTGAAAGCACTTGGTATTGATCCAAAGGAATTCGAAACCACAGAAAGAGAAGATTTATTGATTGCACTTGGACAGCAGATTGTAAAGGATCCAACAGCTGTTTCTGATGAACTTTTTGATAAACTTCGTAAGTTCTGGAAAGACAATGAGTTGGTTATTATTGTAGGATTCGCAGCACAGATGATTGCAACCAATAACTTTAATTCTGTATTTAAGATTGATGTAGATGAACGTTTACTTCCAATTAAGGATGAATTTACACCTGCAACCTGGAGAGCAGCGAATAAATAGTATTTGGAAAAAAAGAGGAATGAATTGGTGAGAAATTGATTTTGAGGTGGAGGCAAATGGTAGATTTTTCGTATTATAATCCAGCGCAGATTGTATTTGGACAAGAATCTGTGAAGAAACTGGAAGGGTTATTAAAAGAATACAATGTAAAACATTTATTGATGGTATACAGTGGTGATTTTGTAAAAACCTTAGGCATCTACGGAGAAGTAGAGCAGGCGTGCAAAAACCTGGAGATTTCCTTTTTGGAAAACGGAGAAGTGACACCGAATCCGTCCATTGATTTGGTAAGAAAGCTGGTACAGAGCGGAAAAGAAAATCACGTAGATTTTGTGTTGGCAGTAGGTGGAGGAAGTTCTATTGATACTGCAAAAGCCATTGCGCTGGGTATTCCATACGAAGGAGATGTTTGGGATTTCTTTGAAAAGGGAGTGACTCCAAATCAGGTGTTGCCAATTGGTGTCATTAGCACCCTTCCTGCAAGTGGTTCTGAAACCAGTAACGCAGCAATCTTGTCCAATAAAGAATGGAAACTGGGATTTGAGGACAATAAGATTATTCCAAAATTTGCCATTATGAATCCAACTTATACGGTTGGTCTGCCGGCATTTCAGACAGCAGCCGGGGTGGCAGACATTTTATCTCATTTATTAGAACGTTATTTTTCCGATGTAAAGCATACGGACGTAACCGACTACTTAATAGAAGGAGCGGTACAAGCTCTTTTGGTAAACGGGAAAAAAGTGATTCAGGAGCCATCCAATTTAGATGCCAGAGCTGAAATTCAGTGGTTAGCATCTATTGCCCACAATAATTTGTTAGATACCGGAAGAATTGGTGATTGGGGTTCTCATCGTATTGAACATGAATTAAGTGGACAGTACGGTATTACCCATGGAGAAGGAATGGCCATTGTACTTCCTGCATGGGTTCGTTACATGGCAAAGGAAAAACCGTGGAAATTAGCACAACTTGCAGTACGTGTATATCATGAAGATTTGTATCAACATACAGAAGAGGAATTAGCACTTCTTTTGGCAGATCATTTGGAGCAGTTTTTCCGTGGATTAGGTCTTCGTACACATTTAAAAGAGTTGGATATTGAGGATACCCATTTCGAGGAAATGGCAAAACGTGCCACAAGAAATGGAAGCGTGGGACATTACGTTCCATTAGATGAAAAACGTTTTGTAGATATTTTGAGACTGGCATTGTAATAGTAGAAAGGGAGCAGGCATGAGAAGAGTACTTTGTTTTGGAGATTCAAATACATATGGCTATAAACCGGATGGGAGCGGTCGTTTTTCCGAAAATATTCGTTGGACCGGCAGATTGAAAACCCATTTGCAGGACTTGGATTTTCAAGTGATTGAAGAGGGACTTGTGGGCAGGACCACCGTGTTTGAGGATAGTACGAGAATTGGCAGAAAAGGATCTTCTCTGTTTCCGGTACTCTTAGAATCGCATAATCCTTTGGATTTGGTGATTATTATGCTGGGTACCAATGATTGCAAAACTGTTTATCAGGCGTCCCCCAAGGTCATTGGCCGTGGTGTGGAAATTCTTTTGAAGCAGGCAAAAAATTCTGCTCCACAGGCAAAGATTTTATTAATCTCACCGATTCATTTGGGAGAACATGTATGGGAAGAAAATTATGATACGGAATTCAATCAAATTTCAGTTACAAAGTCTAAGGAATTGAAGGGTGTTTATCAAGAATTAGCGGAAAAATATGGGAGTTATTTTTTAGCGGCGTCGGATGTGGCAGATCCTTCGGAGGAAGATCAGGAACATATGGATGAAAAAGGACATGCATCCTTGGAAAAAGCAATCTTTCAAAAGATTACAAAAGAAATTTTTCAGTTGAAAAAGTGAGAAACAGCGGGGGTGATGAAATATGACATTGCAACAAATTTATTATGCCTTAGAGGTGGCCTCAAGTGGCTCCATGAATCGGGCAGCAGAAAAATTATATATTTCACAGCCCACTTTAACCAGTGCCATTAAGGAAATGGAATCAGAAGTAGGAATTACGATATTTGTCAGAACCAGTAAAGGCGTGACCTTAACAGGGGAAGGTCGCGATTTACTGGAGAAAGCCAGACAATTATACCAGCAATACGAGTTATTGATGGATGGGTATAGTGATGTCTCCAAATTAAAGCAAAAATTTGGAGTATCTACCCAGCATTATTCTTTTGCGGTAAAAGCATTTGTGGATACTATGAATCAGTTTGATACGGCACTTTATGAGTTTGCAATTCGAGAGACCAAGACCTATGAAGTGATACAGGATGTAGCGACCGGGAAAAGCGATTTGGGCATTCTTTATAAGAGTTCCTTTAATGCAAAATTGATTAATAAGTTGCTTTACGAGAATGGACTGGAGTTTCATACCCTTGGAGAATGCAAGGCCTATGTGTATTTGCATAAGAGTCATCCCTTAGCCAATCAAGAATCGATTCGTTTTGAAGAATTGGAAAATTACCCATGCCTGTCCTTTGAACAGGGAGAAAACGGCTCGGAATATTTGGCAGAGGAAATTCTTAGCAATCGAAATTACAAACGTGTGGTGAAGGCAAATGATCGGGCAACGATGTTGAATTTGATGATTGGCATTCATGGTTATACCTTATGTTCCGGTGTGATTTGCGAGGAATTGAACGGAAGCGAATATAAGGTGGTGCCATTTCATGCAGATAAGGCAAATCCGAATTATAAAATGAATATTGGTTATATTACGAAAAAAGGTGCAAAACTGAATAATATCGGAGAGATATTTATTAGTGAAATCAGGAAATATATCTAGATAAAGACGCTGTGGCCGCTGGAAAGGCATAGGTTTTCATAGACCGAAGATGTTGGTTCGAATCCAACCAGTGTCTTGTTATAAAAATAAATAATGGAAAGTTGAAAAATTTTTGAATTATACAAGATTACGTTGTCTCTGTATAATTAAGAAAAAATGATCGACTGAAGAGATTAGAGGTCACTCATTGGCATTTGCCAATGAGTTTTTTTATACCATAAAAGGAGAGTCAAAATGAAGAAAAAAAAATGGAAACGGATGGCGGCATTATTAATAGCCACAACCCTTTTGGGAACAACGACAGCATGTTCGGAAAGTGAGGAGGTGATAAATACAGAAGTGGATGATGATACATTAAGAATTGCCATGTCTACGGATTTTAACACCATTGATATTTTGATCGCTTATGCACATGAAATCAATATGGTTGTAAATGCAGTAACAGAGGGGTTGTTTTATTATGATGAAAATTCAGTAGTGCAGCCGTATTTAGCGGAAAGTTATGAGCAAGTGGATGATGTAACTTATGTATATCAGATTCGCGAAGGTGTTACTTTTTCAGATGGTACAGAATTGACAGCAGAAGACGTGGTATTTTCTTTAGAATATCAAAGAGATGAAGAAAATGCATCCTTGTTGTCCTGGATGTTTGATAATGTGGACACGATTGAACAAACAGGGGATTATGAGGTAACGGTTACGTTATCTACTCCGGACCCCACTTGGGTATATACCTTAGCAACACCGGCGGGAAATGTAATTAGTAAATCCTATTACGAAGCGCATAGTGATAATTTCGGAACGGCGGAGGGTGGATTTATTGGAACCGGACCTTATGTAATTACAGACTGGAGTTCTACTGAGGTGGATTTAGAATACAACGAAGATTACTGGAATGCCGCAAACACTGAAGTGGATTTTAAAAAAGTTCAGTTTTTAAGCGTGAAAGACCAAGCGGTAAGTAAAACTTTGCTGGAGTCGGGAGACGTGGATATTGTTTCAAACCTGTCTGTGGATGGAGCGAAAGAATTAGATGGAAAAAATGGTATTAGTATCAAAAAAGTAGATATGTTATTGAGTACTTTTGTTTCCTTTAATACAACAGTGGAACCGTTAAATGATGTCCGTGTACGACAAGCAATTGCCTATGCAATTGATAAAGAAGCCATTTTAAATGATATTGTTGGGGAAGAATATGGTAGTCTAGCAAAAAGTTTTCCGTTTAGTGAAAAAATAGGAGAAGCCAATGCAGAAATTTGGGGAGATTATTTTGAAACACAGAACACTTACGAAAAGGATATTGAAAAGGCGAAGGAGTTATTAGAAGAAGCGGGTTACGGAGATGGGTTATCTTTCGTATTAAGCTATGATGCATCGAATTCCGTGGCGGAAAGTGAGGCTTTATACATACAGCAATCTTTGGCAGAGATTAATATTACTATTACTTTGGAAGGCTTAGATTCCGGTGAAATAAGTACACAAAGATATGGAGGATCAGAAACGAGAACTTATGAATTGTTAATTACAAAGTGGGGCTCTGATTACCCGGATCCAACCGGTTGTATTATTCCGATGTATGTATCTACGAATAATGTGGCTGGCGGTTCCAATTGGGCGGAGTATGTCAGTGAAGATTTTGATCGATTGATAAGCGAATCCAATGCGGCAACTTCGGAAGAGGAGCGGATAGCAATTTTAAAGGAGGCTTTGGATATCTTGCAGGAAGAAATCCCTTATGCACCGATTGTAAACGATTATATCTTTTATGGTCATAGCAGTCGTGTAGACTATGAGTATTCCACAATGTGCTTATATAACATTTATATCAAAGATATAAAAAGAGCGGAGTAATAAATTCTTTTAATAGAAACGAATAGCTTTTTCGAATTATACAGTTGATAAAGTGCAAGCTATAATAAATTTCATAAAACGATTGACTAAAAACATTAGAGATCGGCATACGTAAAATGACTAAATTTGCGTATGCCGATTTTTCATATCATAGAAAATTTCTTATCTATGATATGAAAAATCGCAGCAAAGAATTTTATGAAAATGGGAAAGTGAGGAAAGAGAATGGGAACGGTAAATTTATCAGCACCGGAGGTACAAATTCGTGAAGTACGTTTAAATTCTTTGAGTGCTTATCTTGGAGATGCCAATACATTAGTGGAACATCAACATAGTGTATCGAAAGATGGACGGAGAACGTTTAGCCAATGTTCCGGTTGTGGGTCTGCAAAAGCAGCCTGTTTAACCTCGTTGATACAAGATGCGGCTGTGATTAGTCATGGGCCTGTAGGTTGTTCTAGTTGCCTTCATAGTTTTGAATTTACGTATCGTGTAGATTCTGTCAATAGGAAGGTAGACAATCCCACACAAAGAAAAATTTATTCTACAAATTTAAAAGAAACAGATACGGTGTATGGAGGAATTAAAAAACTAAATGCCACGATTCATGAAGTAAATAAAATTGCAAAACCCAAGGCAATTTTCGTACTTACGACATGTGCAGCGGGAATTATTGGGGATGACGTGGAAACGGCTTGTAATCAAGCAGAAGAAGAGTTGCAGATTCCGGTTGTTGCAATTTTTTGCGAGGGGTTCCGTTCGAAAGTATGGACCACCGGCTTTGACGCAGCGTATCACGGAATCGCGCGAAAGATTATTAAGCCGGCCAGAGAAAAAAAGAAAATGATTAACGTCATAAATTTTTGGGGAGAGGCTGTTTTTGATGAGTGGTTTGAAGAATTTGGGTATAAAGCAAATTATATTACACCATTTTCTACCATTGATGGGCTTTCATACAGCTCCGAGGCGGAACTGACCGTACAGGTATGCCCGACATTAGGATCCTATTTAGGAGCTGCTTTGGAGGAAGAGTTTGGCGTTCCTGAATTGGATGCGGCACCACCATTTGGCTTAACTTTAACAGATAAATGGTATCGTGCTCTGGGAAAAGCATTAGGACAAGAAAAAAAGGCAGAAGAAATTATAGAAAGAAAAAGAAAAGAGTATATGCCTGAAATTGAAGAATTGCGGAAAAAATTGTCTGGGAAAAAGGCATATGTGGTAGCCGGCTCAGCTCATGGACAAGGATTAATTACCATTGCGCGTAATCTGGGCATGGAGGCAGGAGGAGCGGCAGTTTTTCATCATGATCCAAATTATGATCGTGCATCTGAAAACAAAGATATTTTAGCTGCGACAATTCGAGAATTCGGTAATGTTCCAAATTATAACATTTGTAATAGACAGGAATATGAAATAGTGAGTGCACTTCATAAAATCCGACCGGATGTTTTGTTGGCGCGACATAATGAAATGACATTGTGGGGGGCAAAATTTGGAATCCCATCTATGTTGATTGGGGATGAACATCTTTGTTTGGGATATGAAGGATTGATTCGTTATGGCAAGAAGGTAGTAGAAACTATTGAAAATGATGAGTTTGTAAAGAACCTTGCAAAGAATACGCAAAATCCATATACGAAATGGTGGTTAGAACAAGAACCATACACCTTTTTAAAGGGTGGAATTGAAGTACAAAGAAACGAGGGAACAGCATAAGATGGGAGAATGTGGATATATAGAACAGGTGAGATATACATGTGCCATAGGCGCACTGCAAACGGTGGTAGCAATACCAAGAGCGCTTCCGATTTTGCATTCGGGACCGGGATGTGGAGAAATGGTATCCGGATTTTATGAAAGATCCAGAGGATATGCTGGAGGAACCACCATGCCGTGCTCCAATTTTTCGGAAAAGGAAGTAGTGTTTGGAGGTATTGAAAAACTAAGAAATATAATAAAAAACTCTTATAAAGTACTAGACACAGATTTACAGGTTGTTTTAACTGGTTGTACTGCCGGAATTGTTGGAGATGATGTAGATGGTTTGGTGGAGGAATTTCGAGAGGAAGGACGCCCCATTGTTTCTGTGGATACGCCGGGATTTAAAGGAAATAATTTTGAATCACATAGTCGAGTTGTCAATGCCATTATTGATCAATATGTTTTCCAGTATGAGGAGGAGAATGAAGCAAGAAGTGAAAAAAATACGGTGAATTTATTTGCGTCGATTCCTTATCAGGACCCTTTTTGGGAGGGAAATTTAAGGGAATATAAGAGACTGTTGGAACGCATTGGATTAAAGGTGCATGTTTTGTTCGGAAGCGAATCAGCCGGCGTGTTGGAATGGCAGCATATACCGAGAGCAAACTTCAATATTTTAATTTCTCCATGGTACGGAAAGCCAATTGTAGAGCATTTGGAAAAAAAGTATGGACAACCTTATTGTCAGTTTCCTTATGTTCCAATTGGAGCCAATGAGACGGAAAAATTTTTGAAGAAGGTGATTAAATTTGCGGTGGAAAATGAGGCAATCATTGATCATTATTCTGCACAGACTTTTTTGAAAAAAGAAAAGAAAGCATATTACGAGCAAATTGATAATTTGGCTACATTCCGTTTGGATTTTTATTACGGATTACCGAATCATGTACACATCATTCATGATGCGGGATATGTATTAGGTTTATCGAAGTTTTTGCTTTACGAAGTAGGAATTGTACCAAAGGAGCAATTTATCGTAGATAACACGCCGGAAAAATATAAAGAAGAAATTCTTCAGGAATTTGAGCATATATCGGAAAAAAGGAAGATAGAGGTGACCTTTGACCCGGATGCCGGAAGCGTACAGAGACAGTTGCGGACCATTGAACATGAAGGAAGAGGTCTTTTGATTGGCGCAGGATGGGATAAAAAACTGGCGGAAGAAAAGGATTTAGATTATTTACCGGCTGCGTTACCGGCGAATTATAGAATTACATTAAATACGAATTATGCAGGATTTTCCGGCGGTTTACGTGTGATAGAGGATATTTATAACAGAGTATTAGCGACATATAATTAGGAGTTTATATGAGAGTAGCAATTGGAACCAGTAGTGGGGAATATGTAGATGAACACTTTGGCCACGCCAGATATTTTGAAATTTATGAGGTGAATCGAGATGGATTTGAATTTATCGGTGCAAGAAAGGCTCCAGCCTCTTGTCGTGGACATTGTGAAGGTGGGTTTGAAACAGTACTGGAGCTCCTGCAGGATTGTGACGCAATCTTTGTGGTGCGAATAGGAGAAACGGCAGCGGCTTTTTTAATTTCTCATGGGAAACGTGTATTTGAAGCAGACGGAACCGTTGAGAATTTATTGCAGGAAATCCAAGTTAGTAATTTGGTGGAGGACTGAGAATGAGCAAAAGTTTTAAGGAAATACAAGCAAGACATCCCTGTTTTGCAAAAGGACATGGGGCGGGAACAGGCCGAATACATTTACCGGTTAGCCCCGGATGCAATATTTTTTGCAAATTTTGTAATCGTGTGATTGATGATAAGGAAAATCGACCGGGAGTGACTTCAAACATTTTAACTCCGGATGAAGCCGTAGAAGTTACTCGTAGAGCTTTGGCGTTATGTCCGGAAATCACAGTGGCGGGAATAGCCGGTCCGGGAGATACCCTGGCTACGCATTATGCATTGGAAACCTTCGAGAAGATAGGAAAAGAGTTTCCACAGTTATTGAAATGCATGAGTACAAATGGGCTGTTATTACCTAAATATGTAGAGGAAATAAAGGAGGTTGGGGTAGATACCTTAACTGTTACGGTAAATGCAGTAGATCCCAGAATACAAAAACAAATAAATAAAGGGATTGTTTATGAGGGAAAGTATTGGGATGGTTTGGAAGCTGCGGAAATATTAATTACAAATCAGCTTTATGGAATTAAAAAGGCAGTTGATTATGGAATCACCGTAAAAGTAAATACCGTATTTATACCGGAAATCAACAAGGATCATATTGTTACCGTGGCCAAAACAATAGGTGCCTTAGGGGTAAAAATGTATAACATTATTCCTTTGATACCGCAGCATGAATTGAGTTGGTGCAAGGAACCAAATTGTATGGAATTGGATGGTATACGAGCAGAAGCAGGTAAGTATGTGGATGTATTTCGGCATTGTCAAAGATGCCGTGCAGATGCGGCGGGAATTCTGGGTGGAAAAGATGTCTCTAAGCAAATTTACACGCGTTCGTTACAAGTGGAATCTACATTTTCACATGGATAATAAATGGAAAAGAGGAAGAAAAAGTGGCAGAAAAAGAACTTAGACAAATAGCAATTTACGGAAAAGGTGGAATTGGAAAATCAACAACTACGCAGAATTTAACTGCTGGTTTGGTGGAAGCAGGAAAACATGTATTGGTGGTAGGGTGTGATCCAAAGGCAGATTCTACACGATTACTTTTAAATGGATTACATCAAAAAACAGTGTTGGACACACTTCGAGAATCGGATGGAGATGTGGAATTGGATGAAGTGTTAAAAGTGGGCTTTGGTGGAACAAAATGTGTAGAATCCGGAGGCCCGGAACCTGGCGTAGGTTGTGCGGGAAGAGGAATTATTACTTCCATTGGGTTGTTGGAACAGCAAGGAGCATACACGGAAGAATTGGACTACGTTTTTTATGACGTTTTGGGAGATGTTGTCTGTGGTGGATTTGCAATGCCGATTCGTGAAGGAAAAGCAAAGGAAATCTATATTGTTGCAAGTGGAGAAATGATGGCATTATATGCAGCCAATAACATTTGTAAAGGTATCGCACGCTATGCAAGACAAGGTGGTGTTCGATTGGGTGGCATTATTTGTAACAGCAGAAATGTGGATAGAGAATTGGAATTGTTACGTGCGTTTGCAAAGGAATTAGGCTCACAACTTATTTATTTTGTTCCAAGAGACAATGTGGTACAGAGAGCTGAAATCAATAAAAAGACGGTTATTCAGTATGCACCGGATTCAAAGCAGGCACAGGAATACCGAAATCTGGCAGAGGCAATTGATCAAAATACATTTTTTACAATTCCAAAGCCAATGACACAGGAACGTTTGGAAGAAATTTTGTTGGAATATGGATTATTAGACGCATTAGAGGAAGAATATGTTATCTGATGAATAGGAGGAAAAAAATATGGCAGAAAAAGAAAATAACTTAAAGAAGGCAACTCCAATCATTGAGGAAAAATTAAAGGATTTGAAATATGGTTCCATCACGTTGGTAGTGCAGGATGGAAAAATTATTCAGGTGGAGCGAAATGAAAAAGTAAGAATTTAAGGGTAAGAGTGAATCAATAATGAAAAAATATCTAGCGAAGAAAATGTTTAATTTTGTACTCGTATTGTTTATTGCAACGGTCTGTATTTTTGCAATGATCAAGGCTACAGGGTTAAATCCTGTATTAGCAACGTTGGGAGGAGGGCATTTGTCCGAAGCAGCGTTGCAGGAACGAATGCAAAAATATGGATTGGATAAACCATTATTGGTTCAGTTCCTTTATTGGTTAAAAAATGTGCTCAGCGGAAACTTTGGAGAAAGTGTGAAGTATAAAGTAGCCGTTTCCGGCCTTCTTCAGACTTACTCTATTCCTACGTTTATTACCGCGTTTTTCAGCTTTTTTATTGCTGAAACAGTAGGGATTGTACTTGGAATTGTCAGTGCGGAAAAAAGAAATACCGGAATAGATCACGTGATTTCCATATTAACAACCATGTTTTTGGCTGTTCCTGTATTTTTTATGGGAATGCTATTTATATTATTGATTAGTAAGACAGCCATATCTATTTCGTACACAGGGAGTTTGAAAACGCCAGGGGATTATGTAGAAAGATTATTTTTACCAATCATCATCTTGGCATTGCATCAAATAGCTTTGGTTACAAGGGTGACAAGAGCTGCAGCGATTGAGCAATTAAATGCAGATTATGTTTTGACCTTGGAAGCAAAAGGATTATCTCATAGACAAATTGTTTGGAAACATGTGCTAAAAAATAGTCTACTTCCCGTGATTACAATTGCGGCAGTGCAGTTTGGAAGTTTGATTGCCGGAGCTGTGTTGGTGGAAAATATTTTCTCTATTAGTGGACTGGGGCAATTATTGGTGCAAGCAGTTTTAGTAGGGGATGTGGCGGTGATTCAAGGGGTGTCGCTCATCGTAATTCTTGTTTTCCAACTTGCAAATCTATTAGTAGATTTTGTAAGTGGTGTACTAGATCCAAGAATTCGAGAAAAAGAGGTGGTTGCATGAAAAAATCTTGGAAAAAACATAACATTGGTTCGGCAACATTTTATATCACTTTAAGTGTACTGATTTTGATTCTTATAGGCACGTTGTTTGCACCGATTTTAGCACCATATAATCCGGAAGAATTAGATGTGACACAAAGATTGCAGGGTATTTCGTGGAATCACATTTTGGGAACAGATAAGGTGGGGCGAGATATATTCTCTCGCATTTTATATGGAGGAAGGACTACGATTTTGAGTTCCTTTTTTGTGGTGTTTATTTCTGCAATAGTGGGTATTCCCTTAGGTTTGTACTGCGGATATTATGGGAAAAAAATAGATCATGTTGTTATGGGAGCTTGGAACGTAATTTTGGGATTTCCAACGATATTATTAGCATTTCTTCTTATGCAATTTGTTGGAAGAGGAATTATTGCCGGAGTATTAGCAATCGGAATCGTATATATTCCCATGATATCTCGACTTACGAGGTCTTTAGCAATGGAAGAAAAACAAAAGAATTATGTGGCTGCGGATATTACGCTGGGCTATAGCGATAATCGTATTATTTATTTTCATATTTTGCCAAACTGTGCACCCACGATTGTTGCGGAGCTTACCTTGGATTTGGCTTATGCCATATTGGAATTGGCAGGATTAAGTTTCTTAGGATTGGGAGTACAAGCGCCTCAGTCAGATTGGGGATATATGTTATCTGATGCACAGCAGTTTTTGACCACAAATCCTCTGCAGGCATTAGCTCCGGGAGTCATGATTATCATTTTAGTGATATCTTTAAATCTATTTAGCAATGAGATTTTAAGATATTTAAATCCAAAGGAAAGGGGGGCTGTTGCGTGATACAAAAAAGAATGCAGATAAAAAATTTAGGTGTGTCGTTTCAGATTGGTTCAAAATTGGGCGAAGCAGTCCGTGGATTGAACTTGGATTTAAGACCGGGAGAAATTCGAGGAATTGTCGGAGAAAGTGGGTGCGGAAAGACTGTCACAGCCAAGTCTATTTTACGATTACACGATGAACGAATTGCGCAATATAGTGGCGAAATCATATACAAAGATAAAAATATTTTGCAAATGAATAAGAAAGAATTGGAGGAACTTCGTGGATCGGAGATTGCTTATATCTTTCAGAATCCGATGAGTGCCTTTGACAATTTGTATACGATTGGACAACAGATTGATGAAATGTTGATCAAACATAAGGTTTGTAAAAAGAAGGAAGCGCGAAAAAGAACCCATGAGTTATTGCAATCTGTGGGGGTGACGCCTCCGGAGAAGCGGGCAAATCAGTATCCCTATGAGTTTTCCGGTGGAATGTTACAAAGAGCCATGATTGCAATGATGATAGCGGCAAATCCGGAGATTTTAATTGCAGACGAGGTAACCACGGCTTTAGATGTGACTATGCAAAAGCGAGTTTTGGAATTGTTGAGGTCGATTCGAGATAAGGAGAATATTTCTATTTTATGTATCACCCATGATTTTGGTGTAGTTGCAGAAATATGTGATAGTGTCACGGTTATGTATGGTGGATTTGTAGTGGAATGCGGTTTGACAGAAGAGATTTTCTATGCACCCAAACATCCGTATACGGAGCATTTAATTCGAAATTTGCAACATGGATATGAATTATCCGGAATTGTAATGAAGGAAAAAAGCAGTCCCTACGATATTATGGCAAAACAAGAAGGATGCGTATATCAAGCCCGTTGTCCGTATGCCACCAATAAATGTCGTTTTACGGCACCTCCTGTATTGGGAGATTATGAAGGACATGGGTACGTCTGTCACTATACACCGGAATCGCCGGAACGTCGAAAACAGGAGGTAGGAGATGTCTCTGCTTAAAGTAAATAATCTTCATGTCAACGTAAGAACAAAGGGAAGAAAAAAAATACAGATATTGGATGATGTTTCCTTTTCCTTAAAAAAAGGAGAAATTCTTGGGATTGTGGGAGAAAGTGGTTGTGGAAAAACGACATTGAGTCGGTCGTTGTTAAACCTTATGGATGGAAAAGAAGGAAATATTGTGATAGATGGGAAGAACTTAGAGGAATATACAAGAAAAAATCTAGCGAAAGAAATACAAATGATTTTTCAAAATCCCATGACTTCTTTTCAGCCTCGTAATACGCTAGAGCAATCCTTAAAAGAAGTGGCGACAATTCATGGTATTCCGAGGAAAGATTTTTTAAAAAAGAAGGAACAATTATATTTATATGCCGGCTTATCAGCGGAAATGGAGACAAAGTATCCATCACAACTGAGTGGAGGACAATTGCAGCGATTTGCAATCGTACGAGCATTGTTGGTGGAGCCGAAAATTTTAATTGCAGATGAGGCCGTATCTGCTTTAGACGTATCCATTCAAGCGGATATATTAAATCTATTGCTGTATTTAAGGGAAAAACTGGATATATCAATTCTGTTTATTTCCCATGATTTACGAGTTGTGGAAAACTTAGCGGATCGTGTAATGGTTATGTACGCAGGGAAAGTGGTAGAAATTGGGAAAACAGAAGAATTATTTCGTACACCCAAACATGCCTATACAAAATTATTACTTGCTTCGCAGCCGAGAACAAGTCCAAGGGAGCATGAAAAAAAAGAAAACGTAGGTTAGAGGAAGGAGAAAACTTGGTTTTGAAAAAGAGATTAACAGGAATCTTTGCGATTCTATTAGGAGCATTTGTTGTGATTGGATTAAGAACTATTTTTCCGGTGTGTCAAGTGACGGAAGAAATGGTTATGAAGTGCCATTGGACGGATAGAATTTCATCTTTTGCAGGAGTAGGAGTAATTGTAGTAGGTATCTTGCATTTGATTTTAAAAAACGAGGATACAAAAGCCGGATTGGATATTGCACTGCTTGCTCAGGGATTATTGTTAATTTTGACACCGACTGTCTTGATAGGAACTTGCGCAACACATATGAATTGTCATGATTTAACAAGGCCAATACTTGTGATTGTTGGAGGAATTTTAATTGTATTGGCACTGGTTGATTTTATAAGGAATCGTTTGGACTCAAAAGCATGAAACGTATAACAGTAAATAGAGCAGTGTGGTTGTTGTTAATAAGAAGTACTTTCCGTTCCATTGGTGTCGTGACAGCATTTGCCATTATGATTTTTTCCGTACTCAGTAGTTGGATTTTATATTTTGGCGTAAAAAATGGATTTCACCAGGTAGAAGAAAGATTTGGCGCAGATATTTTGGTGATTTCGGAAGACGGAGAATTGGACGTATCGGAATATTTTTTGCAAATGGTAACGTCCTATGATTATTTTTCTTCTGAATATTTAGAGAAGATAAAGGAAATAGAAGGAGTAGAAAAATCCAGTGGTCAGTTTTTTTTAGCCTCACTTGGAACAGGCTGTTGTGATACCAAAGTAAATATTATAGGGATTGATGAAGAAACAGATTTTACCATTGGTCCTTGGTTGGAAAACTGTGAACAGGGAAATTTGGAGTATGAAGAGTTATTTGTAGGTAGTGAAGTCAATGTTTCGGTTGGAGAATTTTTAAAACTATTTGGAAAAGAATATAAGGTAAAGGGAAAACTGGCTGCCACAGGAACAGGCCTGGATCAATCTGTGTTCGCTTCCATGGAAACAGTAGAGGACATTCGACAACAAGCAATACTTCAAGGGTATGGATTTGGAAATAGTGAGTCAGAGGAGGAATTACTATCTGCAATTTACGTGAATGTGGCAAAAGATGCAGATGTAGATGCCGTTTTGGACGAAATAAATGGGATGGATGGCATAAAAGGGATGAAAATGCAAACCTTGACGAAAAAATTGAGTGATGCATTTTCTTACGCACTTATTATTTGGAAAATAGTTTTTGTCTTGGTATTTCTGATTGCTTCTATTTTGTTAATCATTATTTCAATCAGTTCGAATGAAAAAAGACTACAGGATTTAAAAATATTATATCTGATTGGCATGTCGCGAAGAAAGTGTAGGTATATTTTTTGCTCCGAGAAGAATTTGCTTTATCTTTTTGGAAGTTTGATTGGTCTTGGTGTTACTTTTGTTGGATATTTTGGATTTCATGTGTGGCTTACGGACTATTTTGAAATACCGTTCGTAGACCCCGGTGGAGTGTTGATTTTAGCGGGAATTGTGGTGGCAGAGTTAACAGGATTCATAGTCGGACCACTGTTTTCCTATGAGTGGATAAGGAGACGCATTTGAAAGTAGAAGGGAAGAGTATCACAAAATTATATCAAAGTAAAAATGGAAGATTTCATGGGATAAATCAAGCAGATTTGACTGTACAAGGGGGCAAAATAATTTTACTGCAAGGACGCTCCGGAAGCGGAAAGACCACATTTATTCAGATTCTGCAGGGGTTGCTTAAACCGGATGCCGGATCTGTTTATGTGGATGGGGCAGATTTTTCTCATTTTACGGAAGAGGAAAGTCAAATTTTTCGAAACGAGAATATAGGTTATATACCGCAGAATCCAGCATTTATTGAGACCTTTACGGTGGGAGAAAATCTCCGTATTGCTTATGATTTATTTCATGCAGATTTTCAGAAAGGAATAGAGCGATTAAAAATCTATTTGAATGCTTTAGATTTGGAAAATCTTGAGAATGAATCCTTGAGTCATTTGTCCGGAGGAGAAAAGAGGAGAATCGCTATTGCAAGAGGGTTCATGCAAAATCCGAAAATTTTATTTGCGGATGAGCCAACGAATGATCTGGATAACGAAAATACGGAGCGCATCATGAAACTATTTCAAGAAAAAGCGAGAGCAGGTATGGGAATATTAGTGGTTAGCCATGATCCTTTGGTAAAGAAATATGCGGATGAGACGTATGTGCTATCCGATGGGAGAATTGAAAAAAAGGAGAATTGAGATGAAGAAGAAATCAAAAATTGGCATAGGAATGGTCATGATTTTATTGGCTATGGGAATTATGGGATGTGGTACACAGAGTACAGATACAGTCGTGAGTGAGAATACAACGGAGGAAACCTATCTTTATGGGACGGTGGAAATTCCATGTTTAGATGGTGCTTTGTGTGGGGCTCCCTTATATATTGCCTACGAAAATGGATATTTTGCGGAGGAAGGAATTGATGCAAAGTTAATTGCTGCTGATACGGAAACCCGGAAGATTGGATTAAATAACGGAACATATCCTATTACTAATGGTGATTTTATGTTTTTTCAGTCAATTGAACAAGGGGTAGAAACTACGGTAGTAGATGGTTTACACAATGGATGTATTAAGATTTTGGTTGCGAAGGATTCTGATATTGAGTCTGCAGAAGATTTAAAAGGAAAAACAATTGGTGTAGACGAAATCGGAGGCCCGCCATATGAAGCAGCAAGTATTTGGTTGGAAGCGAATGGAGTTTCTGCACAGGAAAAGGATGGGGAAATTACATTTTTGCCTTATGCAGATGGAAATTTACAATTGCAGGCCCTTTATAGTGGGGATGTTGATGCAATTGCTATCTGGGATCCTTTGGCGAGTGAGGCTGTAGAAGAAGGGAATGCAGATGTTTTATGTGACTTATTGAGTGACCCGGTATTTGCCGGAAAATTCTGCTGTTTTGTATATGCGTCAAATCAGGTATTAGAAGAGAATCCGGAAGAAATTGCAGCGTTGCTTCGCGCAATTCATAAAGCTGAGGATTGGATTAACGAAAATCCCGAGGAAACAGTAGAAATTATTGCGGAAAAAGGATATTCCGAAATTGAAGATACGGATTTAGCGGTTAAATTGTTACAGGAATACGAGTATCCGACAGAAGAGGTTTGGGAAAGTGGAGAACATAGTGTAAGGGATGATGTGTATTACTTTGCTTCTCAATTATATCAGGTGGGATATTTAACAGAGGATGTGGATTCTTTGATTGATAGTTTGTATACAGAAGTAACGTTATCGGAATAAAGTGGGGCATTTTTATGGCAATTATAGTAACAATCATTGGATTTGTGTTTGCAGGTATTCTAAATCTTGTTTTTCCTCAGGTGGCAGATGTAACAATTACAGATTACGTATTTTTTCATGTTTCTGTAAATCGTAATATCGCATATTTGGTACTGATCTGTTTTGCAATTATTTATTATGCAAGTACTGGTTTTTTCGCTATGAAAGAGGAAAAAAAGTGGAAAAGCTATCGGAAATTGTCCTACCGAAGATGCGTATTTGGTGTTCTTCTTGCTATTTGGAACATGTTAGGTGATAAGTTGGAGCTATTACCTCAACCGTTTTTTCCGGGTCCGTGTAACATATTGGAAGCTTTTTTAATGGAGCCGGCTTATATCTTTGAAAATACGGTATATTCTTTTCGATTATTTGCAGCAGGCTTTTGCATAGGTGTGTTCGTGGGTGTAGGGACAGGTATTTTGATTGGATGGTTCCCACGAGTAAATTATTGGATTAGCCCTATATTAAATTTCAGTGGAATTATTCCGGCAGTGGCTTGGATGCCTTTTGCTTTAATTCTTTTTCCAACGTCTTTTGCGGCAGCTGTATTTTTAATTGTGGTTTGTTCTTGGTTTCCGGTGGCATCGATGACAGCGATCGGAATAGCAGGTACACCAAAAGGGCAGTTTGAAGCAGCAAAAACTTTGGGCGCAAAAACATGTTCGCTTATTTTTCATGTTGCGGTGCCCTATGCAATGCCTCAAATTTTTATTGGAATTACAACAGCAGAGGCCTTTTCTTTTACTACTTTGGTAATGGCTGAAATGATGGGGCAACCGGGCGGACTTGGATACTATATTAATGCGTCGAAAGTATGGAGCGCGTATTATAAGGTATTTGCTGCGATTATTGTCATGGCTATTTTATTTGGATTGATATCAAAGGGTATCACCGCGATACAAAATCGTGTATTACGTTGGCAGAGAGGAATTGTAAGATGAGCGACATAATACTTAAAGTACAGAATATTTCACATGTATATCAAGACGAAAAAAATGAGACAGAAGTATTGAAAAATATTTCTTTCGAAGTGAAAAAAGGAGAGTTTATTTCCTTTATTGGAGCTTCCGGATGCGGAAAAACAACATTATTGAGAATCATCGCAGGTTTGAATCAAGCAGACGATGGAGAAGTGTTATTAGATGGGAATAAAATAATAAAACCAAATGCCAACAGTGGATTTGTATTTCAACAACAAAGCCTTTTTCCATGGCTTACGGTAGAACAAAATATTGCCTATGGTTTAAAACGCCGAGGCATCTATCGAAAAAAGAAAAAACGGGTAGAAGAATTTATAGAAATGATTGGGCTGTCCGGTTTTGCAAAAGCGTACCCACATCAAATCAGTGGTGGCATGGGACAAAGAGTGGCAATCGCACGTTCCTTAATCACGGAGCCCGAATTACTACTGTTGGATGAGCCGATGGGCGCACTTGATTCTTTTACACGTGCAGAGATACAGGATAAGCTGTTGGAATTACGGGAATTAAATCAAACTACCATGTTGTTGGTGACACATGATGTGGATGAGGCGTTATATTTATCGGATCGTATTTTTATTATGACGCCTCGACCGGGAAAAATCAGTGAAGTAATTCCTGTAAATATGAAGAATCCAAGAGATCGAGGAAGTGAAGAATTTTTAAAATTAAGAAAAAAACTTCTAGAGAAATTTGAGCTTGCAAGAGAGGAAATAGAACCGGAATACATAATTTAAAACAGTTGGAGGAATCGTTATGTCGAAGGAATTATATGAAAAGGCAAAGAAATATACATTATTTTCGTTTACGGGATATAACCAAAAGGAATATCAACCCTTTTACATGAAGCGCGGAGAGGGCGTAAAAATCTATGATGAAAGTGGAAAGGAATATTATGAATTAGGCTCACAGTTGGCCAATGTGAATATAGGATTTCAGAACGAACACATTATAGAAGCAGTAAAGAAACAAGTGGAGGAATTGGCTTATGTCAATCCAAAACATACCTATGATCAGAAGGGTGTTTTAGGGGAATTGATTATTGAAGAAGCTGCACCGAAAAATATGGGAAAAGTGCTGTTTACATTGGGGGGATCTGATGCAAATGAATTTGCAATCCGATTTGCAAAAGCGTATACAGGCAGAGATAAAATATTCTCAAAATATGAGTCTTATCATGGTGGTACCTATGGAGCAGGAAGCTTGACCGGGGAGCCGGACCGTGCAGCACTCTTTCCAACAATTCCCGGGTTCATTAAATTTGATGCACCTCATTTATATGGATATGATATCAAATTTGAAACGGAAGAGGATGCTACCAAACACTTTTTGAAAAGATTGGATTATCAAATACAACAGGAAGGAACCGATAAAATCGCAGCTATTTTTATAGAAAGCGTAGCAGGAAGTAACGGTGCATTTACTTATCCAAAGGGATATTTGAAGGGAGTGCGTAAGCTTTGTACAAAATACGGAATCTTGATGGTGTGTGATGAAGTAATGGCAGGGTTTTTGCGATGTGGGGACTGGTTTGCCTGCGAGAGAGAAGATATAGAGCCGGATATAATCACTTTTGCAAAAGGAGTAAATAGTTCTTACGCACCTTTAGGAGGAGTCATTATTAGTAAGGAAATTTCAAATTATTATGATGAACATCCATTTGGAGCAGGACTTACCTATAATGCGCATCCTTTGGGTGTGGCGGCAGCAATCGCTTGTATAGAGGAGTATAAAAGATTGCACATAAAAGAGCATGTATTGGAGTTGGAACCAGTGTTAAAAAAGCATTTGGAAGTGTTGAAAGAAAAGCATATATCTATCGGAGATGTCAGGTCAAGAGGCTTATTTGGTGCGGTGGAGTTTTCCTGGAGTAAGGAGGAACGGTTGCCTATTGAAGAAACTCCGGATGGAAAACCATTTAACACCGTATTTTTAAATAAATTACGTGATGAATATGGAATTTTAACCTTTGGAGGTGGCTCACATTTTCTGACAGCCCCACCACTTATTATTACGGAGGAAGAGTTAGAGGAAATTTTTGCTCGATTGGATAAGGCAATTGATTGGGTAGATGAAATTGTGAAAAAGGGAAAAGAATGGAGGAAATAAGATGGGAGAATATAGATTTGATACAGCTAAAGTACATGCAGGATATAATCCGGCAGACCATAATTATGCGGTTTCTGTGCCGATTTATCAAACTGCAGCATATGAACTGGGAAATGTAGCACGCTCGGATGAAATGTTTGCGTTTAATAGTATGGATGCATTGTATACACGACTATCAAATCCAACAACGGATATTTTGGAGGCGAGAGTGACTGCATTACATCCGGGTGCAACAGGGGCGATTGCGTTGGCCAGTGGAATGGCTGCCGTGACATATTCGTTATTAAATGCGACGGGTGGAAGTGGACGTATTTTGGCAACTGCAAGACTATATGGAGGTTCAGTAGATAGTTTTGAACAAATTTTTGGAGAATTGGGAATCGCCGGGGATTTTGTAGAAGATCCGGATGATATCGGAGCTTTTGAAAAACTTATTCGTGAGGATACGAAATGTATTTATGTTGAATCCATTACAAATCCGAATGCTACGATTTTGGACATTGAAAAGATTGCGGAGGTTGCTCATAAACATGAGATTCCACTCATTGTAGATAATACATTGGCAACACCATATTTACTGAATCCTTTTGAATTTGGAGCAGATGTTGTTGTTTATTCTGCCACAAAAGGTCTTACAGGACATGGAAATGTGATTGGTGGTTTGGTAGTTGAAAACAATAAGTTTAATTGGAAAAACGGAAAGTTTCCGCAATTTACAAAACAACCGTATTTTTTGGAAAATTTAGACGGTACAAAACGTGATATTGTAGATATTTTCCCGGATTTTCCTTTCACAGGGAGAATACGAGCTATTTATTTAAATTATTTAGGAGCTGCGATTAGTCCTTTTAATTCTTATTTGATTCTATTGGGATTGGAGACTTTATCCGAACGACTGGAAAAACAGGTGAAAAATGCAGAAAGTGTGATTCGCTTTTTAGAAACCAGAGAGGAAGTGCTTTGGGTAAAACATCCGGCGGCGAAGGATAGTCCATATAAATTATTGGCTCAAAAATATTTTCCTAAGGGAGCAGGTGGTATTTTATCTTTTGGTTTGGCTGGTGACAGTGAAAATCGTCGCAAGTTTTTGGAAGCCACAAAAATTTTTAGTTTTCAGGCGAATATAGGGGATGCGAGATCCCTTATTATTAATCCAGCCCATACTACGCATATTGAGCTTTCGCCGGAACTACAGGAAAAGGCCGATATTTATGAGAATACCATTCGTTTGTCTTTAGGACTAGAGGATACGGAAGATTTAATAGAAGATTTAAGTCAAGCATTTGAAATTGCTTTTGCGTAATTCACAACCTGATTTTTTCCGTGACGTTTTGCATAGTAAAGTGCCATATCTGCGTTTTCAATCGCTGTATGGTAGTTGTCGTTTTGATATTCATAGACACCAACGGAAATGGTTAATGGGCAAACCCCATTATCGGTATGTGCAACAGCATATTTGTCATTTACCTGTTTAAAGTCGTCTATGTCCAAAAGGAATAGAGTCGTTTGGTTCTTAAATAAAAATTGCTCATGATTATTGACTAAACTAATGAGCTTATTGCGGTTGTAAGTCTTGGTAAGTTGGTCGGTAATGGATGCAGTTTCAATTTCCTTACGAATCAGGTATTGATCCATGTAAGATTTTTCCCAAATGAAAAGCATAGCAGTTACACCTACATAGAGCGGCATGGCCACGGAAATCATAACTGCAAATTTTTCATAGTGAATCCATGTATTTGAGATAAGAATGTTTAGCAATAAAAGAAAATGGATTGGGATGTGGTAGATGAGTGGCATCGCAAGACCGGTTGCGAGGAATGCAAAATGCATAATAATAAAGCCTTCTCTGGCAAAATCTCGATTCTCTAGATAGGTAATAGTCCAAATGGTACACCACATAGATGCATGTGGAATCATGTAATAGAAAAAAGCACCAATTTTATAACTTCTAATCCCCGTTCTGTAGAAATACAGAAATAATGCCAAAGGAAAAATAATTGCAAAGCGCGGGATTAAAGTTTCCGTGGCAAATCGTCCGAAGAGAAGACAATCTGATATGAAATAGGTCATCTCTAACAGAGCGATTAATACCACAGAATATCCACTTACAACCCGGAAATATTCATACTTTGATTGGTAGAATAGCTCCCGTTCTTCTTTTGGTATTCTGTTTGTAAACATAAAGAAATTATAAGGGAAAAATGTTAAATAAACAAGGGCTTAGTTTCCAAAAACACGTTTTTTTAACACTTGATAATAAACCACATTTAGCATAATACCAAAGAGGGTTGCAATTGGAGCTGCAAGTCCGATATAGGTAAGACTGGCGTCCGGCTGAATACTCATAAAATAGGCCAATGGCAGACGTACCAATAAGGTTTGTGCAAGTCCTTGTAACATGACAAACAACGTTTTTTCATGCCCATTGAAGTAACCAATCATACTGAAGAGTACTGCGGTTGCAATGGTTTCAGGAGCAAATCCTTTTAAGTAATCATAGCCCTTTTCAATAACAGCTGCGTCTGTTGTGAAGATGGCGGTTAATTGGCCACCGAAGAACCATACCAAAAGGAAGACCAGGACACCAATACAAAGTCCGACACCCATTCCCGTAAACATAGCTTTTTTTGCACGATCTTCTTTACCAGCACCTACGTTTTGGGAAACAAAGGATGCCATGGACTGCATCAAGGCACTTGGGACTAACATAGCAAAGTTTACAATTTTGCATGCAACGCCGTAGCCGGAGGAGGCTTCCAAACCTAACTTATTAATAAAAGCACAAAGTGCAAGGAAAGACATTTGTGTTAAAAATTCCTGTAATGCCAAAGGGAAACCGATGGACAGGAATCGCTTGCAGTTTTCATTGATTCGAATGTCTTCTTTTTTTACGTGGAAAGGTAAATTTCTCTTTTTTAATAAGCGTAAAGCTAAAACAACGCTGACGCCCTGCGCAAGTACGGTAGCAAGAGCGGCTCCGGCTGCATCCATATGGAAAACAGCAACAAAGAGAATGTCGCCAAAAATATTAACGACACATGCAACAGCTACAAAGATTAACGGAGATTTGCTATCTCCAAGTCCACGGAAAATGGCGGATAATACGTTATAGGCAACAATGAAGAAAATACCGCATCCGCAGATTCTGACATAGGAAGTAGTTAAAGACAATGCTTCCGTTGGTGCTTGCATTAACGTGGAAAGAGGAGCTGCAAAGCCTACTAAAATAAAAAACAATCCCACTGCGATAAGAGAAAAGATGGCAGTGGCACTACCTAAAAGGGGTCCGATTTGCTGGGGCTTTTTTTCCCCTAAATAGCGGGCAATCAATACGGTGACACCCATGGCAAGCTGGGTAACGACAAAGGTAACCAGATTTAAAATCTGACTACCGGTGGAAACCGCAGAAAGTCCGGCTGTGGTGCCAAATCGTCCAACGACTAATAAATCCACTGCACCATAGGCGGCTTGGAGTACTAAGGCACCTAAAATAGGCATCATAAAGGGAATCAATTTGCTAAGAATATTCCCGGTGGTAAAGTCTGTTTTGTTACTTTTTGTTTCTGACATGATATTCCTTCTTTCTATTATATTTCTGTAATTTTTCTTATAAGGTATTGGGGTCGATAGTGGAAGAAGCCATGACTCCATGAAATTTTTCAAGGGTATGGATGGTGATATCCACCTCTTCATCGGAGAGATCCTCCAAGTAAGTTGCCAAAAAACGATAGTAGGAGACATCGAATTTATTGGATAAGGAAAGTCCTTTTTTTGTGGGACTTAAAAAAACAATTCGTTTGTCTTCCGGGGAGGATATTTTTTGAATATATCCTTGTTTTTCCATTTCTTTTACCGTTCTGGTAACGCCGGGTTTGGGAAGTCCTAGGGAATCACTGATATCGCTGACTTTTACTTGTCCCTTTTCGTTTTCGATTTTTTTCATAATATCTAAATATTGTACAAATGCTGGAGTGACGCCTTCCGGCAACGGGGGAAGGAGTTCTCTTGTGCGTTTCGCAAGATAACAAGCATCCAGCAGTTCTTTTATTTTTCCCGGTGTCATAATACCTCCAATAGTTATCAATGGTAATTAACAAAGGTAATTATAGTGAGATGTTGAAAAAATGTCAATAAAAAAGGCAAAGTTTCTTATTTTTTCATTTTTGGAATTTTTTCATTTCAAAGGGGAATTGATTGGCCCGTATGGTGGAAATTAAAATTTTTTTGACCGGATTTACAAGATACTTAAGGAATTTAGAGAGAAAAGGAAAGGAGAATGTATGAAAAGAGGGTTATTAAAAGGGGTTGCATTGATGACAACCGTATCGCTTTTAGGAGGCGTTATGGGATGTGCAGATGCTGCGGATTCTTCCCAAAATAGCACGGAAATCCAGGAAGCATCCTCAGAAATGAAAGAAACCGCTGAAAAAGAGGAAAGTGCGGAACTGTTCAAAGTTTATAGCGTGACACACAGTTATGGAGACGGAGAAAAAGTATCGCAGGTTATTTTGGAATTTGGAGCAGAGATTGACATGGACTCTGTCGATGTAGATTCTTTTGAGGTGGTGGATCGTACAATTACAGATATTCACGTAAATAATGAATGTGCTGCTACAGAGGAGGATGTTGCAGGCAATTATTTGGTTTTGGATTTGGAAATTCAACCGGCGGTTTTAAATGACCAATATGCAACGGATGGAAGACCGGTCGGAGATGTTCCGATTGAAGAGTCTTCAGTTATTGTGCGAAAAGACGTTTCTTTGGCGGATGGAACAGTTATTTCTGCCGGAGATACTGTTTATACGACTGCCGCCGGAGATGGTGGAATCATGGGAAATGATGCGATAAAAACCATGGATTTGGATAAGTTTGAGGACAATCATTTTTATAATGATCCATTAACCGGAACCGTTTTACATTACAATTTATTTACGCCGGAGGGATATGAGGAAAGCGGGGAAGAATATCCGTTGGTACTCTTTATTCCGGATGCCGGGGCAGTGAGCTCTGACTGGGAACGCGTAATTAACCAAGGAAACGGAGGGGTTGTATGGATCGATGAGGAATGGCAAGCAGAAAATCCTTGTTTTGTGGTTACTATGATTTATGAAGATAAGTACATCAATGACTACTGGGAATACTATGACGGTTATTTATATGGAACCATCAATCTTTTAAAGCAATTGCAGGAGGATTATCCGGTGGATGAAAATCGTATTTATTCCACAGGCCAGTCCATGGGATGTATGGCTACTATGATTATGATGAGAGAAGAACCCGGATTAATTGATGCGGCGTATATTATGGCAGGACAGTGGGATCCGGAAGATATGAAGGATATTTATAATGAAAATATTCTATTTTTGGTGTCAGAAGATGACCCAGCGAATGCGAAATTAACTGCGGATGAAGAAATGTGGATTTCTATGGGAGCGAAAACAGCCGATAGTCAAATCAGTGTGTTAAATTCAGAAGAAGAAAGAGAAGAGATTATTCGCTCTTTGACTGCCGAGGATGCAAATATGTATTTTCTTAGAATTAAAGAAGGGGAAGGTTCTTTGAATGGAGATGGCACAGCAGCAAAGGGTGGACATCGTATGACATGGCGTTTGGGATATGATTTGCCAATTGTGAAAGAATGGTTATTTTCCCAGAGTGGAGAAGGAAAAGAATAATTTTTTCTTTGTTGTAATAAAATGGTTGACAACGACGTTGTAATATGTTAGATTGCAATTGCAAGATGTAAACAAATCGATTACAACGAAGGAGGAAATGAACATGAACAAAATTGTAGAGGAACTTAGAAAAACAGGTGTATTTTATGTAGCGACTTTGGATGAAGATGGTCAGCCAAGAGTACGTCCGTTTAGCAGTTTGACAGAGATTAACGGAAGCCTTTATCTTTGTACAAATAATACAAAAGATGTATACAAGCAAATTCAGAAGAATTCAAAGGTAGAAATCTGTGGAATGGGAAAAGATGGCACATGGATTCGTATTTCAGGAAAAGCAGTGCGCGATGATAACGATGAATCCAGAAAAGCAATGTTGGAAGATCCTACAGGACCAAGCAACTTATACACATTAGGAGATGGTATTTTCGAAGTTCTTCGCATTGAAGATGCAAAGGCAACAAAATACTCTATGAAGGCTGATCCGGAAGTTATTGAAGCGTAGGAAGTGAAAATATGCAGTTTTCAAGTAAGTTAGCGATTGGTACCCATATTTTGCTTGCCATTGCGGAATTCGATGGAAAAGAGAAGACAACTTCTGAGTTTTTAGCCGGAAGTGTCAATGTAAATCCGGTAATTATCCGAAACATGTTGGTAAAGCTGAAAGAAGCAGGGTTCATCAAAACAAAAGCCGGAGTTGGTGGGTCGGAACTTGCAAAGGATCCGAAGGAAATTACGTTAAAAGATGTATTGTTTGCAGTGGAAAAGGATACGGAATTGTTTAAATTCCATGAGAATCCCAATCCACAGTGTCCCGTAGGTAGGAATGTGCATACCTTATTGGATATAAAACTGGATGATGCAAAGAATGCAATGTTAGAAGAATTGGATAGAACCACTTTGGCGGATTTAAAGATGCAAATGGAGACATTAATGAAAGAGCAGGAGGCATAGCACCTGCTCTTTCGAGCAATATGGAGGTTATTGGCATGTTTGGTAGAAATTTATTTGGTACACCGGATTTTCAAAAGAAAATCTCTCAGGAAGAAAAGATGCAAAGACTTAAAGAAGAGTTAGCATGTGCAGATGCAGTAGTGCTTGGTGCCGGTGCGGGACTCTCAACTTCTGCGGGATTTATTTACAATGGAGAGCGTTTTGAACGCTATTTTGCAGATTTTCGCGAAAAATATGGATTTGCCGATATGTATTCCGGCGGTTTTTATCCCTATAGAAAGATGGAAACTTTTTGGGCTTATTGGTCCCGTTATATCTATGTGAATCGTTATATGGATCCACCAAAGCGGGTTTATGAAGCTTTGTTTGAGCTTGTAAAAGAAAAAGATTATTTCGTGATTACTACGAATGTAGATCACTGTTTTCAAAAGGCAGGGTTTGACAAGAAACGTTTATTTTATACGCAGGGGGATTACGGACTATTTCAATGTTCTGAGCCCTGTCAGGAATATACGTATGATAATGAGAAAATAATCAAGGAAATGCTTGTGTCGCAAGGATTCTTTTTTGATGAAGAAGGAGTTTTACAGGCTCCTTGTAAGGCAGACAGAAGTATTGACTTTTCAAAAATAAAGATGGAAATAGAGACAGCGTTGATTCCTTATTGTCCACATTGTGGAGAGCCTATGTCCATGAACCTACGCGCAGACGATACCTTTGTGCAGGATGAAGGCTGGTATCAAGCAAGTGACCGTTACGTGGATTTTCTCCGTCGTCATCAGAATCTGCATGTGCTATATTTGGAATTAGGGGTAGGTGGCAACACTCCCGCTATCATAAAGTATCCATTTTGGCAGAGGCTTGCTGAAAACGAAAAGGCTGTTTATGCTTGCTTAAATTATGGAGAGGCCTTTTGCCCGGAAAATATCACCGATAGAAGTATCTGTTTGGATGGAGATATTGGTGCTATATTAGCGGAAGTAAAGTGAGATTTATTTTGAACATGGGAATTGTACTAGAAAGAGGTGTGGACGATGAATCATAGTGAACAACGTATTTGGTTGATAAAGGAACTGCAAAAACAAGCTTCTCCGTTGAGCCATTATTTGATTCCGAAGGACGCAAAGGGACAAAAGGATCTTTTGCGAGGGCTTATGAACGTTTGGGAGCCCCAAGAGATGTCAGAGGAATTTTTCCAAATCCAAGATGCTTATTTGCAGGAGGAAAATGGAAAGGACGGATATGTTTCGCTGTCTAATTTAGAACCGGTTTCAGGAAACACCTCTTTTTATTTATGGCAGGGAGACATTACAAGACTTCAGATTGGGGCTATTGTAAATGCAGCAAATAGTCAGTTGTTAGGGTGCTTTCAACCGCTACATAGTTGCATTGATAACGTTATTCATTCAAAAGCTGGACTTGGCCTCCGCTACAAATGTAACTGCATCATGGAAAAGCAGGGACATCCTGAACCAACAGGGCAGGCTAAGATTACTCCGGCGTATAATTTACCTTGTGATTATGTTATTCATACCGTGGGTCCTATAGTTCAAGGACCTCTGACTAAAAAGCATGAGCAGCTTTTGGCATCCTGCTATAAGTCATGTCTTGATATAGCAGAGGAAAACGGTGTTAAGAGCATTGCTCTTTGTTGCATTTCTACAGGTGTTTTCATGTTTCCTAATCAGAGAGCTGCTGAGATTGCTGTAGAGACAGTTAAAAACTGGCTTGATGAGACAGGCAGTGAGATGAAGATTGTTTTCAATGTATTTAAGGATCTTGATTTTGAAATATATGAAAAACTGTTAAATGGTTAAGCTATAAGGAGTGTTTTATAATGACAACGGCTAAGATCAGATCGTTTCAGCCAAATGGATATCAGGAAACAATAAAAAAAGGTTTAAGTGCCATACATAGCTTTAACAGCGGTATGTCCTTTGGGAAAGATGATGATACAGAGCAGCTTGACAGATTAAAAGAAGAAATAAAGACAGCTGATGCTATTGTTATTGGAGCCGGGGCAGGACTTTCTACTTCTGCAGGGTTTACGTACAGTGGAGACCGGTTTAAAAAGTGGTTTTCTGATTTTGAAGAAAAATATGCTTTTCAAGACATGTATTCAGGTGGGTTTTACCCATACAAAACCAAGGAAGAGTTCTGGGCATATTGGTCAAGGTATATCTACATCAACAGATACCTTGATGCACCTAAAGATACTTATACAAAACTTTATAACCTTGTTAAGGATAAAGATTACTTTGTGATTACTACAAACGTGGATCATTGCTTTCAAAAAGCAGGCTTTGATAAGAAAAGATTATTTTACACTCAGGGAGATTATGGTCTGTTTCAAAGTTTGATTCCAAAGTGTCTGATTGATGGAAGTGATGTCACAATGAATCTTAGAAGTGATGATACATTCCTTGAAGATGGAGGCTGGCATAGAGCGTCAGCGGCTTATTCTGATTTCCTTAGAAGACATGAAAACCTGCATGTGTTTTTCCTGGAGCTTGGGGTAGGCAGCAATACACCAGTAATAATTAAGTATCCATTCTGGCAAATGACAATGGAAAATGAAAAAGCTACATATGCATGCTTGAATTACAAAGAGGCATACTGTCCCAGAGAGATAGAAGATAGGAGCGTATGCATTAACAGTGATATAGATGAGTTTTTGGATAAACGGGCATGATTTCAGAAAAAGAAAGATATTATCGGTATTAAAGAGAAAATACATTTCTCCCTTTTTACATTTGTGTTGCTCATGATAGAATAATTAAGAATCGAGATTTGTAGTGGTCTTTCATAAGAGAAAGAGTTCGATAAGTTTCCTTATGCGTTTATTACCAGAAAAAATAGCCCCTATCTCTTTTATATAGGGATAGAGGCTTGCTTTGCAAACTGCTACATTTAAAAGTTATCTTTATTTTCGCTATACAATTGTGGAAGGAAAGATGCTAAGTTAGTAAATTCTTTAATATTATGAGCATAAAGATTCTTTGAGATTTGTTCTGGAACACTAACACCATCAGGTAAACCTTTTATTAGCTCACCGCTTTCAGTCTTTTTTACCCCAATCCAAAATCTTGAACATAACATTACACCATCTTTGTATGGATACCATTTGTGAGTCATTGCAGCCGCACAATTTCCTTCCCCAATTGCACAGACCATAGAAGCACACTTTTCGCTGCCAATAAGAGATTCATCATATCCAAACTCACTAGGTCTCATGAAATTAAGCTTGAGGAAATCTGGACCAGAACCTGTATCTTCAATAATGTAATGGCTTACGCCCCATGTCTTTTGATTTACTGGAACATTTGGGTCCATAACATATGCAGCTTTATCAGCCCTTGCAAAATAGTGATCTTCTGGATCCCAAATTTTATATCTTAAATCAGAACCTACACTATGCCAAGGAAACCACCAGTCAAGCATTTCTGGTGTAACTCCAGGCATATATGTCTCATTACAAATAAATCCCACTCCATCTGCCATTGTTCCATAGCCAATTTGACAATACTGGCTGTCATTGCCACTTAAATATGAGTTTTTTTCACTTAATGGAACAATTGATTTTTTTGAAGGTCCACCATTTAAAATATCTAATTTCTCTTGTGGAATATCTGCCAAATCCTTTTCATAGTATTTAAAGTATGATAGTTTTCTTTCTTCCTTTGATACTGCTACTTTCATAATGTTCGTACTCCTTCCTATTTTTATATCAATTAGTTATTTAACAATTTCTTTTTTAAGTACTGATGAACTCTTTCTGCAAATAGACCAACATACAAAACACCTACAATCATGGCGATACCAATCTGTACTGCTAAAGAGCTCATTTTAGATATATCTGCTGATGACATTAAAACCAATCCTATAGCCCATCCAGTAAGCAATGATGGTGAAAAAATAAATTTTCAAATCTATCTGCAATTAATACAGCTAGACCACCTAGCATAAATAATGTAATAAACATCTCTATATCTTTCTGAAAATTAAAGTAATTCATTATAAGTAGAGCAGCACATGCCCATAAATCACCTATTAGAAAACCGATAATAATTCTTAATGCATCTTGCTCTTTATTTCCATTTGTGACATATACTCCTGCGCAAATAAGCGCAACAGCTCCAATCTCTATTCCTATATGAGGAGCTAAAACAGCCCAGATTGGAGGAAATATCGCTATGCAAATGGCTAATGTCAAAGTGTTTATTGTTTTTTCGTTCATTTGTAATTACCTCCTTTGTTGAGGCTAGTATAGTTTGGATTTTTTGATGAGTCCAATTCATAAATATTAGCAACTATTATGATTTGGAATAGTTAATGGTACAATAGAAATAGGAGGTGTTTTATGAGCAAGGTAACAATAGAAGAAATAGAAATATTCTTAAGGGTTGCTCAATGCAAGAACTTTTCTAGAGCTTCAGAAGAGTTATTTATATCGCAGCCAACGGTTACTAAATGGATTCAGCATTTAGAGAAAGAGTTAGGCCTATCCTTATTTGAACGTAATAGTAAATCAGTTTGTCTGACAGAAGCAGGAGAATTTTTTTATTCTAGATTTTCGACAATAGTTGAAGAATTTCACGATACTACGAAGACCGCCATGCGATTATATGGAAATGAGCAAATTACAATTACCATTGGTGCTTTACATGGATATGATTATGATTTCGACTTAGCATCGATAATACAATCATTCTCTGAAAAGCATCCAAATATTATAGTTAATTTTGAAATATATAATCTCAGCGAATTAAATAGAAAATTGAATGATTTGGATTTTATTTTTACAAATAACTTAGAATTGGATTACATTAAAGATTACAACATAACAAATCTTGAGGACGTCGAATTATGCCTTGCTATAAGTAAGGAACATATGCTTAGTAGGAAGCGAGCCGTATCCATGACAGACATAGCAGAAGAAACTTATTATGTTTTATCAGAAAATAATTCTGCTTCTTCCATGGATTACGCTTCTATGTTATTCCCGCTTGCAGCCAAAAACAATAAGCTAGTTCCAGTTACAAATGTTCAAAGCCAGATGATGAATGTTGCTTGGAAAAAAGGCGTAGCTCTTGTCAGCAAATCCTTAATCAGAGGATATGAAAAAGACATACATTTGGTGCATATAAAGGATCTTCCAATAGAATTTAAAAAAATAATAGCTTACAAGAAGAAAAAGCTTTCATTTGAAGAGATTGCTCTTTTGAAGCATATAAAAGATTATTACACATGTAAATAGTCATTGAACAAAATCGCTGCGCGATGGCCTGCCTAGGCTGTGTGCAGTGATTTTGTTCAATTCAAGTTTGTGCATATAGAAACACTTTTGTAAAAAGGGAGAAACATTTTCATGATAGAGATCCCGTAAAAGAAGCTGATTGTCGATTATGGCAGTCAGCTTTATTTTTTGCATTAACATGCACGCAATGACTACATTAAAATGAGGGTAGATAAATATACGCATTGACTACATTGCTGGAGGTAGCTTATGAAGATGTAAGCGGTAGAATAAAACCAGCACTTTTCGGCAGTTAAAAACCAGCACTTTTGGAAGTGGATTCCAGCAATCATATAAATAACTCCGAAGGATGTTTATAATGACATCCGGAGGTGATGAAAGGATGATTGAGTGGA
>JAZOTM010000019.1:0-85022 GCA_045657625.1 Lachnospiraceae bacterium
AGTATCTTTGGAATAAATATCCTTATTGAGTTCTCCTTGCTCTGAAATAACATCCTCATATTCTACACATGGATTTTCTGAATCTGAAACCATTGTACTTGATTGTCTTTGGGCAAATTCTTCAAACTTACGCTGTTCCCAAGATGTTGTTTAACACTACGCCATTTTCATCATATTGAGTTACCACCATATTACTCATTCCTGGGAACAGCGTAAGTTGGGAGAGCTTGCAAGTTTCTCCAAAGGATCTGGTTATTCAAAGAGTGATTTAAAAGACAATGGAACTCCAATTATTCTTTACGGTAGGTTATATACAAAATATGAAACAGTAATATCTGAAGTAGATACATTTGCAGATGCAAGATCAGGCTCTATCTATAGCAAAGGTGGAGAAGTAATTGTACCTGGATCAGGTGAGACTGCTGAAGATATTTCAATAGCCTCAGTTGTTGAAAATGCTGGAGTCCTGCTAGGTGGAGACTTGAATATTATTTCACCACCAGAAGAAATAGACTCCGCCTTTTTGGCGATAAGTATTTCAAATGGAAAGCCTCATAAAGATATGGCTAAAATGGCTCAGGGAAAATCTGTTGTTCATCTTCATAACTCAGATTTGGAAAAAATAGATTTACCATATCCAAGTTTGGAGGAACAAAGAAAAATAAGCGGTACCTTTGCCAAACTTGACAACCTTATCACCCTTCATCAGTGTAAGTGTATATTTGAAAACTATTATTTTGTGTCTTGGGAACAGCGTAAGTTCGGTGAGGTTTTAAATGAGACCAGAGAAAAGACTACTGTAGAAGATGAAGATACATTACTTTCATGTGCTATAGATGGAATGTTTCTCAACTCTGAGTTATTTAGCCACTTTAGAGGCTCATCCAATGTTGGATACTTAAAAGTAAAAAAGAACGATTTGATTTTATCAGCACAGAACTTACATTTAGGAAATTGTAATGTCAATTTACGCTTCGAACATGGCATAATATCGCCTGCTTATAAGGTTTATGAATTGATAAACTGTAATCCATTATTTATGCAAGCATGGGTCAAGCAAGATAAGACAAAAGATTTCTTTTTAAAGGCATCGACTGAAGGGGCAAGTGTTTGTAGAAAAAATATAGTTTGGGAAGAATTATATAAGCAGGAGTTGCCTATTCCGAAAATTGATGAACAGGAAAAAATTGGGGAGTTCTTTCATGACCTTGACAACCTTATCACCCTTCATCAGCGATCGATTAGTGATTTAGATATTATACACTTTCATGACTGTTTCTTGGCTAAAGTAATTGTTTTTGCCTTTGAAGGATTTTTCTTAAATGATATACTAAATAAAGTGAAAATGAAGAAGAAGAGGGGATTTGAGCAGCACTAGATGGGTGAATTTTTTAAAAGTAATGATTATTTGAGGGCTATATATAAGCATAAGAACTTACCGGTATATGTGACTGATGAGTTTGATTTTTATAGATGTGTGGAATTCAATGAAAGTTTTTATGGTAAATCTGTTTATGAACTTCATGCAGGAAATCTAAGGGAATGTAGGGGGCGGTATTCGAAGCTTTTTCCTGATCAACGTATTTCTTATTGGGCAGATTCTCCCAATACTTCTCGAGCAGAAATAAAAAAGCATGGTTCAAGCAACAATATTATTACTTTTTGGGCTTATGATGATGCTACCAGCACTATTCCTATTACTGATAATGATGAGCCGTTAATTATTGTAGATGGTAGAAAATGTGGAGTACAGGAATTAATAGACAAGATAGATGATGGTAGAGTGCTTACATTAAGTGAGGAGAATATGATGAAACGTATCTTGGAGCAGAAGCCGGATTGCTTGGCTTATGATTCAAGAGCGCACAAGGGTGGAGAAAACTATATTTTTCTTGAAAAAGGTTTTAAGAAATTAGCAGTAAGACAATTAAGACTTCGTCTTGGAAATAGAAGTGCCAAGAATACTCAAACCATTGTTTGCGCAGATACTTGTGATTATATGCCGTATATTGAAAATTATGGATATTGTTTTGAACCTATAGCGCGCGTGGGGTTAAGAAAAGAATTCTTAGAATCAGAACAATATAAGTATTATTTAGAGAATTATGATATTTCAGCCGATAAGTTGCGTTCGGCGTTTAGAGATTAGGAAGGTAGTATTATCATGTATGGAAAATCAATTGAATTATTTCTCGTGAATGGAACCGCAGAAAGCTTAATAACTGCAGAATTGTCTAATTGGAACGGAAAGGCAATTAAGATTCCGCGCACTGAGGTAGCTGAATGTGAGCGAGATGACATCAAGGGAGTAGGAGTATACTTTCTGTTCTGCAAAGAAGAGGATGGAGGAGACTCTGTCTATATTGGCGAGGCAGAGAATGTTCTTGATAGACTGAAACAACATTTGAGAGATTATCAGTCTGATAAAGAAGATTATTATTGGAATACTGCTGTAGCTTTTGTGGGAAGTGCTCTTAATAAGGCGCTTATACGTTATCTTGAAAATCGCCTAGTGAAGATTGCCCGTGAATGTGGTCGTTATAAAGTTCTTACAAAGAATACCTATAGTAAAACAGTGTTGAAAGAATCTCAAATTGCTTCTATGGAAGAGTTTACAGATAACATAAAGATTCTTATAGCAACGTTGGGCTACAATGTTCTTACAGCAATTCCACAAGCAGCAGATGATACTAAGTATCTTTTTTGTAAGGGCTCTGGGGCAGATGCAAGGGGATTTATAAGTGCTGGTGGAATTACAGTTCTTAAAGGATCCAGGGTATCTGATGGTACAGTACCATCATTTGAGACTAGGGGTAAATCATATTACAGGTTACGACAGCAATTGGAGAATGATGGGACGATAGTTGATAGGATATTTCAACGTGATTATGAATTTAATGCTCCATCAGCAGCATCTGCGGTTGTAATGGGGCATACATCCAATGGTAATGTTGATTGGAAGGATGAGAATGGCGTAAAACTTAAAGATTTGTAGATGGCAGAAAGAGGTGGTTTTACATGTTTACTAAAATGGATAATTCTGGAGTTGAAGATATTTGCTACGAGGATTCCCATGTTGAAAAAGTGTTGGTTGAAATAAAAGGCCATTTCGATGAGTACTTTGAAAAATTTATCGAAACTGGGGCAGGTAATAAAGTTTCAATGGCTGATTTTGAAAAACTTCAAAAGAAATTTGGTGTTGATCCGGCAAAAGTAAATAATAAAAAAGCTGTTACTGGAAATTACATTACCATCATCAAGGAAGCGATTGACGATTTTGAAAAAGATCGCGAGTCATACGAAAAGATATTTGATGAAGAATTATTGGACGATTATGACGAGGATGCAGATGTTTTCAAATCTAAGGTTCTCCGTAATGAGTGCCCGATTATTAGAAAAACACTTGCCAATAAGAAGGCTAAAGAGCTAGATAAATATCGTGCGGCTTTTGGAACGGCTGACGCGGATGATTTGCTTGCGGTGGTCTATAACCTATGTGTTTTTGGTAATGAATATGCTAGTGAGTATAATTCAGATACTTATGAAGACGTAAAAACATATAAGGATCTCGGCGTTGAGCTTTTGGACACGGATGAATATACATATTACGGAGTTATAGGTGGTGGCATAAAGACCCATATGCTTTTTAAAATTTATCCAGGGCTATTTCCAAATCGTAGCAGAAATGCAATATGGGCGCTGTGGTATTTAACAGGAAAGCAAACTTTTGGCTGCAAAACAGATTCTGAGTTTTTGATGATAGATGTTAATAAGAGTATTACCCAGCAGAATTATTTCTATCCGTATCAACTATTTGCATATTATGCATTTGAAATATATAAGATGCTCCGTGACAAGGCAGAAGAAATGGGAGCATACATTGATACGGAATATAGATATGTTATTGTCGATAAGTTTTTAGACTTTGTGGCAGATGAGCACGAAGAAGAAATATCATTTTTGAAGGCGCAGATTAGAGATGGAGGAATGGGATTTGCTTAATCTTGATAAGGATTTTAAAGAAAAGTTTCCTCAATATGACTTTTCATTAAGCGAACTACAAAAGAACGTTATCACTAACGTGGTTGAAAATGATAATACCCTCTGCATTATGCCAACAGGTGGAGGAAAATCTATTATTTATTGGATGTCAGCGCTTGAATTAGGCGGAATGGCTATAGTTGTATCTCCATTAACAGCACTTATAGAGGAACAGGCACAAAAGATACAAGAACATGGATATAGCGCATTAGTTATTCATGGCGGAATAAACGCAATGAAGCAGATGGATATTCTATCTGAGGTTGCAGAAGGAAAAGTCACGCCTGACTTTATATTTGCTAGTCCAGAGAAGATTGCAACAGATGGTTATTTTGAATATTGCCTAAAGCAGCGAAAAAATGATATTAAGCTTGTTGTTATCGATGAGGTCCATTGTGTTAGTCAATGGGGCATGAGCTTTAGACCATTTTATAAGCGCATTCCGGATTTTATGGATCGTTTATTTGGTGCAGACGACTGGTGCAGAATTTTAGCACTTACTGCAACTTTAAATCCCATGGAGCTTAATGATATTTGCGATGCTTTTAGAATAACAAGGAAAAATATTCTGAAGCAGACAATTCTTATGCGAAATGAGATTCAGTTGCATGTTAAAAAGTTTATAAAAGAGGATGAGAAAGAGGAAAAATTCTGGGAACTCCTAAAAATGCACAAGGGCGAGAAGACTCTAGTGTATCTTTACAGGAAACGTGGTGATAGAGGCGTAACCGGATTATGCCAAAAAGCATTGGAAGAGGGGTATAGAGCTGCAGAGTTTCATGGTGACATGAACGCCAAGGAACGAATGGAAATCATAGACAAATATCGCTCCGGCCAGATTGATGTGATATTTGCTACCAATGCTTTTGGAATGGGAATTGATATACCAGATATACGTGTTGTTATTCATTTTATGATTCCAGAATCCGCAGAGCAGTATTATCAGGAAGTCGGTAGAGCTGCTAGAGATGGGAACGGGGCAAATGCCTACCTGCTGTATTCAAACAAAAATATTGATGTAAAGCGTACATACTTTATCGATGGCTCTTTTCCATCAGAGGATAAGCTTAGAAAAACATATGAAAATATAGGTAAACGCACAGGACTTAGAGTTCTACCATATTTTGATAATGAGGATATACAGGAATGCTTGCCATATTACATGAAAGCTGGACTTATAAACGTTGTGTGCAAGGGATTTTCGGGATTGAGTGAAATCTGCGATATAAAAGATCCTGAGATAGAACGGCTGTATGAATTAACTCCAGCAAAGGGATATGCTAAGACCGTTAGAAAAAGTGGATTATCTCCAGAGGAGTTTTCGGAAAAGATATATGAGGCTGTCCTTCGTAAGATGCTGAAATTAAACAAACCATTGGAAAGATGGCTTGTAGTCGAAGTTGTCGATAATGAGATATCTGAGGAACAAATGGAGATTATGCTTTCAGATATTGATGAAAAGAAAAAATATAAGCACGGACTGTTGGACTACTTTGTGTATCTGTTGGAGGATAACGAAACGTCGCAGCAACTTCACCAAGAAATAGCTCGATATCTGGGAATGGATAAATACCAGCTCAATCGTATATACAAGACAATTGATGGCAATCATGTGCGAAGTAAATCGGAGGTCATTATTTGTGATTTGCTAGCAAAGGCGGGGATAGATTACCAATATGAAGAGCTTCTGGAATATCAGCCTGGTAAGAGAATCAATCCCGACTTTACAATATATCTTTCTGGTAATAGAAAGGTGTATTGGGAACATGTAGGATTACTTGGTAATGAGAAATATGATTCAGATTGGTTACATAAGATTGATATTTACGATAAGTATTTTCCAGGACAATTGTATAGGACATATGAAAGTGGAGCAATTTCTTTAGATGCAGAGAATGTAATTAATCAAATAAAACAGTTATAAAATGGAGATATAATATAAGGGAAACTATGGGAAATAAACAGTATAAACAATTCACCATCAATACATTAGAAGACGGATGCTATGTATTGAAAAGCTTGATTGTTCCAGTTATTGTTAATTTGGAAAAATTTAATGCCTACTCGAAGGAGGCTAAAGAATTATTAGATAAGTATAGATTTGATGATATGATTCCAGCGGAAGAATATGATGCTATTCATGATAAGGTGTTGTATCGCCAAAGAGAGATATTAAGATTTATTGCAGATTATCAGTCATCGTCATTTTCATATATTGGAATTAGAAAAATTTTAGTTAAGAAAGATTATGTGAAGAGAGAATTGCCGGAGGAATGTCAAAAGGTATTAAATAATCTTCTTGATGTGAGAAACTGGTCATTTCATAACGCACAGTCGATGTTAGTGGCAGAACTTGAAAATGCAAAAAGATTAATTCCGCCTGCGTTAGTTGGTGTAGCTGAAATTAAACCTGTGCTTAATCCTGTGATTGTCAATAAAGTTAAGAGTTATTCACGGAGTATGCTGAGTAGTTTTATTAGTCATAATACAGTACGATTAAAGGAATTTAATATAGTACTTACCGAGATGAAAAGTGATTATCAAGAAATGTATGAGATGTTACCTGATGCTTCATCGTTGATGGTAGGTGTTGGTATGATGTATGAAGTTCAATATATAGAACAAGAAGTGCTTTGTCAGAATCCTATGAATGCTGGGAGCAAGATAGCATCATTATCAATGGGGATTCAAAAAGGAAAATATGATGGTTCCGATGATTCGTATAAGGAATGTACATAAACCATATTTTATAAAAACTCTGTTATTAAATTTGTGGCAAAATAGTTATTTTGCAGTTAATCAGCGAACTTTGGGCTAATAGTATGATTGACATTTATACTAAATAGTCCAAAGTTTTTTGTTGTAAAAAATGCGAAGGATGAATTATAATAATTTTGAAACTGAATATTGGGGCGTGATGCGTTTTAAATCTTGCGTTCTATTTGTACGAGATTTATTCCTGTATATGCAAGTGTGCTTGAGTAAATACATGAAAATAGAGAAGAAAATTTAAAATCCATGTCTAATGCAGACGATTACTATCTCACGAGTAGTCTATTTTGTGTTAGATTATTATGCCCCTTTCAGCAAGATAATTGCAGAAAGGATTTTTTATTTTATGGAAAAGAAAGACTTATTTGGTACCTTGGTACCGCAGCAGATTGGAAATTACAGATTTAAGAATGAAGCACTTCTAAAGCAAGCTTTTACTCGTCGTTCTTACACGGAAGAGAATGGCGGAGAAAACAATGAGGTATTGGAGTTCATTGGTGATAAAGCGTTAGATATTGCCGTTGTAAGATATCTCGTTCGTAAATACGGTAATGCTCCAACAAAAGATGATCTTAATAAAATGAGATGGACTGGTGAAAAGTTTGACTATGAGTTTTCATCTAGCTTAGATGAAGGTGAATTAACTATTATTAAGCAAAGATTGGTTCAGAAAGACACATTGGCAAGACGAATCGATGAATTAAGCATAGCAGATTATCTCATAATGGGAAAAGGAGATGTGTTGAATAACAGAGAGCAGGATAAATCTGTTAAAGAAGATCTCTTTGAGGCAATTATAGGGGCAGTAGCTATTGATAGTAATTGGGATTTTGAGATAATTCAGGAAGTTGTTGAGGTTATGTTAAATCCGGATTCTATCCTTGCAACAGATGCTGAGATAGATTATGTACGCTTAATATATGAGTGGGATGAATCCTATGGAAATAAGCCTTGGTTTCAGTATGAAGAGCATGGTGAAAGCAGCACATGGTATATGCGTCGTGAGAATACTATTTATCAGAGCTGCAATGTGCTTGGTAGCAAAGAACAGCAGTATCTTTCAGGCACAACGCGAATTTGTTTCGTTAAGATAGCAGATGATGTTCCTTCTTTTGCCGGATTTGGCTATTCTAAAAATGAAGCGCGAAGAAATGCTTGTAAATTAGCATATGAGTATCTTGAATCACATGATATGCTTTTTACTATCAGAGACGAGATTGATGAGCCTATATTAGAGATGGCGATTAATCAGTTGGAGATTTTAGCTAGACGTGATTATATTGAGATGCCTGAGTATGGATATCAAGAAGAACATGACGATGATGGAAATCCTATATGGTATGTTACATGTCATGTAGATGGGTTTGATGTGACAATGTCAGCTGAGTCTTCGTCCAAGAAACAAGCAAAGAAGGAAGCAGCATTGGATATGTTGAATTACGTGTTAGAGAATTATGAGGAGGAGTAACTATGTCAAAGTGGGCTTTTAATTATGATTCTGGAGAATACGAAGATATCGATCGTGATGGTTTTAGCTGGACCCGCGGTGAATATACTTATAACTGGGATGATAGTGAGTATCGACGAGAAGAAGAGGAGGAATGTCGTAGACAGGAAGAGGAAAATCGACGACAGATGTTTGATAACGATAATGAGTGGTGGTAGATAACTAAATCTTACCACAGTAAGAAATGTTCTTCCCACCGTGGTAAGATGTTTTCTTACAATAATGGTGTAGCACTTTCGCGGGAGAATAGGAGGTGTTTTCACCATGGACACTTTAATGACGGGGAAGGACTTTATTGCTAGATTAGATGAACTCTTGAACGAAAGATGCATGTCAGATAGTGATATTCATAAAAAGGTGAAACTGTCGTCAGGAACAATAAGCAAGATGAGATCTAATGGCAGTGATCCAACATTTAGAACCATTCAACTGGTATGCATAGCGTTAGGCGTATCGCTGAGCGAATTTTTTGATACTAATAAGAAACCACAAAACGGAGATTATTTCTCTGAGTATGAGTTGGAGCTTGTTGCTTTGTCTAGAAAAGCAAATCCTGAACAAAAAGGAAGACTCCAGGCATACGCTGAAGGTCTTGTTGGGAATTAAATAGCAGAATTCGCGGCGGAATTGAAATCTTATAGTTGTTTATTAAGCGAGAAGATTGGAAGCAATTCCAGCCTTCTCGTTTTTTGTTATTTAGAAAAGGATATTGTTAGAGGGAGGCAAGGTTATGTCAAAAAATGAGCAGCGCATCGACAACTGGTGTATGCGCGAAAATTTTGAACCGACGTTAGTGCTAGAATTGACAAGGGTGCTTTTGGAACATTTTCGGAGCGGATTAAAAATCTCAGATATGTTCCATCCGAATCTTAAAGAGGAGGATCTGAAGAAACAAAAGGATACTATGAGGCGAGATTTCTTGGAAGCGATTCGCTTGCCGGTGGATGATTCCCTGGATCTTCAGGACAGACTATTTCAAGAACTTCGAGACTGCCCGTGGATGCGACCGTTGATTGAGCAAGTTTTAGTTGAGATTGCATCTACTGTTGATGAAGGACAACTCTATAAACGGATTATTGAGAACTATTACATGAATGATAATCCAATGTCCAACGATGAGATGACGAAGGCAGAGAATCTTTCATCAGCATCTATTGAGCGTAAGAAGCGCGAGGCAATCAAATGCTTTGGTATAAGTATGTATCGTTATGCTTATCGCAGGGAATGCGAGGAAAGTGAAAAGGAATCAAATAATGGAAGCAAGTGAGCTATAGGCTGCTGTTTTGCATGTAGATGTGAGACAGCAGCCTTTTTTGATGGATGTTTGATGGTTGCAAGATGGTTTGTTGAGAATCGATTGATAACGTTTTGATGGGCTGCACAGCTGGTTTCCGTGTTATTCTAGTTATCAGCAGGGGATGTACCCGTGGGGGAATATTATAATGAGGAGGTTGTATATGGCGTGGAAACGGTGAAGGACATCAAAGTTTGGATTTGTTGCCCAGTATGCGGCAACAAGCTATTTACGGGGAAGAGTTTTGAGGATATTAGTATTAAGTGCCCTTGTGGGGCCATTGTAAAAGCTGAAGCTAAGCATTTACAAATACTGATTAATGTAGAAAGTTTAAAGCTTAGGAGTAAGTGAACTATTACAACTGAATAACTGAGCTGTCTGCAGAGATAAGGAATCCGGCATAGATCCAGGAAAGCTTGCGGCAGGAAGCAAGAGTTTGTTATCAGCTAGAACGACAAAGATTCGTTGGAAGGCGGAGCAAAACAGTAAGAAGTACATGAGTGTACTCTGTTTTGCTTTGCCTTCTTTTTTGTGCTTCTTTCTGTTGCTCTGATGGTGAATATCAGTGCACGAATGGGAAGCGTATGTAGGTAGATATCCCTGACTGCCGGTTTTTGAAACTTATCAATTTTCAAGAATCGGAGGTCAGATATGAATAACAAAGATTATGAACTTATCAATTTGGAAGTAGAGTACCCAGGTATCCAGGGCGGATGCAGATGGGCTGTGGCAACTGACTTGTCTAATGAGGAGCTGTTTCAGAAGTACGGAGAAGAGCTTGCAATGTATAAGCCACTGCTTTTGATTTCTACAGAACAGGCACAGGTCTTCAAGGACTACAACCGCAATGAGGAGAAACATAAGAAGCGTGAACTTCGCTGCCATGATCCAAGAGGTTATTTGGAAGGATATGAGTGGAGTCAGCGAGCTATGAATGTTATTTCATCGGGACTGGAAATAAATGATGTGTTGAATGCTGTGTACCTTAAGGTTGCATTCCGACAGTTATCGAGAATTCAACAGATACGCTTAAGTCTTTATTTCTTTCTGGAACTAACTGAAGAACAAATAGCAGAATTGGAAGGAATAAGCCAGCAGGCAGTTCATAAGAGTATAGCATCAGCTATTAATACTATGCGTTTTATGTTGGATCTAGATAATAAATAAATTTTTTTGGTTTTGAGGTTGTTAAATACCCTCTCCCAGTCCCAATAAGTAGGAGGAACTTTTTTCTTTCTGCGATCTTTGACAATAGAATACACATTCACTAAGTACGTTCCCGTAGCTTGGAGCCCCAAAGGTACGCCTTGCGCGAGATAGCCTCACTGGAAAGTCGGTAGCACCGGCCTTGGCCATGATGACTACGGGTATAATGATACTTCCGCTTAGCCACAACACATCGTAATGGGAGCGGCCCGGCGAGAACCGCGGGGAGGTTAGAGCCTATGGAGCTGTGCTGCAGCCGCTTAGTGATTTCCCGTTCTCTGGGGTGTCGTGGACAAATAAGAGAGTAGATAACTGTATTGTAAGGAGGCTCCATTGTGTACTGGCGATGGAGCCTTCTTTTACATCTTATAGGAGAAGAATATATGAAAGAGATAAAACGTGGGGATATATACCTGGCAGACCTTGGGGAAAATATCGGGTCTGTGCAGCGAGGAGAACGACCTGTGATAGTCGTTCAGAATAATAAAGGAAACAGATACTCACCAACCATTACCGTAATACCAATTACAACCAAAATTCATAGGAGCAAAGGATTCCCAACCCATGCCATTCTAGACCATATGGGAGGATTAGACGAGGAATCAGCATCCATGGCTGAACAGATAACTACAATCAGCCGCGATAAGTTGGTAAGGTACATAGGACATTTGTCAGATAAGTTTATGATGTCTCATATTGATAAAACGTTGCTTATTCAGTTAGGACTTTTTACGCCAGCAATTGGCGTAAAAGCAATGAGGGGACAAGTCTTGAAAAATCAAGGGTTAGAACCATGTTCTGAAAATGAGATCGGCGTAAAAAACTATAATAATGGCGTGCCAATTTGGCACAAGGCATCCCTTACTGTAGAGGAAGCTGCTGAGTATTCCAATATTGGAGTCAATCGAATTCGAGACTTATGCAAAGATCCTGTAACAAAGTTTTCTTTCAAAGTAGGGAAGAAGGTACTGATAAAGAGAGAAGCATTCGATGAGTATTTGCGTAGCGTCCAATTGTTGTAGGAGTAGCTATGCTTGAAAATATCACGTTTCTGTGTTATTTTGTAATACGCATGAGGATGCTCTTTTTTATGAAAAAAGGAGCGTTTTTTATGGGAAAAGATTTAAGAGGTCGAGAGATGGGCGAAGGCATCATGCAACGCAAAGATGGCCTATACTCGGCTCGGTATACCAATAGAAGAGGACTTAGAGTCGAAAAGTACTTCGGAACTGTTTCAGAAGCTAGAAAGTGGTACATGTACAACAAGCTTCAAGATGAACAGGAAGATGAGACTGCCCTTGAATATACCATGACGGTAGATCAATGGTTTAATTACTGGATGAAGACTTTTAAGCGAGATTTATCGCCTAATACGATTCGTAATTATACGGAACGGTATTATAACGATGTTAAGGCGGAAATCGGTGACATGCTTCTGATGGATGTAAGGGCAATGCATTGCCAGAAGATTTTAAATGATATGGAACCATATTACGCAAAATCTACAATCTATCAGACTTACATCTGTATAGGCTCTATGTTTAAGTCAGCACTGAAGAATGACCTGATTACAAAGCATCCGCTAGATGGTGTTGATTTCAAATGTTCCAAGATGAGAAAACCAATTCGATTTTTGGATTTGCATGAACAGGAACTCTTCCTTGAGGTTGCTGACAAAAACAGCAATGCTAAGGCTTTTCGCTTGGTATTGCAAACAGGATTAAGAACAGGTGAACTGATAGGGCTTACCTGGGATAACTTTGACAGAATAAATAGAACGCTTACCGTCGATAAGACATTAGAGTATCGCTATGAGAGAGGTTATTGGAGAGCTGGACCGCCTAAGACGATGTCTGGATTTCGTACAATACCACTAACAAACGAAGCTTATGACATTCTTTTTGAGTTATACCAGAAGAGACATTCTAGAAAGGAATCCAAAACACTATCACAAGTGTTGACGTTCAAGGATCCTAGAACTGGTTTGGAACGCGAAGTATGTATGCATGATTTGATATTTATCAATTGGCGTACAGGCGAGCCAACCAAAAATTCAACGTATGATACAAATCTTGAAAAGCTTTGTAGAAATGCTGGTATTAAACCATTTAGCATGCATGCGTTGAGACACACTTTTGCTACCAGATGCATAGAAAGAGGAGTTAATCCAAAATCATTACAGAAAATCTTGGGTCATGCACAGTTGTCGACTACAATGGATACATATGTACATGTTACAGATGATTCATTGCAGACTGCGATGATGCAATTCGAGGCAGTATGATGGATTTATTTTTTTATCTCAGTTATTTCGGGAGTAAAAAAATAATCAAAACTTACGATTTCTGGCGTAAATTGGTGCTGAAGAAAGAAAAATGAAAGAAGAAATCCCGGAAATACGGGCATGGAGGAATAAATTATGAAACTTGGAATCGTAGGTTTACCAAACGTAGGTAAAAGTACATTATTTAACTCATTAACAAAAGCAGGCGCTTTGGCTGCAAATTATCCGTTTGCAACAATTGATCCAAACGTGGGAATTGTTACTGTACCGGATAAAAGATTGAATACTTTGACAGAAATGTATCATAGTAAAAAGACAACACCGGCTACTATCGAATTTGTAGATATTGCAGGTTTGGTTAAGGGAGCCAGCAAGGGCGAAGGTCTTGGAAACCAGTTCCTTGCAAATATTCGTGAAGTCGATGCAATTGTGCACGTAGTTCGTTGTTTTGAGGATCCGAACGTAGTACACGTAGATGGAACCATTGATTCTGTAAGAGATATTGAAACCATTAACTTGGAGTTGATTTTCTCTGATGTGGAAATTTTGGAGAGAAGAATTGCGAAACTTGGAAAAACAGCACGTATGGATAAGACTGCAGCAAAGGAACTTGCCCTTGTAGAAGCAGTAAAGGCACATTTGGAAGAAGGAAAGTTGGCAAAGACTTTCGAACTTTCAGAAGACGAAGATGAAGTGGCTTGGTTCAAGACTTACAATTTGTTGACTGCAAAACCTACCATTTATGCAGCAAACGTTATGGAAGACGATTTGGCAGACGATGGCGCCAATAATGATTTTGTAAAGGCTGTTCGTGAATACGCAGCAACTGAAAACAGTGAGGTCTTTGTTGTTTGTGCTAAAATCGAAGAAGAAATGTCAGAATTGGATGATGAAGAAAGAGATATGTTCTTAGAAGAGCTTGGACTTTCAGAATCTGGATTAGATAAACTGATTAAAGCAAGCTATTCTTTACTTGGACTTATCAGTTATTTGACTTCCGGAGAGGACGAATCTAGAGCATGGACAATTACTAGAGGAACGAAGGCTCCACAGGCAGCCGGAAAGATTCATACGGATTTTGAAAGAGGCTTTATTCGTGCAGAAGTCGTTTCTTATGATGATTTAATTTCCTGCGGTAGCATGACTGCAGCAAAAGAAAAAGGTTTGGTGCGTTTGGAAGGAAAAGAATATGTGGTTCAAGACGGCGATATTATCTTGTTCCGCTTTAACGTTTAGTTGACACTTTTTTTCGAAATCGCTATACTTTTTTATATAGGAGAAAGGGAGACGAACAAAGATGAAATGCCCATTTTGCAGCAGTGAAGATACCAGAGTTATCGATTCTAGACCTGCGGATGACAATACTTCCATTCGTCGACGCAGACTGTGTGATGAGTGCGGAAAGCGCTTCACCACATATGAAAAAGTGGAAACGATTCCTCTCATCGTTATTAAAAAAGATGAAAGCCGAGAACAATACGACCGTTCCAAGATTGAGGCGGGCGTACTGGGAGCTTGCCATAAAAGACCGATTTCTATCGTACAGATCAATGAATTGATTGATGATGTAGAGACGGAGATTTTCAGCCGGGAAGAAAAGGAAATTCCCAGTTCGGAAATCGGAGAAATAGTTATGAGACGCATTCAAGATTTAGACGAAGTAGCTTATGTGCGATTTGCTTCAGTCTATCGTGAATTCAAGGATGTCAATACTTTCATGAGCGAATTAAAGAAAATTCTGGACAAGTAGAAACCTACTACTAAAGTTTTTATGGACTTCGCCGATATATGTATTGAGAGAATATAGAATTAGAAAGCGGAGTGATCATATGAATATTTCAGGAATTCGTCCTTATGCAGGATTTTATGATTACAACTCAATAAAAAGTTCTGAACTGAGAAGTCAGCAAATTCAAGAAGCAGAAGCAGCAAAGAATAATAATGTAGCAGCAGTTGCAATCGAAGTAGAGCAGAATAATCAGAACGGTGCATCTTCAGACAATCAGAAATTCGATACGGATAAAAGAGATTTTGGTGCATATGATTTTGCTCAGTTGTACAGACCGGAAGAAGAATACGAATTGAAAGGCGCAGAAAGCGATATTCGTTCTTTGGATATGGAACAGGCCATTTCCGATATGCAGAAGGATCAGGTGCTTCAACAGTACCAGTTCTTCGTAGGAGAAAACAGAGACGTGTTGGAAAGCCCAATCCGAGATTTGGAGAATTTCAATATTTAAGATTTCACAAAGCACTGACCATTGTGTCAGTGCTTTTTTTCTTGTTTTTTTTGCGTTCTTTGGTATACTAATCGAAGTGAAAAAAATAGGAGTGCTTATGGAACGAAATTTATATCCAAAGGATTATGTGGATTCTACCTACGAAATTGATTTCGAAGCCCTATATGAACAGGGATATCGTGGAGTGATTTTTGATGTGGATAACACGTTAGTGCCTCATGATGCACCGGCAGATGACCGTGCAAAGGCATTATTTCAGAGATTGCATGCACTTGGTTTTCAGACCTTGTTGCTGTCAAACAATAAAGAACCCAGAGTGAAAAACTTCTGTGAAGCAGTGGGTGGATTGTATATCTATAAAGCCGGAAAACCGAGAAAACGCGGTTATGAAAAGGCGATGGAACGTATGGGCACCCAGAAAGACAATACGCTTTTTGTGGGAGATCAGATTTTTACAGATGTTTGGGGCGCCAATCGAGTAGGCATTTTTAGCATTTTAGTGAAAAAAATAAATCCCAAAGAGGAAATACAAATTGTGCTAAAACGATTTTTGGAATGGTTTGTACTTCTGGGATATCGTATATATTGCAAAAGAACAAAGAAAACTATTGGATTTACAAGGAGAAAATAAGATGAAAATTGGAATTGGAAATGATCATGCAGCAGTGGCGTTGAAACAGGAAATTGCTTCTTATGTGGAAAGTCTTGGTCATGAAGTCGTAAACTATGGAACAGATACCAATGACAGCTGCAACTATGCAGAATATGGGGAAAAGGTAGCAAATGCTGTAGTTAGTGGAGAAGTAGAGTGTGGTATTTTGATCTGCGGTACAGGAGTTGGAATTTCTATTGCAGCTAATAAGGTGAATGGAATTCGTGCAGCAGTTTGCTCGGATACAGCTACCGCGCGGTTGGTAAAACAGCATAACAATGCAAATATTATTGCTTTTGGTGCACGTATAGTTGGAAGTGAGCTTGCAAAGGATATTGTAAAGGCATATTTGGAAGCAGAATTCGAGGGCGGAAGACATGCAGATCGCATTGCAGCGATTGCAGATATTGAAAAAAGAATGAAAAATTAGTTGAAATGTATATATAATTAGTATAAAATATAACGAGTGACTGTCCCCGGATTAGGAGGGACTTTGAATTAGCAAGGAGGAAGAAACATGATTTCAGCAGGCGATTTCAGAAATGGTATCACAATCGAATATGATGGACAAGTATATCAGATTATTGAATTTCAGCATGTAAAACCTGGAAAAGGTGCAGCTTTTGTTAGAACAAAATTAAAAAATATTATCAACGGTGGTGTTGTAGAAAAGACTTTCCGTCCTACAGAAAAATGTCCTACCGCTCGTATCGATCGTAAGGATATGCAGTACTTATATGCAGATGGCGATTTGTTCTACTTCATGGACGTAGTAACATATGACCAGATTGCATTAAATCAGGACACAATCGGTGATTCCTTAAAGTTTGTTAAGGAAAACGAAATGGTTAAGGTTTGCTCATACAACGGAAATGTATACGCAGTAGAGCCACCACTTTTCGTAGAATTACAGATTACAGAGACAGAACCTGGATTCAAGGGTGATACAGCTACAGGTGCTACAAAGCCAGCTACACTTGAAACAGGAGCTACCGTACAGGTGCCTTTATTCGTAGAACAGGATGATACCATCAAGATTGATACCCGTACAGGCGAATATCTTTCAAGAGTATAAGAGAGCAAAAAAAGAGCCAATTGGCTCTTTTTTTATGTTATAGGAAAGGAATTCCTATAATACTCCGTGTGGGTTGCGCGTTCCTGAGAACTGTCTTGCTAGATAGGGTAAAACTCCGGTATCCTTTTTTTGAAAACGGCATATTCCTTGACACCGCAACTTCTCAACAACTCCGGTAGTTTATTGAAGTCATAGGCTACGTGCTCAGGCTTATGGGCATCTGCCCCTAAGGTAATGATTTTTCCACCTTTTTCTACGTATCGTTTAATTACAAATTCAGTAGGGTTTGGATGACCAAGACCATAATGAAAACCGCCGGTGTTGATTTCAATGCCTTTATCTAAGTCGATTATTTTTTCTAAAATAGCATCTAGAATTTCCTTATAGCTTTCCCAAGTATAATACAAATTTTTATTGGGACCATATCTGACAATATAGTCAATGTGTCCATACACATCAAAGTCCTGAAAAGCATCGAGATTTGTTAGAATGGATTCAAAATATTCCATATAAGCAGCTTTTTCTTCTTTTCCCTCAAAGAAAACGGGATAGTAGGGATCCATGCCGTTTACTAGATGCGAAGAACCAATAATAAAGTCAAAGTTTTTCTTCTTAACCAATTCTTTATGAGTCTCTGCTAAATGTGGCTGCAGACCCAGCTCCATTCCAAATAATATTTCTAACTTTCCATGATATTGAGATTGCAGTTTTCGGATTTTCTTTTCGTAAGAATCTAAATCCAATAAAAATGTATCTTTTGGAACATCTGGCATTACCGGAAAATCCAAGTCCATATGATCGGTAAAGCAGATCCCCTCTAGTTTTAATTCAATGGCACGTTCTATCTGCTTTTCCGGTGGTGTTTCACTGTCCCCGGAAAAGGAAGAGTGCATATGGGTATCCCACATAGTATTCCTCCTATAGCTGTTTGTACTAAAGCGTAGCATTGAAGCGTAAAAAAAGCAACTTAGAAATAAGCGTGGGCATCATATAATACTGTGATTTGATTGCCGTTTATACGGATTAAGTTGTCATCCTGCATTTTTCCGAGTTCCCTGGAAACGGAAGAACGCTCAGAACAAACATATTGGGCCAATTGTTCTCTAGTGAAGGGAAGTAGAAAAGAATGTCCATCATTTTTGTTTGCCATTTCTAAAAAATACAGCATAAGTTTTTCGCGTAGGGATTTTTGAGTTAAGAGCTGAATTTTTCTATTTAAGATAATATTGTTTGTTGCAAGAATGTTCGTTAGATTTAGGATGAATTTTCCATAGCAAGTAGAGGAAGTTGGTTTTTTTATCATGGATTGAATATCTAAAAACAAAAGGCTTGCATCTTTTGATACATGAAAATAAGATAAGTTATTTTGCAGGCCGGTGATACAAAATGCAGGACCAATGATGTCTCCTGCGGCATTTCGCCCCACAAGTTCTTCATGTCCGTTGATGGAACGATGCAACACATCTACCTCGCCGGACAAAATAATGCCGGCGTGAGAAATTGCACTTTCGGGGTTATAAATTTCATTTCCTTTTGTAAATTCTTTTATATAGTAGTCGCAATGTTTCAATAAATCATGTAATTCCTTAGGCTCGAAATCATGGAATAATTTTGAAGTTAAAAGTTCTTTGCAATGGTATATATCAAATTGTTGCATGTGCAACATCCTCTTTTCTAAAATTTTGTTATTTTATTTATCGGTTAGTAAACACTAACTTTGATTAGGGAATTATACCGCGCGTGGATAAATTTTGCAAGAACAGTAGGAGTAAGTGAAATGATTAAAATTGCAGTGTATGGGAAAGGTGGAATAGGGAAGTCCACTACAACTTCAAATTTATCAGCGGCTCTAGCGGAAGCTGGTTACAAAGTAATGCAGATTGGCTGTGATCCGAAATCAGATTCCACAAAGTGCTTGATGGGAGGAAAACGAATTCCCACGGTTTTGGATCGCATTCGTGAGAAGGGTCCTACTAATGTGGAATTAGAGGATATTGTATTTCAAGGATTTGGCGGCATTTATTGTGTGGAAGCAGGGGGACCGACTCCGGGAATTGGATGTGCGGGAAGAGGAATTATTACCGCTTTTGATAAATTGGAAGAGTTGGGAGCATATGAAGAATACGAACCGGATATTGTTTTGTATGACGTATTGGGTGATGTTGTGTGCGGTGGTTTTGCAATGCCGATTCGAGAGGGCTATGCGGATCGGGTTTTAGTGGTTACCTCCGGAGAAATGATGGCATTATATGCAGCGAATAATATAGTGAGCGCTGTGCATAATTTTGATAAACGAGGATATGCGAAAATGGGAGGTATTATTCTCAACAGTAGAAATGTGGAAAGCGAACTGGAACTTGTAGAAAAAGCAGCAAAGGAAATGGGGGAAAGGATCTTGTCTGTGATTCCGAGGGATGGTGCAGTACAACTTGCGGAGGAGCAGGGGAAAACTGTGATTGAAGCATTGCCGGAAAGCGAAATGGCAGCCTGTTACCGCTCTTTAGCAAAGAAAGTTTTGGAGGTGAGTGAGGATGAATTGCGCGTGTACGACAAATGTATTTGAGACTTCTTTACATTATGCGTCGCCGGCGCATGGAGGCTGGGGAGTTTTAAAGGTAGCACAGTTAATCCCGGAAAGTTATTACTTGTTTGTGAGTCCTGCAGCATGTGGTAGGCATGGGGCACTGGGGGCCCGCATGGAGGGAAGAAAAGATCGTGTTTCCTATCTTTTTCTGACGGAAGATTCCATTGTGTCCGGAGATTATGAACAAATGTTGATGGAAGGCATAGATCAATTGTTCTCGTTTTTGAAAAAAAGAAATCGTATGCCAAAGGTTATGGGGATTTTTGTGAGTTGTATAGATGATTTGCTTGGAACAGATCATGAAGCAATTCTTGCAGAGTTATCTGAAAAGTATCCGGATATCCGATTTTTGTTTTGCCACATGAATCCCACATCTACTGATACCGGGATTCCACCGATTGTAAATATACAGAATAAAATTTATTCCGTATTGGAAGCCAGGAAAGAAAAGGACATGGGGGTCAATTTGATTGGTAGTCATGTGCCTTTACAGGAAAAAAGTGAACTCTTCGAGGTACTGCAAAAAATGGGTGTTTCCAAAATTCGTCATATCTCGCAGTTTGATACTTTTGATTCCTATCAAAGCATGGCAGGCAGTTGCTTGAACTTGAGTTTGGCGCCTTCGGCAGAATATGCCTGCAAGAAAATGAAACAGAAGCTTGGAATTTCAAGTAAAACAGTTTATTTTGCCTTCCGTTTGGAAAACATTCGAAGAAACTATGCACAGATTGCAGAGGCTTTGCAGCGACCGCTTCCGAATTTGGAATACTATGAAATGATGGCAAAGGCGGCTTTGGAGGAAGCCCGGTATTATTTGCGACATACTCCTTTGATTTTGGATGCGGAAGCCATTACCAGAGTGTTTGAACTCGCCCGTTGTCTTTTGGAACAGGGTTTTTCTGTGAAACGGATTTATGCCCAGCAGGTTCTTCCCAGTGACAAAGAAAACTATGAATGGGTCATGAAACATCATCCGGAAATCGAAATCAGACAGTCTTTGAATCCAAAGGTCACAGCGGAAGAACCGGTGGAAGAAAATTGTCTTGCCATAGGCTACAGTGCCGGATATTTGTCCGGGGCGAAGCATGTGGTGGACATTGGTGGACAAAATGGGTTGTATGGCTACTTCGGTTTGATTGAATTACTTCAAAAAATGTGTGAGGCGAGAGATGCAGAGGCTGATTTGAAGAAAATCATAGAAGATGCCGTATTGATTGTTTAGCGCGTGATGTTTTTGGATAGGAGAGTGGAAAAAGAAATGGAACAGTTATGGATTACCCTACCGGCCTTGGCTCCGGATTATTCGGGTGTATGCTCTGCCATGTTTGATTTAGGCGGTATGAGTGTCATACATGATGCTTCCGGTTGCACAGGCAATTACACCGGATACGATGAACCCAGATGGTTTGGCAGTACTTCCATGGTATATTGCTCCGGACTTCGAGAAATTGATGCGGTCCTGGGGCGTGATGATAAGTTGATTGATAATATCTGTAAAATAGCAAAATATAAGAACCCTACCTGTTTTACATTAATTGGAAGCCCGGTGCCTATGGTAATTGGCTCGGATATGAAGGGAATTGCCAAGGAAGTAGAAAACCTGACAGGAAAGCCTGCCTTTGGTTTTTCTACCAATGGGCTGGGCTTGTATAACAAGGGTGTTTCTGATGCGATGCTGGCGGTGGTAAAACGTTTTGATGCCGGTAAAAAAGAGACTATAGAAAAAAGTATCAACATTCTTGGTACAACCCCTTTGGATTTTGCTGCCAATGGAAATGATTTGGCTTTGAAAAAGAAATTGGAGGGTGCTGGTTATCGGGTGCTTACACAGATGATGATGGGCGCTAAAATTCAGGATGTGGAACAAGTGACTGCAGCTAGTTTGAATTTGGTGGTGACAGAATCCGGATATGAGACTGCGAGATATCTTTATCGTAAATATAGAATTCCATATGTGGTTGGTAATTTTGTGGGAAAGCGGGATGCGTTGTTTGAGACTTTGGAATCTGCGAGAACCTCGGGAGAGAATCAGGTTTTCGGTATAGAAAAAAGAGAAGATGGAAGAAAAAAACTTTTGTATGTGGGAGAACAAATACTGGGAAACAGTATACGAGAAGCCTTGTATACGCTGGCTCCTCAAATAGAAGTGACTGTAGGAACTATGACAGGACTACGGAAAAAGTTGGCACATCCACAGGATTTGGATATTCCCGGGGAAGAGAGTTTGTTAGAGATATTGGATAGTGGCATTTATGCAGGAGTGATAGGAGATCCTTTGTTGGAAGATTTGCTTCCTGTGGGTATGGAACTGTATAAAATTCCACACATTGCCATGTCCAGCAAATTGTTTTGGAATCAATCGATTCATTTTATAGGAGAAGAAATGAATGGGTTTTTGCAAAAAATAAAAGAATCATAGGAGAGTAAAAATGAGAAAGTTCAAAAAGTGGATAGCTGTACTTTGTGCAGTATCTATGCTTGGAATCCTCGGTTGCGGCAATGAAGTGGCTGTTGAGGAAGGTACAGAAGCAACTACAAGCAGCGTTGCTGAGAATGCATCAGAAACAGAAGAGGCAGTGGAAACAACAAGTAATGAAAGTCATGTAAATGCAGACGGGTCTATTACCATTGTGGACCAGGCCGGTAAAACTATTGAGTTGGACGGCGTGCCGGAGCGTGTAGTCACAACGATTATGCCTTTTCCGTATATTTTTTATGCAGTAGTAGGAAACAATGATAACCTGGTTGGATGCAATCCTTCTTCTATCACAGCATATGAAGACAGTGCATTGAAATATATGTATCCGGAACTTGCAAACGCAGAGACCGGATTTGTGGATAGCAGTTTTGTAGTAAACGTTGAAGAATTGATTCAGTTGCAACCGGATGTGGTATTCCAATGGGATTACATGGAAGAAGAAATCCAGAAGATGGAAGATGCGGGAATTACAGTTATTTCTTTGCATTATGGAACCATTGAGGATTTGGAAACCTGGGTAAAAATCATTTCTGTTATGATGGGCAAGGAAGAACGTGGAGAAGAGATTCTATCCTATTTTGAAGAGCAGGTAGCAGAAGTGGATGAAAGACTTGCAGACATTCCGGAAGAAGATTACGTAAATGTTTTGTTACTTTCGGATGATATGAAGGTGACGGGTACCGGATTTACTTCTTATCTGATGGAACATAGTGGGGCAATCAATCCGGCGGCAGATTTGTCCGGTGATGCTTTGAATGTCAATATGGAACAGATTTACGAATGGAATCCTACGATTATTTACATTGGTAACTTTACAGATTTGCAACCCTCCGATATTTTGGAGAATAAACTGGAAGGCGAAGATTGGTCTGTTTTAGAAGCCGTGCAAAATGGTCAGGTTTATAAAATCCCAATTGGCGGATATCGTTGGGATCCACCAGGGGTAGAAACACCATTGATGATTAAATGGTTGGCAAAGATTCAGTATCCGGACCTGTTTGAAGATATGGATATGTATGAAGAAGTAAGTGAATTTTATGAGGAATTTTATGGATTTACGTTAACGGATGAAATGTTAGACGAAATATTGGGAGACACACAGAACTAATGTTAGCAAAGTATTATAGAAGACTGATTGTTTTAGTTGGAATCCTGGTGATTACATTTCTTCTATCTCTTTGTCTTGGAAGATATGAAATTACCTTGCTGGATATTTGGCAGGTGTTTACAAAATCAGAAGAAGCAGACAATATGATTGCAAATGTCATTATGCAGGTGCGCATGCCCCGCATATTACTGAGTTTGATTATCGGAGCAGGCTTGGCTTGCTCCGGTGCTTCTTATCAATGTTTATTTGGAAATCCCTTGGTAAGCCCGGATATTTTAGGTGTTTCTGCCGGCGCGGGATTTGGTGCAGCTCTGGGGATTTTAATGGGAGAAAACAGTACCTTATTGCAGATACAGGCCTTGGTACTAGGCTTGGCAGCAGTGGGATTGGTACTTCTGATTTCCCGAGTCAATAAAAAAACGGAATTGTTTATGCTGGTTTTGTCAGGGGTAATTGTAGGGGCCTTTTTTGAAGCTTTGATTTCTTTGGTGAAATATGTGGCAGATCCGCAGGATACATTGCCGGCCATTACGGTGTGGTTGATGGGAAGCTTGGCCAGTGCCTCTTATACAAAAGTAGTGGTAGCCTTTGCAACTATTTTTCCTTGTATCATCATCCTTTTGGTTTTGCGTTGGAAAATGAATTTGCTGTCATTGGACGAGGAAGAGGCTATCTCCATGGGAGTAAACGTAGGGACTCTTCGTCTTGTGATTATTATCATATCTACCTTAATGACTGCTGTGTCGGTATCCCTTTGTGGAGTGATTGGCTGGATCGGTTTGGTGATTCCCCACATTGCCAGATTTATTGTGGGAGATGATCATCGTGTGCTGATTCCAGCTTGTGTTCTTCTGGGTGCTATGTATTTGCTCCTGATTGATACCGTTGCCAGAACTCTGACAGCAGCAGAATTGCCATTATCTATTTTGACGGCTATCATAGGAGCACCTTTCTTTGGTGTGATGTTGCGTAAAACAATGGGAAAAAGCGGAGGTTAATTTATGGAATTAGAAGTAAAGAATGGCTCTTTTTCTTATGGCTCCAGGGATATATTGAAAAATATATCCTTTTCTGTCCAGGATCAAACCATTATGACGATTTTGGGACCCAATGGTGTTGGAAAAACCACTATGTTAAAGTGTATTATGGGATTTTTGAAGTGGACAGAAGGGGAGACTTATCTGGATGGAAAACCGGTTTCTTCATATAACGATAAAACCTTTTGGAAAAAAACCAGTTATGTACCACAAGCAAAGAAAAGCGTTTATTCCTATCGTTGTATTGATTCCATTGTGATGGGGCTTAGTACAAAACAAAACTTTTTTGAAACGCCTAAGAAAAAAGATTATGAAAAAGCAGAAGAGATAATGGAACTTCTAGGCATTGAAAATTTGGCGAACAAATATATCAATGCTTTATCCGGTGGAGAATTGCAAATGGTTATGATAGCCAGAGCCTTGATTTCGGATCCGGAGCTGATTATTTTGGATGAACCGGAGTCAAACCTAGATATGAAAAACCAATTACGTGTTTTAAGTAGTATTGAAAAAATTGCGCGGGAATATCATACCAGTTGCTTGATTAATACACATTTTCCGGATCATGCCTTGGGTATTTCCGATAAGACTTTGATGCTGGGATACCAGTTTCAACAGTTGCTTGGAAAGACGGAGGACATCGTTACAGAGGAAAATATTCACAAGTTTTTTCATGTTTATTCAAAAATTATTTCCTTTGAAATTAGCTCCCAGGAGTACAAAACCATTTTCCCTTATGATGTAGCCCGCTAGGGGACTGGATTTGCAGGAAACTTTGACCCAAATAATTTTATAGTGAAAAAATTAACAAACCTTGAAGAATAGGGTTGAATTTTTGTTCAAAGTTAGGTACAATGCAAATAGTTGAGTGTTCTACTTACACTCAAGAACATTAATACAAATTCTTAGGAGGAATTGAAATGGCAGTAAGAGTAGCGATCAATGGATTCGGCCGTATCGGTCGTCTTGCATTCAGACAGATGTTTGGCGCAGAGGGGTATGAAGTTGTTGCAATCAACGACTTAACAAGCCCAAAGATGTTAGCACATTTGTTAAAGTATGACTCATCTCAGGGAAAATATGAGCACGCGGATGAGGTTTCTGCATCTGATGATTCTATCACAGTATGTGGAAAGGAAATCAAAATTTATGCATTCCCAGATGCAAACAATTGCCCATGGGGAGAATTAAAAGTAGACGTTGTATTAGAGTGCTCAGGCTTCTATACAAGCAAAGAAAAAGCACAGGCACACATCAACGCAGGTGCAAGAAAGGTTGTTATCTCTGCTCCAGCAGGAAATGATCTTCCTACAATCGTATACAACACAAATCATGAAACATTAAAAGCTGACGATACAATCATTTCTGCAGCTTCTTGTACAACAAACTGCTTAGCACCAATGGCAGATGCATTAAACAAATATGCACCAATCCAGTCTGGTATCATGGTTACAATCCATGCTTACACAGGTGATCAGATGACACTTGATGGACCACAGAGAAAAGGTGATCTTAGAAGATCTCGTGCAGCAGCAGTAAATATCGTTCCAAACAGCACAGGTGCAGCTAAGGCTATCGGTCTTGTTATTCCTGAGTTAAACGGAAAGTTAATCGGATCTGCTCAGCGTGTTCCTACACCTACAGGTTCTACAACTATCTTAACAGCAGTTGTTAACAAAGCTGACGTTACTGTTGAAGGTATCAACGCAGCTATGAAGGCAGCAGCTAACGAATCTTTCGGATACAACGAAGACGAAATCGTTTCTTCTGATATCGTAGGAATGAGATTTGGTTCTTTATTCGATGCTACACAGACAATGGTTAGCAAAGTATCTGATGACCAGTATGAAGTACAGGTTGTTTCTTGGTATGATAACGAGAACAGCTACACTTCTCAGATGGTTCGTACAATCAAATACTTCTCTGAGTTAGCATAAGATTCAATTTGAAGACTCATTTAGGGTCCGGTCTAAAATGGACCGGACCCTTTTTATTTAACAAGGAGGGCGCATATGTCATTAAACAAAAAATCTGTTGATGATATCAACGTAAAAGGTAGAAGAGTATTGGTTCGTTGCGATTTCAACGTACCTTTAAAGGAAGGAAAGATTACAGACGAGACTCGTATCGTAGCTGCACTTCCTACAATCAATAAATTAATCGACGGTGGCGCAAAGGTAATTCTTTGCTCTCACTTAGGAAAAGTAAAGAACGGACCAAACGAAGGAGAATCTTTGGCTCCGGTTGCAGAACGTCTTTCTGAAAAACTTGGCAAAAAAGTAAACTTTGTAGCTGATTACAATGTAACAGGTGCAGACGCTACTAAGGCTGTTGAAGAAATGAACGAAGGAGATGTTGTTCTTCTTCAGAATACACGTTTCCGTGGCGCAGAAGAGACCAAGAACGGTGAAGAATTCTCTAAAGAATTAGCAGCACTTGCTGATGATTATGTATGTGATGCTTTCGGTTCTTCTCATAGAGCACATGCTTCTGTAGAAGGTGTTACCAAATTCATCCGTGAAAAAGGTGGCTCTTGCGTAGTTGGATACTTAATGCAGAAAGAAATCGACTTCCTTGGAAATGCAGTAGAAGATCCTCAGAGACCTTTCGTTGCAATCCTTGGTGGTGCAAAGGTTGCAGATAAATTAAACGTTATCAACAACTTACTTGAGAAGTGCGATACCTTAATCATTGGTGGTGGTATGGCTTATACCTTCTTAAAGGCGCAGGGATTAGAAATCGGAAAATCTCTTGTTGATGATGAAAAACTTGATTACTGCAAGGAAATGATGGAAAAGGCAGAAAAACTTGGAAAGAAATTACTTCTTCCTGTAGACTCTGCTACAATCGTTGACTTCCCGAACCCAATCGATGCTCCGGTTGAAGTAGAAGTTTATGATTCTGAAAATCTTCCGGCTGACCGTGAAGGTTGCGATATCGGACCTAAGACTCAGGAACTTTTTGCAAACGCAGTAAAGAGCGCAAAGACTGTTGTTTGGAATGGACCGATGGGTGTATTCGAAAACCCAACACTTGCAGAAGGTACTTTAGCTGTTGCTAAGGCACTCGCTGATACAGATGCAATCACAATCATCGGTGGTGGTGATTCTGCTGCAGCTGTGAACCAGATGGGATTTGGTGATAAGATGAGCCATATCTCTACAGGTGGTGGAGCTTCTCTTGAATTCTTAGAGGGTAAGACACTTCCGGGTGTTGCTGCCGCTGACGATAAATAAAAATAATACTAAAGGAGGCCAACCATGGCTAGAAGAAAGATTGTTGCCGGAAACTGGAAGATGAACATGACTCCAAGCGAGGCAGTAAAATTAGTAGAAGAATTAAAGCCACTTGTACAGAGTGACGATGTAGACGTTGTTTATTGCGTACCTGCAATCGACATCGTTCCTGTTGTAGAAGCATTAAAGGGAACCAACGTAGAAGTTGGTGCTGAAAATATGTACTTTGAAGAAAAGGGTGCTTTCACCGGAGAAATCTCAGCAGAAATGTTGAAAGATGCTGGTGTTAAGTATGTTATCATCGGACATTCCGAGAGACGTGACTACTTCAAAGAAGATGATGAATTATTAAACAAGAAAGTAAAGAAGGCTTTCGAAGCTGGACTTACTCCAATTCTTTGCTGTGGAGAATCTTTAGAGCAGAGAGAATCCGGTGTTACTTTAGACTGGATCAACCTTCAGATTAAGTCTGACTTAAAGGATATTACAGCAGATCAGGTTAAGAGCATGGTTATCGCTTACGAACCAATCTGGGCTATTGGTACAGGAAAGACTGCTACCAGTGACCAGGCAGAAGAGGTTTGCGGAGCTATTCGTGAAACAATCAAAGCTATGTATGATGAAGCAACTGCAGAAGCAGTTCGTATTCAGTACGGCGGATCTGTAAATGCAGGAAACGCTGCAGAACTTTTCGCAAAACCGGATATCGACGGTGGATTAGTTGGTGGTGCTTCTTTGAAGGCTGACTTCGGAAAGATCGTTAATTACAAGTAAAATAAAATAGAAAAAGCGGACAAGTGGTTGTCCGCTTTTTCTTTGTGTCGTAGGAAGTGACATTCGTTTTTGTTGTGCCGTGTATGAAATTGAAAAAATAAGTATACATAGTGTATAATGAGAACATTGGTAGAAATGCCATGTATTCCGAAGAATGAGGACTAGATATGAAAAGAGTGTATCGAACTCTTTCGTCCATCCTACTAGCAATAGTAATTCTATTAAGCGGATGCACAGGGGGAGCAAGTGAAGACGCTTTGAGTACTGAAGAATTGCAAGCATTAGAAGAAGAGCGACTGGCTGAAGTGGCGCAACGGGAATCGGAAGCGGAGGCAGCTATAAGCACCAATCCCATTGACGACATCAGTGATGCTTTTGATATTATTTTAAATCAGTGTTCAAGTGAATTTATTGGACATCATCTGGTAGATGAGTCCTTTTTAGCCTGGATGTACGTAAATTATGGCGAGACATCCATTGAACAGGCAGCGACAGCTGTTCAAAATGAATACGAAGATGTAGAAATCTGGTACCACATTACAGGAAAATCCATTCATGTATTGTGGGATGAGTATTGCAGAGATTCCGGATTCCAGAGTGATGAATTGGAGCGCGTATATTGGAAAGATACGGCCTCTGATGAAAAAATCATTATGGATTTTACCGGGGATGTAAACTTTGCAGAAGGCATGGGAAATATGTTATATTTAGATAGTTGCGAAAACGGCATCTATGATTGTATTTCCGATGAACTTTTAACGGAAATGATTTCTGCGGATTTGTTGATGATTAACAACGAATTTACCTATAGTACCAGAGGGACACCTCTGGAGGGAAAACCATTTACTTTTCGTGCAGATCCTACCCGTGTTTCCTTATTGGAAGCCATGGGCGTGGATATTGTGGGACTCGCAAACAATCATGTGTGGGATTATGGTGAGATTGCCTTGGAAGATACACTTTTGACTTTGCAGGAGGCAGGCATGCCTTATGTGGGAGCCGGAGAGGATATCGATGAGGCAGAAGAAATCACTTATTTTATTATGAATGGTAGAAAAATTGCTATTTGTGCAGCTACACAGATTGAACGTTCTTTGGACTATACCAAGGAAGCTACGGAAACTAGGGCAGGTGTTTTGAAAACCTTGGACCCCACCAAGTTTGTAGCTGTATTGGAAGAGGCCAATGAAAAAGCAGATTACGTCATTGCCTTTGTGCATTGGGGTACCGAAGGAGATGAAGCCTACGGTTCCGACCAGTATGCTTTAGCGAAGGCATTTGTGGATGCGGGGGCGGACGCCATTATTGGTGGTCATACCCATTGCTTGCAGGGAATCAGTTATATTGATGATGTCCCGATTATTTATAGTTTAGGTAACTTTTGGTTTAGCACAACCTCCAGTGATGGCTATGCCAAAGAAGATACAGGAATAGCTCAAATTATCATTGATAGTGACGGCTATTTACAAATGCGTTTTATTCCTTGCATTCAGGAAAAATGGGTGACCTTCCTGGCGGCGGATGAGGAAAAAGAACGTATTCTCCAATACATGTCAGATATTTCCGATGGAGTCAATATTGATAACAACGGATATGTTGTAAAGAGATAGAAAGAAGAGGAATGAAGAATGAGTAAAAAACCAACCGTATTAATGATCCTTGATGGTTTTGGTATCAATGAGCGTACCGATGGTAACGCCATTGCTCAGGCAAAGAAGCCGAATTTGGATAAGATGTTTGCTACTTATCCATGGGTACAGGGAAATGCCAGCGGTCTTGCTGTTGGACTTCCGGATGGACAGATGGGTAACTCTGAAGTTGGCCATATGAACATGGGTGCCGGACGAGTTGTTTATCAGGAACTCACCCGTATCACCAAAGAAATCGAAGACGGAGATTTCTTTGAAAATGAAGAGCTGAAAAAGGGTATGGAAAATGTAAAGAAGAATGGTTCTAATTTACATTACTACGGTCTTTTAAGTACCGGTGGTGTTCATAGCCATATCACACATCTCTATGGATTACTTGAGATGGCAAAAAGAGAAGGAATTGAAAACGTTTATGTACATTGTTTCTTAGACGGACGTGATACTGCTCCTACTTCAGGAAAAGGCTTCATTGAAGACTTGGAAAAAGAAATGGCAAAGATTGGTGTAGGTACTATCGCTTCTATTCATGGACGTTATTATGCAATGGATCGTGACAATCGTTGGGATCGTGTAGAAAAAGCATACAACGCTTTGACAAAGGGAGAAGGGGAAAAGGCAGAAAGCGCAATCGCAGCCATTACCGCTTCTTACGAAAAGGATGTTACAGATGAATTTGTACTTCCTACAGTGATTGAAAAAGACGGAAAACCGGTAGCAACAATCGGAGACAAGGATACTATTATTTTCTTCAACTTCCGTCCTGACCGTGCAAGAGAAATCACTAAGACATTCTGCTTAGATGATTTTGATGGTTTTGATAGAGGACCACGTAAGGATGTGACTTATGTTTGCTTCACAGATTATGATGTGACAGTTCCAAACAAAGAAGTAGCATTCAAGAAGGTACAGTTGACCAATACATTTGGTGAGTTCTTGGCAAAGAACGGCATGAAGCAGGCTCGTATTGCAGAGACTGAAAAATATGCGCATGTTACCTTCTTCTTCAACGGTGGTGTAGAAGAGCCAAACGAAGGAGAAGATCGTATTTTAGTTAAATCTCCAAAGGTAGCAACCTATGATTTACAGCCGGAAATGAGTGCATACGAAGTATGCGATAAGCTTGTAGAAGCAATCAAGTCCGGAAAATATGATTCGATTATTATCAACTTTGCAAATCCGGATATGGTTGGACATACCGGTGTACAGGAAGCTGCAATCAAGGCAATTGAAGCAGTGGATACCTGCGTTGGAAAAGCATTGGATGCTTTGTTGGAAGTAGATGGACAGATGTTCCTCTGCGCAGATCACGGAAATGCAGAACAGTTAATTGATTACGAAACAGGCGAGCCATATACTGCGCATACGACCAATCCGGTACCATTCGTATTAATTAACTATGATGAAAATTATAAGCTAAAAGAGGGCGGACGCCTTTGCGATATCATTCCTACTATGATTGAAATGATGGGAATGGAAAAACCGGCAGAGATGACCGGCGAATCTCTTTTAGTACGTAAATAAGCAATTTAGGGGGACAAAAAGCAATGAAAAACAAAATCCTTGCAGCATTGTTGTGTACAACAATGGGTCTTGGAATGATTGGTTGCGGTAGCGAAGCAACAGAAGAAGTTCAAGAAACAGTTGAGACAGAAGAAACCGTAGAGGTGGAAACAGAGACAGAAACAGAGACAGAAACAGAAGAGGCTCCGGAAGGAATGGCCATGAACCCATTAACCGGTGAGTGGATTGATGAGGATTTAGCTTCTCAGAGACCATTTGCACTTATGGTTCCAAATGATTCTGCAGCATATCCACATTACGGTGTTAGCCAGGCAGATATCATTTATGAAGCTTCTTGCCGTGGAGATCACGGATTTACCAGATGTATGTATATTTGGCAGGATTACTCAGGAATGAGCCGTATTGGTAATACCAGAAGTGCTCGTACCTACTATGCAATTTGGTCTAAGGAATATGATGCATTATTTGCACATTATGGACAGTCACCATTTGCAAATCCGACTTTAAATACCATGGATGATATGGATGCACTTGGAATTGATGTAGGTGACAACTCATCACCGGCATTGGATTCTATCATGTTCTTCCGTTCTTCTGATAAGTCTGCACCACACAATGCATATACTTCATCAGACGGAATTCAGGCTGCTATTGAAAAGTATGATTATCGTACAGAGTTGTCTGAAGGATATGAATCACACTTCAATTTCGCTAGTTCAGGCGAAGAAGTAGAATTGGAAGATGGTATTGCAGCAACTACCGTAGAACCTGGATATACCACTTTGAGCGCACGTTTCGAATATAACGAAGATGACGGATTATATTATCGTTATACTTGGGGCAGCGCAGATACAGATGGTTTGACAGGTGATCAGTTGGCAGTTAAGAATATCTTCATTCAGATTGTAGATTATTCTTACTACACCACAGATGATCCTCAGTTCGCAGGACTTGCTTCTAATGCTTCTTACTGGAATGGACAGCAGTATTTGAATATCGACACCATGGGTGGCGGAACCGGATACTACATTACAAATGGTAAAGCAATCGAAGTTACCTGGACAAAGGATGCAGAAGATGAAGCTACCAAGTTCTTTGATGAAAATGGTGATGAAATCACAGTAAATCAGGGTAAGACATGGTTCTGTATCGTACTTGACGATCGTACAGAATACATTGAGTTTAATGGAGAGGCTGTATTAGCAGAGGATTCAGAAGACTAATTGGTAGAATCTGATTTGTAGGATCTATAGAGAAGAATGACCCTTAAGTAGAAAAGGAAAACCCATCTACTTAAGGGTTTCTTTTTGCTTGAAATCCTCTATAAGATTTCCTTTTTTTGATTATTAGAAAATTTAATAATAAAAGTAAAATATCCTTGAATTACTTATAAATACGTGGTTTCTCGTACTTATAAAAGGGCTGTAACCCTTGTGGGTGCGTTGCGTTTCCAAAATTCCTGTATTATAATCACAATGTCAAAAATGACGAAATGCTATTTTACATAGGAGGTAGGCATGAGCGTTCAAGAATATAAGCCGTTTAAAGAAGGAAAAGTAAGAGAGGTATATGATGCAGGAGATACCATTATTATGGTAGCGACAGATCGTATTTCAGCCTTCGACAACATTTTAAAGAATACCATTACGAAGAAAGGTACTGTCTTGACGCAGATGTCAAAATTCTGGTTCGATTTTACCAAGGATATTGTACCAAACCATATGTTATCTGTAGATAATGAGGACATGCCGGAATTTTTCCGTTCCGAAAGATTTCAGGGAAATAGCATGAAATGTAAGAAACTGACCATGCTTCCTGTAGAGTGTATTGTTCGAGGTTATATTACAGGAAGCGGTTGGGAAAGTTACAAAGAGACCGGAAAAGTCTGTGGTATTACTTTACCGGAAGGTTTACAGGAATCAGAACAGCTTCCTGAGCCGATTTATACACCAACCACCAAGGCAGAACTTGGTTTACATGATGAGCATATTACCTTTGAAGAAAGTGTTGTGGAATTAGAAAAGTTATTCCCTGGCAAAGGACAGAAATATGCAGAAGAGATTAGAGATTACACCATTGCTTTATATAAGAAATGTGCAGATTACGCAAGAAGCAAAGGTATTATTATAGCTGATACAAAATTCGAATTCGGATTAGACGAAGAAGGAAATGTAGTGCTCGGTGACGAGATGCTCACTCCGGATAGTTCCAGATTCTGGCCGGTAGAAGGTTATGAACCAGGAAAGGGACAGCCATCCTTTGACAAACAGTTTGTAAGAGATTGGTTAAAAGCAAACCCGGACAACGATTTATTACTTCCAGATGAAGTTGTGGATAAGACAATTGAAAAGTATATGGAAGCATATGAATTACTTTCCGGAAAGAAAATAGCTTAGTTGGAGATAATGGAATGAGTCAGTTAGACGTTATGCAAGACATTGCAGAAGACGAATTGCATGAAGAATGTGGCGTCTTCGGTATGTATGATTTTAGTGGAAAAGACGTAGCAAGAAGTATTTATTATGGTCTTTTTGCCTTGCAGCATAGAGGACAGGAAAGTGCCGGTATCGCCGTTTCTGAGACCAATGGTCCCAAAGGAAAAGTGACTTCCAGAAAAGACATGGGTCTTGTAAATGAAGTGTTTTCCCAGGACGATTTGGAAAATATGAAGGGTGATTTGGGAGTAGGACATGTACGTTATTCTACTGCCGGTTCTTCCACCAGAGAAAATGCACAGCCGTTGGTATTGAATTACGTAAAGGGTACCTTATCTTTGGCCCACAACGGAAACTTAATCAATGCCAATGAATTGCGTCACGATTTGGAATACACCGGTGCGATTTTCCAGACCACCATCGATTCCGAAGTGATTGCTTATCACATCGCAAGAGAACGTTTGAATTCTTCTTCTGCTGAGGAAGCAGTGAGAAGAGCCTGCCAAAAGATTAAAGGGGCTTATTCCTTAGTGGTTACCAGCCCTCGTAAATTGATTGGCGCAAGAGATCCTTTTGGTTTTAAACCACTTGTTATTGGAAAAAGAGATGATGCTTATATCATTACTTCTGAGACCTGTGCATTAGAAACCATTGGAGCAGAATTTGTTAGAGATGTTTTACCGGGAGAAGTGGTTACCATTACTCCGGAAAAGGGCATTGAGTCAGATATGACCATGGCACTTCCAAAGGAAAAACATGCAAGTTGTATTTTCGAATATATTTATTTTGCCAGACCGGATAGCCACATTGATGGCATCAGCGTATATGGCACCAGAATCAAAGCAGGCCGCTTTTTGGCACAGGATTCGCCGGTAGAGGCTGATTTGGTCGTTGGCGTTCCGGAAAGTGGAAATGCCGCAGCTTTGGGCTATTCCTTGGAGTCCGGTATTCCTTACGGAAATGCGTTTGTAAAGAATACTTATGTAGGAAGAACCTTCATCAAGCCAAAGCAGAGTAGCCGTGAATCCAGCGTACGCGTGAAGTTAAACGTATTAAAAGAAGTGGTAAAGGGAAAACGTATCATCATGATTGATGACTCCATTGTACGTGGAACCACTTCTGATCGTATTGTAAAGATGTTGCGTGATGCAGGCGCTGCTGAGGTACATGTAAGAATCAGTTCGCCGCCATTCTTATGGCCATGTTACTTTGGTACAGATATTCCGGCAAGAGAGCAGTTGATTGCTTATCAGCACAGCATTGAAGAGATTCGTGAAATCATCGGTGCAGACAGTTTGGGATATTTGAAATTGGAACGTTTGAGTCAAATGGTAGATGGTCAGCCAATTTGCCAGGGATGCTTTACCGGAAAATATCCGTTGGATCCGCCGGAACAGGATATTCGTGGAGAATATGCGGACAAAGATATTGATTTAGAACGAAAATTGATGAAATTATAAAGGAGTTTTTATGAATACAGATCGTTATATCAGCCCTTTATCAGAAAGATATGCAAGTAAGGAAATGCAGTATATTTTTTCTCAGGATATGAAGTTCAGTACCTGGAGAAAACTTTGGATTGCTCTTGCAGAAACAGAAATGGAACTTGGTCTTTCTCAGGATGGCAAGCCGGTAATTACCCAGGATATGATCGATGAAATGAAAGAGCATATCACAGACATCAATTATGATGTGGCAAAGGCTAGAGAAAAAGAAGTTCGTCATGACGTTATGAGTCATGTATATGCGTATGGTCAGCAGTGTCCAAAGGCTGCAGGTATCATCCATTTAGGAGCTACCAGTTGCTATGTAGGAGATAATACAGACATCATCATTATGAGAGATGCTTTGTTATTAATTCGCAAGAAGTTAGTGAATGTGATTGCAGAACTTTCTGCATTCGCGGATAAATACAAGAGTCAGCCGACTTTAGCATTTACCCATTTCCAGCCGGCACAGCCGACTACTGTAGGAAAGAGAGCAACTCTTTGGCTTCATGAATTTGTCATGGATTTGGAAGACTTGGATTATGTACTTTCTACCTTAAAATTATTAGGTTCTAAGGGTACCACAGGTACACAGGCTAGTTTCTTAGAACTTTTCAACGGAGATCATGATACCATCGATAAGATTGATCCGATGATCGCTGAAAAAATGGGATTCACCGGATGCTACCCGGTTTCCGGACAGACCTATTCCAGAAAAGTGGATACCAGAGTTTGCAATATCTTAGCAGGAATTGCAGCTTCTGCACATAAAATGTCAAACGATATTCGTTTGTTACAGCATTTAAAAGAAGTGGAAGAGCCATTTGAAAAGAGTCAGATTGGGTCCTCTGCAATGGCATACAAGAGAAATCCAATGCGTTCAGAACGTATTGCTTCTTTGTCTCGTTATGTCATGATTGATGCTTTGAATCCGGCAATTACCTCTGCGACTCAGTGGTTTGAGCGTACTTTGGATGATTCTGCAAATAAGCGTTTATCCGTAGCAGAAGGATTCTTGGCAATGGACGGTGTATTAGACCTTTGCTTAAACGTCGTAGATGGCCTTGTAGTATACGAAAAGGTAATTACCAAGCGTTTAATGTCTGAACTTCCATTTATGGCAACAGAAAACATTATGATGGATGCTGTAAAACTTGGTGGAAATCGTCAGGAATTACATGAAAAGATTCGTACCCTTTCTATGGAAGCAGGAAAGAACGTGAAAGTAGAAGGAAAAGAAAACAACTTATTAGAGTTGATTGCTGCTGACGAAGAATTCCCAATGGGATTAGAAGAGTTGGAAGCAACCATGGACCCGGCTCGCTATGTAGGACGTAGTCCTCGCCAGGTTGAGGTTTATTTAAGAGATGTGATTCAGCCAATCTTAGATGCCAATAAGGACATCTTAGGTGTGAAAGCCGAAATCAACGTTTAATACAAATGTAAATTCGAAAGAATTACAGATAAATTTATTTTTTTAAGAATTAGAGGAGAGACGAAACGAAATGTTAGAAAAAAAATTTCATCTCAGTGAACGTAACACAGACGTTCGTACCGAAGTAATCGGTGGTATTACTACATTTATGACAATGGCTTATATCTTAGCTGTTAACCCATCGATTCTTTCAGCTTCCGGAATGGATGCAAACGCTGTATTAATGGCAACAGCACTTGCTGCATTTATTGGAACTATTTGTATGGCACTTCTTGCCAACTATCCATTTGCACTTGCACCTGGTCTTGGTTTGAATGCATACTTTGCTTATACCGTATGTGGTAGCATGGGATACAGCTGGCATGTAGCTTTACTTGCTGTATTCGTAGAAGGTCTTATTTTCATCGTACTTTCATTAACAAACGTACGTGAAGCCATCTTTAATGCCATTCCGATGAGCTTAAAGAAGGGCGTTTCTGTTGGTATCGGTTTATTCGTTGCATTTATCGGATTCCAGAATGCCAACATCGTTGTAAATGATGATTCTACACTTGTAACTGTGGTTGATTTTACTGAAAACTTCCACACCATCGGAATCGGAGCATTACTTGCTTTGATCGGATTTTTATTGATTGCCATCTTAAGCCACAAGAACGTAAAGGGTGCCATCTTAATTGGTATCTTCGCAACTTGGGTTTTGGGTATGATTTGTCAGGTGGCAGGTATTTATGTACCGGATGTTGAAAACGGATTCTATAGCTTGTTCCCAAGCTGGTCATCCTTCAGTCTTGGTGCACTTGGACAGACTTTTGCGAAATGCTTTACCGGCGATTTCTCAGCAGTTCGCCCTGGTGATTTTGTAGTGATTATTTTAGCTTTCTTGTTCGTAGACATTTTTGATACCTTAGGAACAGTTGTAGGTGTTGCTACAAAGGCTGATTTATTAGACGAAGATGGAAAACTTCCTGGAATCAAAGAAGTTCTTCTTGCAGACGCAATCGGAACTACAGCAGGTGCCGTACTTGGTACTTCTACTACAACTACTTTCGTAGAAAGTTCTGCAGGTGTTGCTGCAGGTGCTAAGACAGGTTTAGCTTCTGTTGTTACCGGATTCTTATTCTTGATTTCCATTATTTTTGCGCCTGTTTTCACAGCAATCCCAAGCTTTGCAACAGCTCCGGCACTTCTTTATGTTGGATTCTTAATGATCTCTGCAATTCAGGGTATCAACTTTGATGATTTAACAGATGCAGTTCCGGCATTCATCGCTTTGATTGCTATGCCACTTACTTACAGCATTTCAGAAGGTATCGCTTTCGGTGTAATCTCTTATGTTGTAATTAAGGTTTGCACAGGAAAGAGAAAAGACGTTACACCACTTATGTATGTGCTTGCAGTTCTTTTCGTATTGAAATACTTATTCTTATAATTTCAAACATAAAAAAAGACATTGGCCCTTTTGTGACCAATGTCTTTTTTTATATCATAGGAAATTCCATTCCTATGATATAAAAAAGCGCTCCGCTATGGAAGCGCACGCGCGAGATGTAAATGTTGCTTAAATGCAACCGCGCTTGGCGCGAGAATGTCGCATGCGACATTCTTTCTTGTGCTTTAAGATAAATGATTTTTGATTTTCTTTGCCATCATTTCCGGATTGGTGGCATTTTCAATGGCTGTTTTCTCAGTAATGATACCCTGGGTATATAACTGATAAATACTGGTATCCATAGCAAGCATATTGCTGGCAGAAGAGGTATAAATAATACCATCAATCTGGTGTACCTTGCCTTCACGAATCAAATTGCGAATGGCAGGGGTTAAAATCATGATTTCAAATGCCGGAACTTCGCGTCCGTCTACTGTTGGTAACAAACGCTGTGAAACAACGGCGTGGAGTACCATGGACAACTGTACCGCTATCTGATGCTGCTGACTGGATGGAAAAGCATCGATGATACGGTCAATGGTATTTGCTGCACCAATGGTATGCAAGGTGGAGAAAATCAAGTGACCGGTTTCTGCGGCAGTCATGGCTACGTTTATGGTTTCATAATCACGCATTTCTCCAAGAAGGATTACGTTTGGACTTTGGCGTAAAGCCGCTCTTAAAGCCGTCAGATAAGAATCAGTATCGGTAGCGACTTCTCGCTGAGATACAATACTTTTTTTATGACGATGCAAGAATTCCAAAGGATCTTCCAAGGTAATGATGTGATTGGCTTTTTCTGTGTTGATACGATCTACAATACAGGCAAGGGTCGTGGATTTTCCACCGCCGGCAGGTCCGGTAACAAGCACAAGACCTTTTTGCGCATTTGCCAATTCCATAACTTGATCCGGGATGTTGAGCTCTGCAGGATCCGGTAATTTAAAGGCAATGACACGAATCACAGAGGATAAAGAACCTCTTTGCTTGAATGTGCTGACACGGAAACGAGAGATTCCTTCCAAAGCGAAAGAGAAGTCGTCATCGCCGTGTTCCATCAAAGTGGTCATGTCACGGTTGTTTGCCAAATGGTAAATAGATTCCACAAATTCTGAGGTGTCTGTGGGTTTTAATCGAATTTCATTGAGGGAATGCATGGTACCGTTGATTTTATAGGTCAATGGAAGACCGGCAACGATAAAGATGTCAGATGCCCCTTTTTCTACAATTTCGCTAAGTGTTTCTCGAATGTCCATAGTATGAAATCCTCCTATTTATTCACTGCCCAATACATTGAGGCTTTGATCAGTATCTTCTTCGGAGAAGGAACCTACGGTTTTCCATTCCTGCAAAGTATAGAACCGTTGCGTCTGGGTAGTGGGGTAATGTAATGTACACTTCACGTATAAACTTTGTATATCATTTATTGTAACATAATATTCTGCAATACATGCAGTTTCGTTTAAGGTAATGGTTAAATTTGGAATATCGGATAAAGCGGTTTCAATCCCGGATACAAACTCCGTGTTGGAGGAGGTGTTTTGATAGAGGGTTAAAAGGGCACTATCGATTTCCTGTAGGATAATTTCGGCTTCGTTGGAGGCCAAATAATAATCCGAGGTTTTTTCCGCTACTTTTTTGCTCAACCGATAATCGGCGGAGGCAGTCATCATGGATAGTACGGAAAAAGTTAAAATTGCCACTGACATAAAAATAATCAAAATCGAAGAGAAGCCAATGGTAGAAAAGGTATGTGCGTGTCGCTTTTTCATTCTACCGTACCTCCTGTTTCTTCCTGGGTAAAGGAGGTTTCGATGGTGAAGGGTAGGTGTACCGTTAAGGACAGCGTATAAATATTGGTATCGCTGTTTAAGGCGTGAAAAGCAATGTCTGCGGAAGACAAGCTTTCATCTGTGGTGAAATTGATATCTGCCTCGTAATACGCCTCGCTTGCAGTCACGGTATCAAAGTCTTCATCATAGTAAATGGTCATGGTGGCGCCGGTATAAGTGGCATCCGGGTAGTTTTCATAAAGGAAGGCGGAATCTCCGTCACTTCCATAGAAAAACTCCGCAATATTGGAGACACAAATCACGGCTTCGTTTAACTCCTTGGTTTCCAAATTGGTGTTTTTGGTACGTTGAAAAACGTAGAGGCAAAAAATGACCAAAAAGGAAAAGAAAAGGATATTAATCATGATTTCCAAAAGTAAAATACTGGATCTGGTGTGATGATATTTTTGCATGGGTTTGTCCTGATTTCCTTAATTTTGGTTGGAACGGGTGGAGAGATAAAAGGTATCTGTGGTGCCTTCCTCTCCGGTGTAAGTAATTTCAAGTAAAGTTGCATTTAGGAAGGAAAAGGAAATGTCTTCTCCTTTGATGATATTGGTACCGGATTCTAAATCCGGATCATTTTCTGTACTAATTAATAATTCTTTGATATAGCCATCATATGCATAAATGTAGGTGGCATATTCTTTTTCTCCCACCAGCGTGGTCATAACCAAGGCATCTGTGCCGTCCACGGAACCGCAGGTTATGCTGCCGGCCACATCGTTTTGTCGTATTTTTTCCGCAATGTAGGAATAAGAAATACGGGTGGTGTAGTTGTTGTCCATGGAGGACAGGGTGTTGCGATAGATTTTGATGCCAAGGAGTATCACTGCTAAAACCGTGGCGGTAAATAAGCTAAACACCAACAGAATAAAAAGCAAATCCACATGGTGTTCTTCTGTGTAATGTTTTTTGATATGCATAACTACCTCGCTATCACTGTGACATCCGGACGGAGATTGGATGCAATATATTGGTAATCTACAAAAAAATCGGCTTCATCATAGGTGAGACCATAATGAGTGGTTAAATACTCCAAATTCGGAGGATAACTGCCTTCTAGGGCATAGCATTGGGTAATGCTACGATTGATGGAGTTTTCCAAGATGGAGATTTGTTCTGTTCGATGGGAATATTGCAACGTGGAGATGCTAATCCAAAAGAACAGAAGTATGCCGGCTCCTACGAGAACCGGTATGATATTTCGAAGAAATACCAGGCCGGTGGAAGAGTGCTTTTGAAAACGTTTCATAAGTGCCTCCTATCCAATGTTGGTCATAATGCCAAGGAGTGGCAAAAGGAAAGCCAACAACAAGAGTCCGATGATACAAGAAAGAACAATCACCAGCGTAGGCTCCAGTCTTGCAATAGAACGAGCGATGCGCTGATCGGAAATTTCTTCGTATTCTTCGGCAATTTTTTCCATAACCACATCCATGGAACCGGTTTTGTAGCCGATTAAAATCATACTCTTATAGATGCCGGTGAAAATATCGGCTTGCAACAAAGCACGGTCAAAGTTGGTACCTTTGGAAATGGCGGTTTTGATGCTTTGAATCTTTTCCTGCATAAATGGATTGTCTACCAGTTCCAGAGACAAATCCAAGGCTTCGTCGGTATCCAAACCACTGCTGAGAGCCAAGGCCAAGCAGTTGGCGAATCGGCTGGTGGCAATGTGCATCTGCGTTTCTCTTTTTAATAAAAAGTTTTTGCCGACTTTTGAACGGAAAAAGCAGATGGCAATCAGAATTATCACTACAAGGGCTACAATCAGCTGAGGTAAAAATTGGGAGATGGCCAAGGAAAATTGTAAAACAAAATATCCGGGACCATCTAAGCCGGCGCCTAAATCCTCGTAAATGGCGTGGAACAAAGGGACAACCTTTACGATTAAGATGAAGATAACCATTAACATCATGGTAATCATAAAAATCGGATAGGTCACGGCATAACGAATGGCGGAGCGGAAGGCTGCTTCTCTGTCGCAGTAAACAGCCATGGATTTTAATACGGCTTCTAATTTTCCTGTTTGCTCTCCAATATAAATCATGTTTAAGACATATTTGGGAAAGGCATTGCTGGCCCGCAGAGCATCTGCAAAGGAAAGACCGCTTTCCAATTCGTTGAAGATGGCTTGCAGGATTTCTTTGGTGCCGGGATCTGTCTCGGTTTCCAAAAGAGAACTAACGCCCTCATATGTGGAAATACCGGCGGATAGAACCATAGTCATTTGTGAGCAAAAGCCGGAGATTTCCTCCGGAGATAATTTTCGAATATGGTATTGAGATGTCATGTAAATAGCCCCCTGGTTAGTATACATACTTTAAAATATAATCACTGTCGCTTGGAATAAAATTTTCCGGTTTGGAACTGGTGGAAGCGAAGGTAGGATCAAGCATTTCCCAACTGCTTCCGTTGAACTGAATAATGCCGTTGATCCAACCGGTTTCCTCGGTGTAGATACTGATCCATGCGTGATACACTTCATCTACGTAGCCGAGTTCCATACGAGTAGGAATGTTTTGCATACGTAGAAGGGAAGCCATCACCGCTGCGTAATCAAAGCAAATCCCGGTTTTTGTTTCCAAGGTATGATCTACATTCGGCAAATAACCGCTTTGTACGGTGTTTGCCAAATCATAGTCGTAGGAAAAATTTTGAATAATGTAGTCGTAAACTTCCATGACCACATCTAAATCTGAGGAGGTGTTTTTGGCAAGGTCCTCAGAAACTTCGACTGCCAATGTGGTCCCTTCGTAATTGACATATTGATTGGGATAAAGATAAGCCCCAAAGGTATTCTCAATGGTCACTTCCACAGAGGCAGAAAGTGCGGTGGCATATTGGGTATCTACAATGTTTTCATAAACGGAAATCTTGTAGGTGCCGTCCCCTTGTGTGAGGGGGAAGGTCTCATAGCCGCCGTGAAGAGAAAAGGTGTAAGTCAAATCTTCCGGTCCGGAAATCTGCAATTTTACTTTTTCGGAGGTGCCGATGTAATTCACCATACAATAGCCTTCGCTTTTATTGGAAACATCAATAATTGCGGAGGAATTTTCATATACCTCTGTACCATCTGCAGAGGGAGTTAATATTTGAAGCGTGCTACCGCGTGTACCGGTGGCGCTGGAATCATCGGATTGAGAGTTGCCGTCTTCTTTACTATTTGTGCTGGAAGAAGAGGCCGTCGTTTCTGTCTTGCCGGAGGTGTTTGAATCGCCGGAATCAGAGGCAGAACACCCGGTAAAAACAGAAAAAGTGCTACATAACAAAGTAACACAAATGAAAAATGTATAGATTTTTTTCATGGTTTTTCTCCCTTTTTTGCTAAGAATATTATATAATATGTTCATTAAAAAAGAAACAAAATGGGAGAAGAATATGGGTGGTTCAACCTTAAAAGTCAGTATGTTCGGCGGTTTTCGCTTGAACTATGAGGGACAGGACATATCCTTTGAAAGAAACACTGCCACCAAGACTAACCAGTTGATGCAGATATTACTTTTGGCAGGTAAAGAAGGGATTAAAAGAGAGCATCTTATGGCGATGTTGTTTGGTCGAGACGAATTGACAAATCCGGCCAACAGCTTACGAGCAACCGTATTTCGTTTGCGGAAATTGTTGGCAGAGACCAATCTTCCGGAGGATGACTATATTCATATAAAAAAAGGGATTTATACTTGGACATCCGCGATTCCTTATGAATTGGATGTGAATCGTTTTTTTAATTTGCGAGATGCTGTAGCTGAAGAAAAGGATTCAGAGAAAGCCCAGCAATTGAGAAGGGAAGCACTGGATCTCTATAGAGGAGAATTATTACCGTCCATTTCCATGGAGGAATGGGTCATCGTAAAGAGTGTGGCCGTGAAAGAGGTCTACACTGTTTTTTTAACGGATTTTGTAGAAAAAGACTTCGAGGAAGAGCGTTATGACGATGCGTTGCAGTATTTGAAAACAGCAGTGAAGTTGTATCCGTTTCAAGATTGGCAATCCTACCAAGTGCAGGGTCTCATGGAGTTGGGCCGTATGGAAGAAGCAATGCAGGTCTATGAAAATACCAGCAAGCTTTATTTCGAAGAACTGGGGATTTCGCCTTCTGAGCGTATGTTGCGTCAGATTCAGAAAATTAGCGATAAATTTCAGACCGGAGACGGTGTGGCCGAGGATATTAATCGCAATTTAAAAGAAAAAGAAGTGGCCTCCGGTGCACTTTTTTGCAGTTATCCAAATTTCGTGAACAGTTATCGTTATATGGAACGCGTGCTGGAACGAACCGGATTGTCCGCCTATTTACTGGTATGTACCATGGTAAATGGCCGCGGAGAACCATTAAAAAAGACGGAGAAACAATTGGAAATGGCAGAACGTTTGCGGGATGCCATACAGACTTCTTTGCGAAAAGGAGACATGTTTACCCAATATTCTCCGAATCAATATTTGCTTTTGTTGTTGTCAATCAAACAAGAAGATTGCAAGGTGGTCATGGGACGAATTGAAAACACCTTCGCAGCCATGGGACGAAGATGTGATATTCGTTTTAGCGCCTTTGCGTTAGCGGATGTAAAAGAATCTGATGGTACGTTCCATTTTGACAGCATGAAGGAAGCTTGGAAATAGAGGAGTTTTTTATGAAGTTTAATTTATCGGCTCCAAACCTGATTTGTATTTGTGTGGATGAAGCCGCGGAGAGAACCTTTGTGGGGAGATTGTATCATTACTATCAAAAATCCCCCATATTTTTTCAAAATGCGGATGAAGTATCTCGGGTTATGGAAAAGTTGTGTGACGATATTGACTATCCGCAGATGACAGTAAATTTACGAGAATTTCATGTAGAGGGGAAAGAGAAAACAGAAAAGCCGGAGCTGGTCAAGCAACAGGGGGCGGATGATTTGATGAAAGAATCCGGAAAAGTGGGGACCTTTTTCTTGGCTGTGACTTCAAGGAGACAAGCCTGTTGGCAGGGAGAGATTTATTTCTTGGAAGAGGATGAAAAATGTTTTTTCCAGAGCTACATTGAGATGTGGGCAATCATTCAAAAACATTATGTAAAAGAATCTTAACGGTTTTTTTACCAGTTGGAAGCGTACAATGGCAAAAGAAAGTAGATGATAAGATGCAAATGGAAAATACCTTTGTTGTGCGTGTGACTTCTTCTGAGAATGGTAGTTGGCAGGGGGAAGTAATTTGGGCAAACGAAAGAAAAATTGAAGAATTTCATAGTACGCTGGAATTGATCAAATTGATTGATAGCGCCCTAAGTATTGAAGAATTTCAAGCGGAACGTTTTTTTCCATAGTAAAAGAATTGAAAATGGAAAAAAGATATGCTATTATGTATACGTTTGGCAGTAAAATGCTATGAGAACGGAAACAATACCATGGGAGGTGTTAATCGTGGCAGTATTAAAAATGGTTTTAACTATCGCATTTATTGTGATTTGTGTATTTTTGACAGTAATCATTCTTCTTCAGGAAGGCAAGTCCGCAGGACTTGGAGCAATCAGCGGTGCAGCTGATACATACTGGGGGAAAAATAAAGGTCGTTCCATGGAAGGAATCTTAGTTACTTTAACAAAGGTTGCTGTAGTACTGTTTATCGTAATTTCAGCAGTACTGAATATTGGAAGCTTAGCGTAAAGACAAAGGCTGTCACATGATTTGTGGCAGCTTTTTTGTACTATAGGAATTTCTTTTTTTATATCATAGGTATTGCAGAGCGATGTCTATGATATAAAGAAAAGTATCGACCTGTGATGATAGTCAATAGAAATGTGAGGACGAATGGCAAAAAAAAGAAAGAAAGAAAAAAAGAGAATACAGGGAACTTTTCGTGCCCATGCCAAAGGCTTTGGCTTTGTGGTGTTGGAAGACGAAGAGGCAGAGGATTTTTATATTCCGGCGGATTACGTCAATGGCGCATTTGACCAGGACGTGGTCGAAATTGAATTGTTGCCGGCAACCGGTGGAAAACGGCGAGAAGCAAAGATTGTTTCCATTGTGGAACGTGGGATTACAGAAATCATCGGTACCTATGATGGCAATGAAAACTTTGGCTTTGTAATTTCCGACAATCCGAAATTTTCCATGGATATTTTTATCCCTCAGGGAAAAAATCTGGGAGCGATTACCGGAGAAAAGGTAATTGTCGAGATTCAAAATTATGGCAAAAAGGGTAGAAAGCCGGAAGGAATTGTAAAGGAAGTCTTAGGCCTTATGGGAGAACCCGGGGTAGATGTACTTTCTATTTTGAAATCTTACGGCATCCCGATGGACTTCAGTGAAAAAATAAAAAAACAAGTTAAAAATGTGGCAAAACCCGTATCAGAAGCGGATATGGCAGGACGCAAGGATTTTCGCCAGGTGCCTATGGTGACCATTGACGGAGAAGATGCGAAGGATTTGGATGATGCCGTTTCCTGTCATATGGAAGGAGACCACTATCTTTTAGGAGTACATATTGCTGATGTTACCAATTATGTACAAGAAAAATCGGCATTGGATGTGGAAGCCCTAAAACGTGGGACTTCGGTCTATGTCGTGGACCGCGTGGTGCCTATGTTGCCGAAGGAATTGTCCAATGGTATTTGTTCCTTGAATCAAGGAGAAGATCGTTTGGCATTAAGCTGCGTCATGGAGATTGATAAATCCGGAACCATTGTATCCCATGAGATTTGCGAATCCGTGATTTGCGTGGACCGGAGAATGAATTATTCCGATGTAAAAAAGATTTTGGTGGACAAGGACGAAGCATTGTGTGAAACTTATCGGGAATTTATTCCTATGTTTGAACGCATGCAGAAACTATCCGGTTTGCTTCGTAAAAAAAGAGAACGTCGCGGTGCCATAGATTTTGACTTTGCAGAGACCAAAATTCTTTTGGATGAAAAGGGTGTTCCGGTAGAGATTAAACCATACGAACGGAATGTGGCTACGAAAATGATTGAGGATTTCATGTTGGCGGCCAATGAAACTGTGGCTGAAGATTGTTTTGGAAAAAAACTTCCTTTTGTTTACCGTGTGCATGAAAAGCCGGACGGCGAACGTATTCAGGGCTTGAATCAATTTTTAGCCGGATTTGGGTATCATTTGCAGGAAAAAGAGGGTGAAGTGCATCCGGAACAATTGCAGAAGCTTCTTTCGAATGTGGCAGGAAAGCCGGAAGAGGATTTGATTGCACGTTTGACACTTCGTTCTATGAAACAGGCAAGATATGCCACAGAATGTTTGGGACACTTTGGTCTAGCAGCGACCTATTATTGCCACTTTACATCACCAATTCGTCGTTATCCGGATTTGCAGATTCATCGTATTATCAAAGATCAGTTGCGTGGTCGTATGAATGAGAAAAAGATGGAGCACTATGCAGAAATCCTGGATGATGTGGCGAAGCAGTCCAGTGAAATGGAACGTCGTGCAGAAGAGGCAGAAAGAGAAACAGAGAAACTGAAAAAAGTAGAATATATGGAATTGCAACCGGATGCTGTGTATGAAGGAATTATCAGCAGCGTTACATCTTGGGGAATGTATGTAGAGTTGCCCAATACCATAGAAGGACTTGTACATGTGACCTCTTTACAAGGGGATTATTACCAGTTTATGGAAGATACCTATGAATTAGTAGGAGAACATACCAAAAAACGATTCAAACTGGGAGAAAAGGTTCGTGTACGGGTCAGTGGAACAGACCGCTTGCAACGCACCATTGATTTTGAACTAGTGGAGGCATAATGGCTAAAGAGCAAATAAAATTAATTGCAAACAACAAAAAGGTGTTTCACGATTTTTTTTTGGAAGAAAAATATGAAACCGGTATTTCCTTGCATGGAACAGAAGTAAAGTCCTTGCGCATGGGAAAATGCAGTATCAAAGAAGCTTTCATTCATATTGAAAAAGGGGAAGTGATTTTGTATGGCATGCATGTTTCTCCTTATGAAAAAGGAAATATTTTTAACCGTGATCCTATGAGACCGAAAAAGTTGCTGATGCATAAATCGGAAATCCGAAAGTTGGAGCAACAAATCAAGGAAAAGGGTTACACCATTGTTCCGGTGCAGGTTTATTTCAAAGGAAGCCTGGTAAAGGTAGAAATTGCATTGGCAAAAGGTAAAAAATTATACGATAAGCGACAGGATATCGCTAAGAAAGACGCAAAAAGAGAGGCAGAGAGAGATTTCAAAATTCGAAATCTCGGATAGGAGGGGCTATGAAGTTTACAAAAATGCAGGGTTGTGGAAACGATTATGTTTACATGGATTGCACAAAAACAGACATTGAAAATGAAGGCGCGTTGGCGATGAAGGTCAGCGACCGTCATTTTGGAATTGGTTCAGACGGATTGATTTTAATCCGCAACTCAGAGGTGGCAGATTTCCGCATGAGCATGTATAACGCAGACGGTTCTGAAGGAAAAATGTGTGGAAACGGGATTCGTTGTGTTGGAAAGTATATTTATGATCACGGACTTTCCGATAAAACCACTTTGACAGTGGAAACATTGTCCGGAATCAAGACTTTGGAATTAAATGTGGAAGATGGTAAGGTTTTGACTGTACGTGTGGATATGGGCAAACCTGCGATTTTAGCAGAGCATATTCCGGCGATTCCGATTGCCGGAAAAGAGCAGATTATTCATGAACCTCTTACGGTTGGTGATGACTTTTACTATATTACTTGCGTTTCCATGGGAAATCCGCATTGTATTACTTTTTTACCTGAAATTAAGGACTTGGATTTGGAAAAAATCGGACCGGGATTTGAAAATCACCCGATGTTTCCGGAGCGTGTCAACACAGAATTTGTAAAGGTGATTTCTCGTACGGAAATCGATATGCGTGTGTGGGAAAGAGGTTCCGGTGAGACCTTCGCTTGTGGAACCGGCGCATGTGCTTCCGCCATTGCGTGTATTTTAAATGGTTTGACAGAGGACGCCATGATTGTTCATTTGCTTGGTGGCGATTTATTGATTGAGTATGATAAAGAGTTGGATACTGTATTTATGACAGGTCCGGCGGTAGAAGTATTTGAAGGGGAACTTTTTGTTTAAAGGTGACACAGAATGAAGTTAAGTAAGTTATTAGAAAGAATAGAATATGAAGTAGTGCTGGGAAGTGCCGATGTAGAAATTCAACATTTGGTTTACGATTCCAGAAAAGTGCAGGAAGGAGATGTATTTGTTTGCATTCAAGGTGCAAACAGAGATGCTCATGATTTGGCTCGCGAGATATATGAGGCTAAGGCTGCAGCTTTGGTTATCCAGCATGACATTGATATGGAAGGATTTGAAAATATTTCCGTTATTCGAGTGGCAGACACCAGATTGGCGCTTGCTTGTCTTTCCGCAGCTTACTTTGACTATCCGGCAGAAAAGATTCAGACCATTGGAATCACCGGTACCAAGGGAAAGACCAGTACCACTTATATGATTCGTGAAATTCTTCAGAATGCAGGAATCCCGACAGGTTTAATCGGAACCATCGAAACGATTATCGGAGAGGAACGTATTCCAAATAGCAATACCACACCGGAATCCTATTTGGTGCAGGAATACTTTGCGAAGATGGTAGAAAAGGGATTGAAAGCTGTAGTTATGGAGGTTTCTTCCCAGGGATTAATGCTTCATCGCGTGGGTGGATTTACCTTTGATTATGGTATTTTTACCAACTTATCTCCGGACCATATCGGACCAAACGAACACAAGGATTTTGCAGATTATTTGAATTGCAAGGCGATGTTGTTCCAACAGTGCAAAGTGGGTATTTTCAATGTGGATGATCCGCATGCCAAGGAAATGATGGAAAAAGCAACTTGTGAAAAGGAAACCTTCAGTATTGAGTCTGCTTCTGATTATCAAGCTTCTGCGATTCACTTATTCAAAGAGCCGGGAATTTTAGGTACTTCTTATCATATTTCCGGCAAGAAGAATATGGATTTAAAGGTAAATGTGCCGGGTAAGTTTAGCGTTTACAATTCATTGGCAGCGGTTGCGGTATGCTTCCATTTTACCGAAGATGTGGAATTGGTGCAGAAGGCAATGCAGAAGGTACAGGTCAAGGGACGTGTGGAATTGGTACCTGTTTCTGATAAATACACGGTTATGATTGATTATGCGCACAATGCCGTAGCTTTGGAAAGCTTGCTGACAACGATTCGAGAGTATGAGCCGAAGAGAATTGTGACCTTATTTGGATGCGGTGGAAATCGTGACCGCAATCGTCGTTTCGAAATGGGGGAAGTTTCCTCTAAATTATCGGATTTCACCATTGTGACTTCAGATAATCCTAGAAACGAGGAACCGGAAGCAATTTTGGCAGATATCATAACCGGTGTAGAAAAAGCCACCGGAAAATATATGACGATTGTGGATCGTAAAGAAGCAATTCGCTATGCTTTGGAGCATGGTGAAGAAGGAGATGTAATCATCCTTGCAGGAAAAGGACACGAAGATTACCAGGAGATCAAAGGAAAGAAATATCCGATGGATGAACGTGTCATTATCCGAGAAATCGTAGATTCTTGGAAATAGGATACAGAGGCTTTTGCACTGTGTTCATTTTTCTATGAAATCCGCATAAATACGGCAATTTGGCATTGATTTGTGCGGATTTCATGGTATAATAGATTTACTTTTTATGGGCTAGTAAAGGTTTCGACAGGGATCTTGCAGCTGGAGAAGCGAGTCGTATGGTAATGCGTTAAATGGCCAAATTAAAATTAAACGCTGAAGATAATTTAGCATACGCTGCCTAGTGGCAGCAGTCCGACCGGGAGCACCTACACTTCCGGACCCGGGCTTCGACTTTGTAGGAAACGACTTATGCTAAGCTTTGCACATAAGGGCGTATCATGAAGCTACCAAAACCATCAGGGTGTTCGTTCCCGGGTGGCAGCGGGAATTTTAAATAACGGACTACACTCGTAGAAGGACAGGGAATGGGTTTTTGGACACGGGTTCGACTCCCGTCTAGTCCACTTTTTTTTCAAAAATCCCCTAAACGAAGGAATACTTGATAGATTCTTTAGTTTAGGGGATTTTTAATGTATTTTATAGAAAGTTTACTGTCATTTACATGGAAAATCATTGATAATAGATTTGAAACATAATGTCTATTCTTCGAAAGGGGTTTGCTATGGGAAAAACGAGTGAACAAGAAGTAATGGATGTAATTGCAGAAGCAACGGGGGAACCGGAGGTGCCTGTTATGGAAGCGCCTTTGGAAGGTATGGATGTTGCTACGGATGTGATTCCGGAAGTGCCAGAAGAAGCTGCAATTGCTTTAAATCCTGAGGAGATGACAGAGGGAAGTGTTGAAGAAATTGCAGAAGAGGTAATGCCGGAAGTGGTGGCGGAACCCAATCCTGCAGATGAAGGAGTGTCTGTTGAGGAACTTTTAAAGATGGTTACCGGAGAGACGGACGTGTCCGCAGAAATGCCGGCAGAAGCAGATGCCCCAGAAGAGGAAGTGCAGGTAGCAGAAGAACCGGTGGTAGAAGAGCCAATAATGGAAGAGATGCCGACGGATGTAGAAATTCCGATGGAAGCAGAAATACCAGCAGATGTAGAAATTCCGATGGAAGCAGAAATGCCGGCAGATGTAGAAATGCCAGCGGATGTAGAGATTCCGGTGGAAGAAGTTGCAATGGAAGAGCCGGTGGCAGAAGAACCAATGATGGAAGAGATGCCGACAGATGTAGAAATACCAGCGGAAGCAGAAATGCCAGCGGATATCGAAATACCTGTAGAAGAGATGCCAACAGATATCGAGATCCCGGTAGAAGAAGTTGCAGAAGTTGCAATAGAGGAACCAGTGGTAGAAGAGCCGGTTATGGAAGAAGCATCTGTGGATATGACACTTTCCTGGGATGGTCAGGTGGATGATATGGATGCGTTCCTTACTACGGAGGATTTTGAATACGCGAGAGTCGTTGTTAATGAAACAGCCGTGTATTTCATTCTAGAGGATCACGCAGGAACAGCCACATGGATCACTTACGAGGATGATGAATTCGTTTCGTTGGAGTCTAATATCGAAATAGATGGCAAAATGAATTACAAGGACATTTTGAATGTCTTTGTTAAGAAAAATCTTTTGGGCGATGGATGTGTTGCTATTATGCGTCACAAAGGAAGTAAAACATTATAAGTAGAAGTTGGAATATGATGGGAAACCGCCACAGTTTGTGGCGGTTTTTCTGTGGATAAGAAGATTTTTTCATGAGATAAAATTGGAATTGGGACTATTATTGAGACGAAAACGTGTTATAATAAACAGGATTATTCGTGCATGGAGCGGGGGTGCTTGCACCTCTTACCCACGACTCTTTTTTTCATTGCGTAGGCATTGCGGAGCATTCGTGTGGTAGCGAATAATCTTTTTTTTCGCTTTTTTAAGGTTTGCCTATTCGATGCATGCGTGAGATAATAGAAGGAGAGTTACGAGGAAGTGGGGGCGAACAAATGAATCAAGAAAAACGCTACTTGGAGATTTTGGCCGAGATGTATCCTACGATTAGTGCGGCATCTACGGAAATTATCAATCTCCAGTCGATTTTAAATTTACCAAAGGGCACCGAACACTTCATGTCGGATATACATGGAGAATTCGATGCTTTTTCTCATGTCTTGCGAAACGGCTCAGGAGCTGTGCGCAAAAAAATAGACGATGTGTTTGGACATACGCTTGGGATGGAAGAAAAAATGAATCTGGCTACATTGATTTACTATCCTGAGGAAAAAATTGAAATTGAAAAAGCAAAGCAGACGGATATGGAAAACTGGTATCAGGTATCCTTATATCGTTTGATTGAAGTGTGCAAGCAGGCATCTTCAAAGTATACCAGATCCAAAGTGCGTAAGACCTTACCAAATGACTTCGCATATATCATTGAGGAGTTGATTACGGAAAAACCGGAGGTCTTGAATAAAGAGGCTTATTATGCAGCCATTGTGAATACCATTGTAGAGATTGGTCAGGCAGAAGACTTTATTGTGGCTTTAGCGGAGCTGATTCAAAGATTGGTCATCGATCATTTGCATATTATCGGTGATATTTTTGATCGAGGTTCCGGTCCGCATTTCATTATGGATACCTTGTGTGAGTACCATTCCCTAGATATTCAATGGGGCAATCATGATATTGTGTGGATGGGTGCAGCAGTGGGGCAGAAGGCTTGCGTGGCATCTGTGATTCGAAACAGTATTCGTTATGGAAATATCGATGTTTTGGAGGATGGCTATGGAATCAATTTAATGCCGCTTGCTACCTTTGCAATGGATACATATCGCAACGATCCCTGCGAATATTTCAAATTAAAAAACAGGGAAGATAACCGTAGTGATGAAGAACTGATGCTGGCCATGAAGATGCATAAAGCCATTATGGTTATTAAGATGAAGCTGGAAGGACAGATGATGCAAAAATATCCGGAATTTGGAATGGAACATCGCAAAATCCTGGATCAAATTGATTATCAGACCGGTGTGGTGGATTTGGATGGCACCTTGTATCCGATTTTGGATAATCATTTTCCGACCATTGATCCGTACAATCCGTTTACCTTGACAGAAGAGGAGGAGGCGGTGATTACACGCTTGCAATCATCTTTCCGTCATTGTGAAAAATTACAGCGTCATATGAAGCTTCTTTTGAAAAAAGGAAGTATGTACAAAATCTACAACGGCAATTTGATGTACCATGGTTGTGTGCCTATGGATGAGAATGGAGACTTTAAAAAAGTTACCATTTTCGGGGAATCCTACAGTGGAAAAAAATTGTTTGACGTATTGGATACCTATGTGAGAAAGGCTTTCTTTTCCTTGGATCCTGTGGAACAGCAAAAGAGTGCAGATATCTTGTGGTTCTTGTGGTGCGCCCCGGATTCACCGCTGTATGGTAGAAAAAAGATGGCAACTTTTGAACATTACTTAATTGAGGACACCCTGACACATAAAGAAGAAAAAAATTATTATTACTCCTTCTTCAATGAAAAAGAAACGGTAGTAAAGATTTTAAAGGAATTTGGCCTAGATGGGGATGATGAACGCTCTCATATTATCAATGGACACGTGCCTGTGCATCGTGCATCCGGAGAAAAACCGGTGAAGGCAGATGGAAAGCTGCTTGTCATTGATGGTGGTTTTTCAAAAACCTATCGAAAAAGAACAGGAATTGCGGGATATACCCTGGTATTTAATTCCTATGGGTTGACTTTGACTGCCCATGAACCATTTGAATCTGCGGAAAATGCAATTCAAAAAGGTGTGGACATTGTTTCAAAACAGGAGGCAGTACAATATGTAGGGCGCCGGTTGTTGGTAGGAGATACGGATAGTGGTGAGCAGTTCAAGCAGAAAATTGAGGAATTAAAGGAATTAATTCAGGAATATCGTTTAGGAGAACTGACACAGAGCATCTAAAAAGTCAGAACATTGTTTGAATAATATATATTTTTCAAACAATATAAAAAGAAAAGAACAATAAAAAAACAATATATTTAGTAGAAAAGTATTGCATCAACCACTAGATATAGTATAATTAGATTACAAGATACAAATTGCAAGGCAGGCCACCTATGCAATGTACCGAAAAAATAAATTGAAGGAGAAAAGGTAATGAAAATCATTAAACGAAGTGGAACAGAAGCTGATTTTGATATCACGAAGATATTAACAGCGGTTGACAAAGCAAATAATGAAGTGGCTGAGACAGAACGTTTGACAAGTGCTCAGATTCGTGGCATTGGTGAATTTATTGAAGCGCGTTGCAAGGATTCTTCCAGAGCACTTAGTGTAGAAGAAATTCAGGACCTTGTAGAAGATCAATTGATGGATCACAAGGCATTTCAGGTGGCTAGAAAATACATTACTTATCGTTATCGTAGAGCATTGGTTCGTAAATCCAATTCTACAGATCAGCAGATTTTGAGCTTGATTGAATGCAATAACGAAGAAGTAAAGCAGGAAAATTCCAATAAAAATTCTACAGTAAACAGTGTACAGAGAGATTACATGGCTGGTGAAGTAAGTAAGGATATTACCAAGAGATTCTTACTTCCGGAAGATATTGTGCAGGCTCATGAACAGGGAATTATCCATTTCCATGATGCAGATTATTTTGCACAGCATATGCACAATTGTGATTTGGTCAATTTGGAAGACATGTTACAGAATGGAACCGTTATTAGCGGTACTACCATTGAAAAGCCACATAGTTTTTCTACTGCATGTAACGTTGCAACACAGATTGTTGCACAGGTTGCATCTTCTCAGTACGGTGGACAGAGTATTTCTTTAGCTCATTTAGCTCCTTTTGTTCAGGTCAGCAGAGAAAGAATCCGTAGAGAAATCGAAGAGACTTTACAGGAAACAGGACTTTCTATGACTGCAGAGCAGATGCATCACACCGTAGAAAAGCGTTTACGTAAAGAAATCAAAAAGGGTGTTCAGACGATTCAGTATCAGGTAGTTACCCTTATGACTACCAATGGACAGTCTCCGTTCGTAACAGTATTCATGTATTTAGGCGAAGCAAAGAACGAACAGGAAAAGGCCGATTTGGCAATTATCATCGAAGAAGTTATGAATCAGCGTATTCAGGGTGTTAAGAACGAAGCAGGTGTTTGGATTACACCGGCATTCCCGAAGTTGATTTATGTTTTGGAAGAGGATAATATCCACGAAGATTCTAAATATTATTATTTGACAGAGTTGGCAGCAAAATGTACTGCAAAACGTATGGTTCCGGATTACATCAGTGCAAAGGTTATGAAGGAGTTAAAGAAGGGCGATATTTATACTTGTATGGGTTGTCGTAGCTTCTTGACACCGGACCGTTCCGCAGAGACTCTTGGAAACGTTGCAAATGCAGGAAATTTCGAAGAAGGAAAGTCCAAGTATTATGGACGTTTCAACCAGGGTGTTGTTACCATCAACTTGGTTGACGTAGCACTTTCATCCGGTGGAGATTTTGAAAAATTCTGGAAAATCTTAGAAGAAAGATTACAGCTTTGCTATAAGGCACTTATGATTCGCCACAACCGTTTACGTGGTACAAAGTCAGATGTTGCTCCGATTTTGTGGCAGAACGGTGCCCTTGCTCGTTTGAAAAAAGGGGAAACCATTGACAAATTGTTATTTGGCGGATATTCCACCATTAGTTTGGGATATGCCGGACTTTATGAGTGCTGCAAGTATATGACAGGAAAGCCTCATACAGACCCATCTGCAACTCCATTTGCATTGGAAGTCATGCAGAAGTTAAATGATGCTTGCAATACTTGGAAAGCAAAAGAAAACATTGATTTCTCTGTATACGGTACTCCATTGGAAAGTACTACATACAAGTTTGCAAAATGCTTACAGAACCGTTTTGGAGTAGTAGAAGGTGTTACAGATCACAACTATATTACAAATAGTTATCATGTAAACGTACGCGAAGACATCGATGCCTTTACAAAATTAACCTTTGAAAGTCAGTTCCAGAATCTTTCACCGGGAGGAGCAATCTCCTATGTGGAAGTACCAAACATGCAGGATAATATTCCGGCGGTTATGTCAGTCATTCGCCACATTTACGACAATATTATGTATGCAGAGTTGAATACAAAATCTGATTATTGCCAGAAGTGTGGATATGATGGAGAAATCCAGGTAAAAGAAGAGGAAACAAGTCATAAGTTAATTTGGGAATGCCCGCATTGCGGCAACAGAGACCAAGCAACCATGAACGTTGCAAGAAGAACTTGTGGATATATCGGATCCCAGTATTGGAATCAGGGAAGAACACAGGAAATCAAAGACAGAGTTCTTCATTTATAAAAACGAGAGGTCACAGCCGTCTGTGACCTCTTTTTTTCTGAAAAAAACATAAAATTCTGATGTGCGATGAAAAGCTATGATAAAATGGGAATTAGGAGAGGTTTGCAGTGAATTACGGAGTGATTAAAAAAGCAGATATAGCGGATGGCATAGGTGTGCGAGTATCTTTGTTTGTGTCCGGCTGTACCCATCATTGTAAAGGCTGTTTTCAGCCGGAAACCTGGGATTTTCAGTATGGAAATCCATATACAGAGGAAACAGAGCGAGAAATATTAGAGGCTCTAAAACCGGATTATATCGCAGGGTTTACTATTTTAGGCGGAGAACCCTTTGAACCACAGAATCAAAGAGTGCTGGTGAACTTGCTGAAAAAGATTCGAGAAACCTATCCAAAGAAAACAATTTGGAGCTATACCGGATATTTGTTGGATGAAGAATTGTGGAAGGAAAGCAGAGCGCGTTGCGAAGTGACAGATGAAATGCTTTCTATGTTGGATGTTCTGGTGGATGGAGAGTTTGTGGAGGAAAAGAAAAATATCACCTTGAAGTTCAGAGGTTCCTCCAATCAACGGATTATTGACGTACAAAAATCCTTGGAAACTAAACAAGTATGTATGATAGATGAGCTGATGACGATAAAGGGGACTTTTATATATGACAAATAAGATGGATTTTGTTGTAAATGGATTCGTATTCGATAATGAAGAAGAATATAAGCAAGCGCAGAAAGAATACGATGGAGTCAAGTTTCTTAAATCTAAACTTAATAAAGATAATCCGGAGTCTGTTCTGGATATTTATAATCGTGCCATTGAACAAAAGCTCTTTGAGACAGTGATTGGAATTCTCTTTTTAAAAGAATTGCAGGAATATTTGACAGCAATTCCATATTTAAAAAAAGAGCAGATTGATTTTATCCCTGTTGCACCGAAACAGGTGATTAAGGCTCCGAAGGAGAAAGAAAAGAAAGAGAAACCGGTCAAAGAAAAACCCCAGAAAGAAAAACGAATAAAGGAAAAGAATGTTGACTATAAAAATAGATTTTCTATAGTGTTTGTTATAAACTTAAGTCTAGTTTTAATTATTCTTGGTATGTTTTTTGTGACGATTTTCAGTCACAACAATGTGACAATCTTAAATTATGAGAATGAGTTGATTGATCGTTATGAAGAATGGGAACAGGAGTTAGAAGAAAGAGAAGCAGAATTGGATGCCAGAGAGCAGGCACTTGAGGATGCGGAATAGTTTAAAAACACAGAATCTACATAAATATTTGCTATTTTGTATGTTGATATTATGGACGTAGAAGACAAAAAAGGAGTTACGAATGGATAAGATAAAAGTATTAGTTGTAGATGATGAAAGCAGAATGAGAAAACTGGTCAAGGACTTTTTGATCCGCAAAGATTACATAGTACTTGAAGCAGCAGACGGAGAAGAAGCCTTAGAAATTTTCTATAAAGAAAAGGATTTGGCACTTGTGATATTGGATGTCATGATGCCGAAGGTAAATGGCTGGGATACTTTAAAAGAAATTCGTGAAACTTCAAAAATACCGGTTATTATGTTGACGGCAAAAGGCGAGGAAAGCGATGAACTACAGGGATTTGAACTCGGCGTAGACGAGTACATTTCCAAACCTTTCAGCCCAAAGATCTTAGTAGCCAGAGTCGAAGCATTATTACGTAGAAGCGGAAGCTTATCCGAAGGTGAGGAAAGCATTTCCGTGGGTGGCATCGAATTAGATAAGATGGCACATATTGTTAGCATCGATGGAGAACGTATCGAATTAAGTTATAAAGAATTCGAATTATTGACTTATTTTATGGAAAACCAGGGAATTGCATTATCCAGAGAAAAGATTTTGAATAATGTATGGAACTACGATTATTTTGGCGATGCCAGAACCATTGACACCCATGTAAAGAAGTTGCGTAGCAAAATGGGTGACAAAGGAGATTACATAAAAACCATTTGGGGAATGGGATATAAGTTTGAGGCTATAGTATGATGTTTGGGATGCCGGTAAGACAGGACACAAAGAAAAGTACTTCTATAAGCGGACGTGTAGTAATTGCCATGTCAGTGCTATTGATTAGTACCGTGTTGGCAGGTTGGCTGTTAAATACGTTCTTTCTTGGGACCTACTATGAAGTAGAAAAAGAAGAGACCATTTGTAGCACTTATGAGTTTATCGCAGATGCTACAAGGAATGATAAATTAGAGGATGAAGACTTTTTAGTGAATTTGGAACAGATTTGTTCCAGAGGCAATTTAAATGTAGTCATCTATGCACCGAATGGAGAGGTGGTACTTACCTCTGTTTCCTCTTCGGAAGAATTGCATCGGGAATTTACAGATGCTGTTTTTTCACAGGATACGCCGGTGCTTGAAAAAAGCGAAAATTATGAGATAAAGAAGCAAACAGACAATAGATTAAATCTTGATTATATTTTGCTCTGGGGCGTGCTTCCGGATGGAAATTTGATCATGATACGAAGCGCACTGGAAAGTATTCGAGAAAGTGCAGCTATTGCAAATCGCTTCCTGTTTTTGGTTGGTATTGCAACCGTAGTAGTTGGTATCTTTATCATGTATTTTGTGACAAGAGGCATTACAAAACCATTGACGCAGTTGACGGAGATTTCAAAACGAATGGCGGCTTTGGATTTTGATGCGAAATATGTGGGGCATACCTCCATGGAGGTAGATTTGCTGGGAGAAAATATGAACCATATGGCACAGAGCTTGGAAAGCTCCATTGCAGAATTGAAAAGTGCCAATAATGAGCTGATGTTGGACAACCAGCGAAAAACGGAAGTGGATGAGATGCGAAAGGAATTCCTTTCCAATGTGTCCCATGAGTTAAAAACGCCGTTGGCTTTGATACAAGGTTATGCAGAAGGGCTAAAGGAATGCATCAATGATGACGAAGAAAGTAGAGACTTCTATTGTGATGTCATTATCGATGAGACGGCAAAGATGAATCGTATGGTAAAGAAGCTGCTGAGTTTAAATCAGTTGGAGTTTGGAAACGACACCATTACCATGGAACGATTTGATGTAACGGAGTTGATTCGCGGTCTTTTAAATGCTTCTTCGTTGATGATGAAGCAAAAGGAAATTACCGTAGAATTCGATGATTCTCAAAGCATGTATGTTTGGGCAGATGAATTTAAACTGGAAGAAGTTTTGACGAACTTTGTAAGTAATGCCATCAATCATATTGATTTCGAGAAAATCATTAAGATTTACTATACGGAAAAAGAGGATTGCGTACGAATCAGCGTCTTTAACACCGGAAAACCAATTCCGGAAGAAGACCTGGATAAGGTATGGATTAAGTTTTATAAGGTAGACAAAGCCAGAACGAGAGAGTATGGTGGAAGTGGAATCGGATTATCCATTGTAAAAGCCATTATGGACTCTTTCAATCGTGAGTGTGGCGTGATTAACCACGAAAACGGTGTAGAGTTTTGGTGCGAATTGGATACCAGCAATACCGGATCACATTTATGGAACACGGATGATACGGAATTGCATTAAATAGAGAGTATTAAAGAGAGAAGAGAATATGCCTTTAGGAGGCGAAAATATGAAAAAAAGAATCATGTATTTATTTTTAGCGATGCTACTGACTGTGTGTTCCGGTTGTGGTACTTCTTTAGCGGAAATGACAGAGACAGAAGAAGAAATTGTAGTACGCTATGCAGCCAATGTGATTGCCAAATACAATCATGGTCAAAGTGATGGTATTGTAAAAATCTATACTATCAAAGGTGAAGAAGAGGAAGAGGAAGAAGTCGAAGAAACAGTCGAAGAACCCGGAACAGAAGAAATGGCTTCCGGCGATTTGACTGCCGGAGGAGATCTTTCGGAAACCGGTGAAGAAATTGCTGTGGAAGATGCTGTAGAGGCTACTTTAACAGAGGCTCTTGGTATCACGGATTTATCCTTTACTTGGGAAAGTGTAGAAGTAGCTGCAGATTATTCTTATAATGATGCATATTTAATCACTCCAAGTACAGGAAAGCAGTTTGCAATTTGCAATATTTCCGTGAGCAATACAGGAGAACAGTCTGTTTTGTTGGATATGATGAGTGCCAATATGTCCATTACTTTACAGACGGATTCCGGCTCTTATGCGAATGTTTCTACCATATCCATCAATGATCTCAGTACTTATTATGGTCAGATTCCTGTAGGGGATGGAGACGATGTAGTATTGTTTTTTGAAATCCCATCGGATACAGAAATTACAACAGAGAATGTTTCATTGATCATTGAAAATACAAATGGAACATATCGGGTAAAAATGTAGAGAAATATCCAAAAATACCGAGAGATTTTAGGAAGTTTTTATAAAAATATTCCGCTTTTTTAGAAACCCGTATGCTATAATGTTTTTAGAGCATTTTGACAAAAAATACAACTGGATGAGTTTTTTATAAGGACAAAAAGCCAAATACGATGGAGGAGATCATAAACATATGGAGACTAACATCTTATTAGAAAATGGAACGAATGAGCTCGAGGTTCTGGAATTTACCTTGAATGAAAATCATTATGGAATTAATGTGGCGAAGATTCGTGAGATTTTATCTTATCAACCGATTACTCCCATTCCTAATGCTCATCCTAGCGTAGAAGGAATTTTCATGCCGCGTGATACCATGATTTCGGTTATTAACTTGAAGAGATGCTTGGGCTTGGAAGAAACCGAAGCAGAAGGATTGTTTATCATTACCAATTTCAACAGTTTGAACATTGCGTTCCATGTTGACCAGGTAATTGGAATACATCGTTATTCTTGGGCTGATATTATTACCCCGGATGCTACAATCAATACCGAGGAGGCCGGCGTATCTACCGGTGTCGTTCGTATCGGTGAAAAATTGGTTGTCATTTTGGACTTCGAGAAAATCGTTACAGACATCAGTCCAGAAACCGGATTAAAGGTATCTGATATCGAAGAATTTGAAGGAAGAGATCGTTCGGATTCTCCAATCTTGATTGCAGAGGATTCACCGCTTCTTAGCAAGATGATTACCGAATGCTTGAAGAAAGCAGGATATACCCAGTTGTTACCGAATCCAAATGGACAGGAAGCATGGGATAAGCTGCAGGAATTCAAGAAAGAAGGTACTGTTCATAAGAAAGTACATTGCATTATCACAGATATTGAAATGCCACTTATGGATGGACATCGCTTGACAAAATTGGTAAAGAGTGATGATGATTTGAAAGACATTCCTTTGATCATTTTCTCATCTCTTGTAAATGATGAAATGAGACGCAAGGGAGAAGCCCTTGGAGCAGATGCACAGTTGACAAAGCCGGAAATTGGAAGCTTGGTTGCGGCAGTAGATAAATTGATTGATGCAAATCCTATGGCGAGATAGTAAGCAATGCAGGGATGTGATCCAGATCACATCCCTATTTTTGCAATAAGGATACAACATAACATTCTTTCATGTACAATGGGAAATATGATTAGCTAGAATTTTAAATATGACAATATGGGAGGGCCCGTTTTTGAGTACATCAGAAGATTATTTGGATCAGCTTTTGAATGAAGTGGGTGGTACAACGAAGAAGAGTAATCGTTACAGTAGCCGTGGCATGTCTGATGAAGAGTTTTTATCAGATGATGATTTTTTGCGGCAATTTTCAGAAGAAATGGATGAAGAAGTACCTGAGGATTTCTTGAAGGAGTTTGAAAAAGAAATCGGTTTGGAGGAATCAGAACGACCGGCTTCGGGGCAAACTTCCAATAAAGAAGATCAGGTATTTTTTGATACATTGGATGACTTGGTGCAACAAGCCAACGCAAAAGAAAGCGAAGAGAATTTTGACTTGAGTGGAGGCAAGCCTGCAGAGGCACCAACTACCCAAGCAGACGCCGGAGATGCTGCCATGGATTTGGGCGGAGATGCGGGAACTGAAAGTGCAACAAGTTCAGCAGTAGAAGGCCTGGAAGATTTGCCGGGATTGGATGAATTGGCATCCTTAGGTGAACCGGTGCCGGAAGCTGTATCACAGGAGGCTACAGGAGAGGAAGCAGAAGAAGATCCTTTTGCCGGATTGGAAGAGATCGAAGTGGATCGTGGTACGGACGAAGGAAAAAGTGACGAAGAAGCATTAGCGGAGGCAGATGATCAGGACTTACTGGATATGCTTGCAAACCTTGGTGGAGATGATGCAGATTTGGCAGATATCGAAGAAACATTAAAAGAAGACGAATCCGGAATTGAGACATTGAGCGAGGAAGAAGCAGAAAATCGTTTGAATGCGGAAAATCCGGAAGGAGCGGAAGGCCAAGAAGAAGCAGAAGAAGAGACCGGAAAGAAAGGCCGTAGAAAGAAGAAAAAAGAGAAAAAAGAAAAGAAAGAAAAAGATGGTGAGAAGGGTCCGGGATTCTTTGCGAAGTTGGGCTTGATTTTGTTTGGCCCGGATGAAGACGAAGATGCCATCGATAAAGTAGAAATGCCCAAAGAACCAAGTCTGGATGATTTGGGTGACGAGAATCTTGCTATTTTAGCAGAATTGTCTGCAGCCGGCGAGGGAGACGATGGCGCGCCTGCCGGAAAGAAGGGCAAGAAGGAAAAGAAGAAAAAAGAAAAGAAAGAAAAACCGAAGAAAGAACCAAAGCCAAAGAAAGAAAAGAAACCAAAGCCAAAGAAAGAGAAAAAGCCGAAGGAGGTAGACAATACGCCGCCTCTGCCAAAGAAACCGGTGATTTTGATTGCTGTTATGGCCATTTCTTTGCTGGCTCTTTTGAAGATTGGTAGTGATATCATTAATTATTCCACGGCACTGAGTGCTGCAAATACAGCTTACAGTGAAGGGGATTATGTGACAGCCTTTACAGAATTAGAAGGTGTTACGATCAAAGAAAGTGATGAGGAATTATATAATAAAGTTGCGGTATTGGCCCCAATCGTAGTACAATATGATAATTATGAGGCTATGATGGAAATTGGGGAATACGAAATGGCCATCAGTAGTCTGATAAAAGGCATCGGAAGATGTGATAATTATGAAGATGAGGCCGAACTGTACGGTATTACGGATTTGCTGAATGAGTGGAGACAAAAATTTGCGGACACTTTACAAAGTGAATTCGGCGTTTCTCTGGAAGAAGCACGTGAGATTTATAGTGCGGATAAGAGAAAGGATTATACACTTGCAATCCAAGAAATATTAAAGGAGCTCGGCCTTGAATAGGAGAGCACATGATTGCAATTATTGACTACGACGCAGGAAATTTAAAAAGTGTAGAGAAAGCATTGGCTTACTTGGGTCAGGAAAGCGTCACCACTAGGGATTTTGACACGATTCGCAAAGCAGATCGCGTCATTCTCCCTGGGGTTGGCGCTTTTGGTCTTGCTATGGACCAGTTAAAGAAGTATGAGTTGGACCGGGTAATCAAAGAATACGTTTTGGAGCTGCAGAAACCATTCCTTGGTATTTGCCTTGGGTTGCAGCTTCTTTTTCGTGGAAGCGAAGAAAGTAGTGGCGTGGAAGGCTTAAACCTTCTTCCGGGTGATATCAAACGTATTCCGGATCAGGAAGGTTTGAAAATCCCTCATATTGGTTGGAATTCTTTGGAATTACAGAACGATGGACGTTTGTTTGCAGGCTTGAAAAACGATCCTTATGTGTATTTTGTACATTCTTATTATCTGCAGGCGGATGATGAAAGTATTGTAAAAGCAGTGACAGATTACAGTACAAGAATTCATGCTTCGGTAGAAAAGGATAATTTATTTGCTTGCCAGTTCCATCCGGAGAAAAGTAGCAGTGTGGGATTACAGATTTTAAAGAATTTTACTGAGGTGTAGACATGTTTACAAAGAGAATTATTCCATGTTTGGATGTGCATAACGGACGCGTGGTAAAAGGCGTAAATTTCGTAAATTTACAGGATGCCGGGGATCCGGTGCAGATTGCTGAGGCTTATGATAAAGCCGGTGCGGATGAAGTGGTATTTTTGGATATTACAGCCAGTTCTGATGCGAGAAATACCGTAGTGGATATGGTACGTAAAGTGGCAGAAAAGGTTTTTATTCCTTTTACAGTAGGCGGAGGAATCCGTACGGTAGAGGATTTTAAGGTTTTGCTGCGTGAGGGAGCAGACAAGATTTCTGTGAATTCTGCAGCAATCGATCGACCGGAATTGGTGGCAGAAGCTGCAGAAAAATTTGGCTCTCAGTGTGTGGTTGTGGCCATCGATGCAAAACGAAGAGAAGATGGTACCGGTTGGAATATTTACAAACATGGTGGCCGTTTGGATTGCGGCATTGATGCGGTAGAATGGGCAAAAAAGGTGGAAAGCCTTGGAGCAGGAGAAATCCTTCTTACCAGCATGGATGCAGACGGTACCAAAGCCGGATACGACATCGCTTTGACGAAGGCAGTATCCGAGGCAGTATCCATCCCTGTGATTGCATCCGGTGGAGCAGGTACGAAAGAACATTTTTATGAGGCATTAACGGAAGGAAAGGCAGACGCCGCTTTAGCAGCTTCTTTGTTTCATTTTAAAGAATTAGAAATTATGGATTTGAAACAGGATTTGGCAAACAAGGGTGTCTCTGTGAGAATGTAAGATGGATTTTTTAGAAAAAGAATGGAAAGAATTGTTAAATGAAGAATTAACAAAACCGTACATTTCAGAATTAAAAGGATTTTTAGAACAAGAGTATAAAGAACGACAGATTTTTCCACCGGAGAATGAAATCTTTACAGCCTTTCACAAAACCTTGCCGGCAGATGTAAAAGTCGTGATTTTAGGACAGGATCCTTACCATGATGAGAATCAGGCACACGGCCTTAGTTTTTCGGTAAAGCCGGGGGTGGCTATTCCGAAATCCCTACAGAATATTTACAAAGAACTGCAAACAGAATTTGGCTATGAGATTCCCAATCACGGCTACTTGGAGCATTGGGCAGAGCAAGGAGTGTTTTTGCTTAACACGGTGCTTACGGTTCGTGCACATGAAGCGAATTCCCACAAGGGAAGAGGTTGGGAAGATTTTACCGATGCGGTAATTCGGGTGTTGAATACTTGTGAACAACCTATGGTATTTCTTCTGTGGGGGAAACCTGCAGAGAAAAAGGAAAAAATATTGGATAACCCCAATCATCTGGTGCTAAAGGCAGCACATCCAAGCCCATTGTCAGCATATCGTGGATTTTTTGGCTGCGAGCACTTTCGACTTGCCAATGCTTTCCTAGAAGAGCATGGGCGAGACGAGATTGATTGGCGCATAGAAAGTATAAAAAGTTTATAAAAAAGAACAAGATTTCATGTAAGACTTCATTTTTTTCGATATAATGACGATAAAGAAGTAAGGATATAGTGTCCAAAAAAACAAGGATGTTTTTTTAATTTCAAAGGAGTGATGAATATGAATATTAGTTCTATGAATGCGACTTCCTTAAGTACGTTGTTTTCAGGCTTAAATAGTACCTCATCATCCAGCTATTCCAGTTCTTCCAACTATGGAATTAATTTGGGACAGTTGGCGTCCATACAAAACGGTAGTTACTATACTGCATTGAAAGCTTATTATGCACAGGAGGAGTCAGAAACGACTTCCAGTGACAATTCAGATAGTGTATCTTCATTGTCCAGAATGCAGACCTCTGCTTCGGAAGTAAATGACAGTGTGGCAACCCTGATGAAGAACGGAGATTCTTCTGTATTTGCCAAGAAAACCACTACAGGAGAGGACGGCACTACGACGACCTCTTATGATGTGGACAAGATTTACAAAGCGGTCAGCACTTTTGTAGACAGCTACAATTCTTTGATTGAGAATACGGTGTCTACCAATAGCACGCAGATTTCTACCCAGGCTTCCAGCTTGATTAATATGACAGCGACCAATGCGTCTTTGCTTAGTCAGATTGGTATTTCGGTAGATTCTTCGGATTATACCTTGTCCATTGATGAAGAGACCTTTAAGAGTGCTGACATGACTACCGTGAAATCATTGCTTCATGATACCGGTTCTTATGGATATCAGGTATCTGTAAAGGCTTCCATGATTTCCAATTATGCACAGAATTTAATTACACAGAAAAGCAATTACGGAAGTTCTGGTAGCTACAGTTATTACTCCGTATCCGGATCATCCTTCAATACAACTACTTAAAAGAAAAGCCCTTCCAAAAGGGCAGTGTTCATAAGACAGTAAAACAAGATGAGCACTGTCGCAGGCGGATTGGCAAAATAAGACTCCTAACCATGAATAATATGGTCAGGAGTCTTATTATTTATCCGATTTCACGAATTCTTTCCACAACACTTTCCTTAGAGAGTCCCTTGTATGAGATCAGTGGAACCAATATGCCGAGTAATGTCATAATCGGTATAAAAATCAGTACCGGCGTGATAGAAAAATGATTAGAATAAAACCAAAAGATACTGTTCGCTATTCCATTTACTACCGGTATAAAAATCAGAGAAAGAATGAGCGCTAAAAGGCCTGATCCAACCGTAAATATCATGCCCTCGATTATAAGCATCTCTTTAACCTGTTTTCCGGTCATTCCTATTGCTTGCAGAACTGCGATTTCATTCTTTCGTGCTATAATACCGGCCATAACAGTATTAAAGAAGTTCAAGACTCCAACAAATCCAATAATCAGGCAAAGCACTCCACCTAAAAGTGTAAACATTTTCTTAAAGTCCTCAAACTCAGCGCGTTTAACTGCTTTACTTTCATAAGTGATGCTGGAATCTTCTTCACTGAATCTATGCAAATAACTTTCTGCCTTTTCTTCTGCATCATGCGATTCTGTATCAAAGGCATAGAATACAGGTACAACATTTTCACCAAAATCTTTTTTCAGATTATCTGTGTTGGCAATAACATTATATCCTAATGAAGCTTTCCTAAGACTGATATCTTCTGGAACATCAACATAAGCACATACGGTATATTCATATTCAGTTAAACCAGAATATGTTCCTGCCAGAAATTCTGGTTGTTCATATGTAGAATCTGTTGCCGGTTCTCCAGTCCTTGTATCAATAAAATCTACAGAAGTCGCATCTGCAATTGTGATTATATCCCCAATTTTCGGTGCATTTTCGTCTATGAAATATTCTCCATTCTCATCTTTATTTGTGATCAATGCAATATATCTGTTACTTCGATCTTTAAGCAGTGAAACATCACCTTCACAAACTTCAAGCTTATCTATCAGATATTCATCCATTCCCTCCATAAAACAATCCATATAAAACATTCCATCTTCGCTACCAACATAAGAAATCGCCCCAGCTTGAGTATCCTGGTATGCTCTATATCTTTCTTCACTTACTTTCATAAGTGGAATACCATTTACTTCATATGCAATTCCGCCATTGGAAGCATCAATGTTTTCTTTTACAAGATTAATATCTTCTTCAGTAATCGGATTCTGTCCAGCTCCCTGAAACTTAAAATATGGATATTTTCCAACAACAAAATCTGTAGACATTGTTGATGACAGCCATTTTTCCGAGTCGAACCCTCCGACAAACATATTTACTGCATTTAGTATAACCAAAGATAAAGCCAGTGATATAAACACAAGTACTGTCTTCTTTTTATTGCGCTCTGTGTTGGCTAAAGCCATCTGTACAACCCGTGCACCTCTTGTGGCTTTTTTAGTTTTTCCTACAGATACCCCATCATAAAATCTTAATGCCTCTATTGGAGATACCTTTCCAGCAATCCGTCCCGGCTTACTTACAGACATTAAAACAGTGATTATCTCAAAAAAAGCTGCAGCAACAAAGATTATAGGAGATGTACTAATTGAAAGCGAATTTTCTGATATGGTCGTAGTTCCCATAACAGTAGGAACAAGTACTGATCCAAGCAAAAATCCCAGAAGCAAGCCTATAGGAATTCCCACAATGCATAGCGCTAATGCTTGTAATCTTATAATTCTCTTAACTTGCTTTTGTGTGGTTCCTATGGTTTTAAGTAATCCATAGAAGCGAATGTCATTAGCCACGGAAATTTGGAAAACATTGTATATTATCAAATAACCCGTAAAAATAACAAGAAGCAAAAATGCACCCAACGGAATTGCTGTTTCCAGTATTTCATCGCCATCCATACTTACCCCAGTATATCCAGGATTTACACCTATTCTTATACTATCTTCAGTACTTTTTTCTCCATAAGTAAATCCACTGTCTTCTACAGCCTTAATCATCTTATTCCATGCGTTAACAGAAGATGAGAGCATTACATCTAAGTCAGTACTGATGGGTTTAAGACCCATTTTTTCAATAATTTGCGAAAACTCTACGGCATATTCTTTAGATACATTAATATAATGAGCCGGACTAAGGGTATCAAAATCCCAGAAGCCTACTAAGGTAAATGTATCGGTATATTTACTGTCTTCATCTGTATTTCCGATTATATCAAAGGTGAGTTCTATGTTCTCACCTATCACCGGCTTATATCCAAGAAGCCTAAGAGCTTCTTTATCCATCACCACTTCATTTTTTTTAGTAGGCATATGACCTTCTTCAAGCTCAATGAATGACCACTTGGCTGTGTTGTCATCCATGAAACTGATTTCTGCAGATTGATTTCGAAAAGAATCGTCTGCAATCATACCAAGAACCATCCGTTCTCCATACGCTTTAATATTTTTATGCTTAATCAGTTTTTCTTTCTGAGTAGCTGTGACATCCTTGAATGTTCCATGCATATATCCTCCAAGCTGTCTAAATCTACTGTTCTCATACGAAGCATTGATTGATAACATAATAGTAAACAATGAAGTAAACAACACTGCTGTAAGTACAATAGCAAATATTGTTATCAGATTTCTTCGTCTGTTAGAGAAAAGAAGTCTGCTTGCCATTCTGAATATACATTTTCTATTATTGACCTTCATAGACACATCATCTCCTTTCAGATGCAGACACTATATGCCCATCTTCAATTCTGATGATGCGGTCGGCAAGTTGAGCAACTTCGTCATTATGCGTGATCATAACAATAGTTTGCCCATACTTATCCGCAGAAACTTTTAAGAGACTTAAAACATCCTGTCCTGTTTTGGAATCAAGATTACCGGTTGGCTCATCAGCAAGTATAATTGATGGTCTAAATGCAAGTGCTCTGGCAATAGCAACGCGCTGTTGCTGTCCACCGGAAAGCTGATTGGGTAATACTTCCTTTTTTGATGACAGCATCAAGGTATCAATTATTTCTTCAACATATTCTTTATCAACTTTTTCGCCATCAAGTTCCAACGGAAGTACAATATTCTCATACACATTTAGCACCGGAACAAGATTGAATGCCTGAAAAACAAAACCAATTTTTCTTCTTCGGAATATTGTCAATTCATCATCTTTAAGGTTAAAAATAGGAATATTATCTACCATTACCTCCCCAGATGTTGGTCTATCCAAGCCTCCGAGCATATGAAGGAGAGTGGATTTGCCACTACCGGATGTCCCGACAATCGCTAAAAATTCGCCTTTTTCCACTTCAAGATTTACTCCTGCAAGAGCATGGACACCGTTTTCTCCTTGCCCATATATTTTTACCAAGTCTTTTGCTGCTAAAATACTCATATTTTATCCTCGCTTATAAAAAAAGTGTGTAGACCTTTCCCTTCTACACACTGATTATCTCACTCAAATCTTTCCAGATTCTTTCATGCTTCTGATGAATTCTTACAGTTTTGAAAGATTCGGCTTTTCTATCGTTTCAGATAAATAAGAAATTCCGATCCTTCACCAGGCTTTGACTTAACTTTAATGTAGCCACCCTCTTTAGAAATAATCTCCCGGGCCAAATACAAACCTATGCCAACACCTTCTTTTTCCTGAGAAGACTGGAGCCGTCCGAACCGTGCAAAAATCTTTGGAATATCCTCCTCTGCGATGCCGATACCGGTATCCTTAATACTGATACATGCAAACATTTCTGTAGGTTTGAGCGTTATAGATATGCTACCTTTCTCAGTATATTTTATGGCATTGTCAACAATATTACTCAGAGCTTCTAACGTCCATTTATAGTCAAAAGAGGCAACTACATCCTTTTCGGTAACCACAAAAGATAGTCCCTTTGACTCTGCCTTCTTGCGCATAGAAGAATCCACTTCCATAATAAGTCTTCTGACATTATCGTTTTTAGCTTCAACAGTTAGAATCCCATTTTCGAGCCTTGAAAGCTTCACAAGTGCATCTATTAGAAATCGAAGTTTTTCCGCTTCGTTACCAATCACTTCTAAGCTTTCCCTCTGATCATCCGATAATTCTGTTTCTAGCAAAAGTTCGCTATGGAGAAGAAGGTTTGTAATCGGTGTTTTCGTCTGATGCGATATGTCTGCGATGAGGGTCTTTATCTTATCCCTGTCTTTACGAACATTTTCTGCAGAAAGAACAGAGGACTGAAGATAATCTGCTAATTTTGATTCTATTTTAGACTCCCTATCTTCTGAAAACTGCCCTTCATGGAATTTTCCCTTGACAGCATCTGCCAGCATTTTTTCGATGTGATCCAAGACTTTTTTATTCTTGTGGCTGCTATAAACTGAAAATGCTATAGCAATTATCGTAACGAGACCGGCAAGTGTCAGCAATAATTCATTCATTATTCTTTACCCACATATATCCAAGCCCATAAACTGTTTTGATATAATCCTTAGCATGTAGTTTATCACGAAGCCGCTTTATCGCTACAGAGAGCGCGTTTTCATCAACAAATTCAGCCCCATCCGTCCAAAGTCTATCTATAAGATCATCCCTCGAAAGCGTGACACCCTGATTATATATGAGTAATTTTAAAAGACGCTGTTCTGTCTTGCTCAAAGAGATTTCTTCTCCATTAACCGTAAAGATCATACGATCAAAGTCAAAGGAAAAATTTCCTATGGTAACTTCGGTCTCACCTGAAAGTGGCTCCTTTTTTCGTAGCTGTGTATTAACTCGTGCTCTTAATACGCTTAATGAAAAAGGTTTTGTAACATAATCATCTGCCCCCAGTTCAAGCCCCTTTACTATATCAGCATCAGTGTCATTAGCAGATAAAAGTATTATTGGATATGACAGGTTTCTATCTCGGATTTCTTTTACAAGGTCAAGTCCATTTCCGTCCGGCAGATTAATATCCAGCAGTATTAAGGCCGGATTTGTTAAAAAAATCTGTTCCCTAGCACCTCTTAGGTTTTCGCAAGAAACTATGCTTCTAGATTCGTCTTTCAATGCCTTGCATAATCCGGCACAAAGATCTTTGTCATCCTCGACAATAACTATTTGAGAATTCTTTTGCATAAAACATCCTCACATTATTTTTTATAAGCTATCGCTCAGCTAATATCATTTTAGGATTTTCCAGCTTCCGGTTTTATCGCTGCCTATTCTCTCAATGTATCCCTTATCACGTAAAGAGTTTAACGTTCTTTGAACTGTCCTTACGGTTTTTGATGTTTTATCAGCGAGTTCATCTCTAGTAAATCCGGGATTGATTGACAGTAACTGGTATACAAGTTTTTCCATTTTATTTAGAGTGACATTTTCCGTGACATTTACAGTGACAGCATCTGCTGTTTGAAGCGGCGCTGTTACCTTTTTCCTGTGAACAATAAAAGTGAACCCTGACTCATCAGTCTCATAGCTGAATTTGATCCTGGCATCTTTGCAAAGGCTGTTGATTCTTTTAAATCCACTTCCAAACTGTTCAATAGATTTGCTCAAAAATAACAGCTTGGCTATTTTTTCATTTCGGATAGAAGATTGTAAATTCTTCTTAATGTACTCTTCGGGTTTATGGGAGCTTGCATATGTTCCCGGACTATATATGGTAACCTTGCTTGGATAGATGCAAATCTCATGATAGGTGGAGCCATTATAAATCGAATGAGCAAAGCTGTTAGCTAAAGCTTCTCGTATTACAGCTACAGGAATCTCCGGTACATCATCACGATCAAAATCCGTTATTTCTCCTGCCCAATGTATGTTTTTCAGAATATATTGCTCGCCTATATCCAACAGGTTGATGATATTATCTTCAAACATCTGCATATCTATAAAAGTAAGTTTTTCATCAGTGGCAAATATAGCCGCCTTCAAGGTTACAGGATTCTTTTTTCCAAACAATACATTTCCCGCATTGGTTAAGTGATCTCCGGATGCCAGTCCAAATTTATCAAGAATTGCCGCAGCTGTATATTTGCCATCAGGTAAACGCCCTGCAGCAATAGCCTTCTCACAGAATTTTTTAACGGCGGACTTATCAACATCTTTTTTCAAAATTTCAGATTTTGTCTTTTCCCATTTCTCTTTGTATTCATTCGCAACAAAGAATCTTTTCAGTTCAGTCGGAGATACTTCTCTGTCTTCATCGGCAGTTCTAAGATAATATCGACCATATGCTGAATAGGGAACGTCACTACCTTCAAACTCAACTTTGATTACATGTTTGTCATCCAGTACTTCTTCAGTTATTACCGGGTAGATCTGAGGACGAATCGATTCGTAAACAGCTCTTGATACATCTCTGAGGGATGATTCGGATACATCCTGTCCTGTGGCATCCCCATTAGGTTTTACACCAAAATATAAGGTTCCAACCTTATGCTTGTTTAGGATAGATGATATTGAAACCATTCCTTCTTTGATTTCGCCTGTAGTCTTTTTGAATTCTAATGTTTCTGTTTCTTTTCCGAGATTCTGCATATCTGCCTCCATTTCTGAAGACAATTATATCACGTGTCACTCTAAATGTCACTGTAAATGTCGCTCTAAATGTCACCCGAAATGTCACTCGAAATATGTAATCATTGCAGCTGGGATAAATCAAAATGTCCTGTCGGTTAGTGATATTTATAGTAGCAAAACGATTGTATATATTGGTAAAATATTAAACGGGAAAAATTTTTTAAGATTTTTTGGAACACATGGAACATTTGACCCTATTTCATGCATATATAAATAGAGGGATGAAATTTCAACCGGAAGGAGGTGTGAAGGATGGCAGATGAAACAAAGCCTTTTAATCAAAACGGGTATCTTATGCTTAATGGTCCGGATGATACTCTCTGGATACCAAGGTCGTCAAACAAATCATGGCTTACGCTTTTCTATGCGCTTCCACGGGTAATGGTTGAAAAACAAAAGGAATATCTTTCGTTGCCACGTTGCCCGTATGAAGTGCTGCGGACAGAAAAGTATGATGAACTGATAAATGATGATCTCTTCCTTCAGCTTGTCTGGGACTGTTACGCCTGGATGATTTTTCAGCGGATCCCTATTCCGCTTAAAGATGGTACATATCGTTTCATCCCCGGCGCAGATCTTCATTACTCCGGCAACTTCCCGCTGTGGCGAATGTCCTATTACATGGTCGGTATCATGCGCGACATGTTTGAGCAGTTCGGAACAAGCTTTCAAGCTCTATTCAAAGTAAAGAAGGGAGATGAAATCCCATACATCCCTTATGAAAAATGGGCTGTCTTTATCGGGGACATGACCACAGCGATCATTATAAAAAGAAACATGCAGCCGATGATCGATAACATTTGGAATACCAGAACCCCAGAAGACTACTCCGAATACTACAGCAGGATCAAGGCAAACTTTGAATCACAGTGGTTTCACGAACGGACAAATGTCGGAAAGGGAATGCGTTCCCTTGAAGAGATAATGGAAGCATCCGATGAAAACGGAATCCGGTTTGATGTTCCTGATAAAAAAGATTACACCGAAGAAGTAATAAACCGTATGGCATTGGAAAGGTTTACTTCCACACTTTCTAAGCGTGATAGGGAGATACTTGATCTAAAAGCCAAAGGCTTTACCGATAAAGAAATTGCTGAAAAGGTTGGTTATAAAACTCACAGCGCTGTTGTAAAACGCATTCAGAAGATTGCTTCCCTGCTTGAAGATTTCTCCCGGGAAGATTACCGGGAATACCAAAAAACATTTAAAGAATAGCATTAATAACAATCCATCTGCTTAAAGCAGCTCTCAGAAATGAGGGCTGTTTTTATTATGCTCAAAAATCAAAAAACACAAAGGAGGAACAAAACATGAGCAAAGAACTATTTCAAAATCTGCCGGATATCATCGATGCAAAGATCCTGGCAGAAGCACTTTCCATCTCTAAGTCAGGAGCCTATGCGCTGATGAATGAGAAGGATTTCCCCACACTGCATATTGGCGGCCGCAAGCTTGTAGCCAAACCCGATCTCATCGAATGGATTGCCCGCCATACCGGAAGGGAGCGTGAGAAACCATGATTTTGCATTTAGCAACAGCCCTTGTTTTTAAAGAGCAAGTATCGACCATGGTACCAAATTTCGCATTCGCTCATTTGTCCCACGGTCTGCTACTTGTTGGGGAGTGCCTTCCCCAAACCCTGCGAAAGGAGGTAAACCCCTATGGCTAAGAGATATAACACACCGCATCGGACGCATCTGATAAAGGCGATGCTTACCGAGGAAGAGTTCGCCGAATTTGATAAGCGATGTAAGATTTATGACTTAAGTCAAGCTGAAATGATCAGGCAGTCCCTCGACAAAGTTGCAATCCATCCCATCATCAAAGTGTCAGTTGTTGACGACAAGCTTCTTTCTGCAATCGGTGGGATGACGGCTGAGTACGGAAAGCTTGGTAGCAACCTTAATCAGATTGCAAAAGTTTTAAATGAGTTCCATGCTCCGTATCCGGAACTGGCAGATGATGTTAAGACTGCTATATCAGATCTTGCAAATCTTAAGTTTGAAATCCTTAAGAAAGTAGGTGATGCGATTGGCAACGATCAAACATATAAGCTCTAAAAATGCCAATTATGGTGACGCCGAAAAGTATCTTACTTACCAGCATGATGAGTTTACAAATAAACCGATTCTTGATGAGAAAGGTCGCATGATTCCCAGAGATGATTACCGGATTGAAACCATCCTTTGCGGCAGCGATGATTTTGCCATTGCCTGCATGAGGACAAATCTCAAATACGGGAAGAACAATCTTAAGGGTGATGTAAAGAGCCACCATTACATTATCAGCTTTGATCCGAGAGATGGAACGGATAACGGTCTTACAGTAGACAGAGCACAGGAGCTTGGAATGAATTTCTGCAAGGAACACTTTCCCGGTCATCAGGCACTGGTATGTACTCATCCCGATGGACATAACCACAGCGGCAACATCCATATCCACATCGTGATTAACAGCATACGAATCGAAGATGTTCCATTCCTGCCTTACATGGACAGACCATGTGATACGAAAGCCGGGATGAAACACCGTTGCACTTCTGCAACTCTTCGTTATCTCCGGAGCGAAGTGATGGAGATGTGTCACAAAGAAAATCTTTATCAGATAGATCTCTTGAATGGAAGTAAAGAACGCATCACTGACCGTGAGTACCACGCAAAAAGGCGCGGACAGTATGAGACCGATAAAGAAATCCTACGCAAACAGATTCGAGTAGCACTTCAAAAAGCCAAATCCTTTGAAGAGTTCAGAAAGTTTCTTTTGGAAGAAGGTATATCTGTAAAAGAAAGCCGAGGTCGTTTCAGCTACATGGCAGCAGACAAGACAAAACCTATCACATCAAGAAAGCTTGGGGATGATTTTTCCAAAGAAGCGGTTCTTGCCCAGATAGGACTTAATGCTAAGGATGAACCTGTTACAAATGATATTAATATCTTTGACGCAAATGAAGTACCTGCTCCTAACCCCCCTATACAGTATGTTATCAAACATGATGGGCTTGAGAGAATTGTGGATATGGATTATGCAAGGAGCAAAGGCGTCGGATATGTTAACTGGGCCAAAATACACAATGTTAAGACTATATCGGCTACGCTCATAGATTTACATTCTGAAGGAATCAAGGATTACGCGGATTTAAAGAAGATGTTGGATTCAGCTCATGCCGAAACTTCGTCGGCGCGCAAGGAAGTAATAGCTGTTGAGAAAGTTATTGATGATAAGAAGGAACTGCTTCGACGTGTACAGACCATTCGTAGAACCAAATCTATCATTGATGAATACAAGAGCATCAAGTCAAAATCCAAGCAACAAGCCTTCTATGCTGAACATGAGGCCGACTTCCGTTTGAGAAGCGCTGCATTTGAGTACTTAAAGAGTCAGGGCATAACGAAGTTCCCTTCTGCAAAGCTACTTACCGAAGAGATCCAGAATCTGATTTCAGAAAAGAACGTGCGCTACAACACTTATTACACTGCGAAGGAAAAAGAAAAGAAGCTACAGAACATGAAAGACAACATCGACAAATTCTTAAATCCCGTGCAGCATGAACAGCCCAAACAATCTCATCAGATTGAACGTTAATTATTTTTAGCTCTTCAAAGAGCGGAAAGGAAAAACTTTATGAAAAACAAAACACCCAAAATGATCATCGACATTGATCTTGCAACAGAAAGCCCCATCGCCGGATATGCGGAATATCTATGGAACAAGTATCTGAGTGAAGATAATGACCCGGATCCCGAGCAGTATTTCGATGAAAAGAATCCTCCACCTGAATACCCTGAGACGGAACTGGATCCATATTTCAAGTTGTCGGGGAACCGTAAAGATACCAAGCGGGATTTCCGTTTCGATGAAAACGGAAGTCTTCATGTTAAAAACATCTCTGCCTGGTGGATCCCTCATTTATCCATAACAAGAGAAATAGGCGGCACGGTTTATTCGGTGACCGGAAGCTATGAAGGTGAAGAAGATTTTCTTAGAAAACTTGAGAGAATCTCATTCAAAAAACATGCAGAAACGGAGGCAAATTTAAATGACACAGATGATTCCAAGTGATAAAATATCCTCAGCCAATCCTGTATCGACAGTTGCTCCTTACAAGGAGGTTAATACAGATATGACAGGAGCAACAGATAAGATTACGGCTTTATATTGCAGACTTTCTCAGGAAGATGAGCGTTCAGGTGAGTCTTTGTCCATTGAAAACCAAAAAGAGATACTAATGCAGTATGCAAGGGAGCATCATTTCACGAATCCGGTATTCTTTGTGGACGACGGTTATTCCGGCACCAACTTTGACCGCCCCGGGTTTCAGCAAATGATATCCGAAATGGAAGCAGGTCATGTGAAGGTGGCTCTTACCAAAGATTTATCCCGTCTGGGAAGAAACTCTTCTTTAGTAGGCCTCTACACCAGCATGACATTTCCTAAGTACGGAGTCCGTTACATTGCCATAAATGACAATTATGATTCTGATGATCCCAACAGCATCAATAACGATTTTGCCGGTATCAAGAACTGGTTTAACGAGTTTTATGCCAGAGATACCAGTCGCAAGATCAGAGCTGTTCAAAGGGCAAAGGGTGAAAAGGGAGCACCGCTTACGACAAATGTCCCTTACGGATATGTGAAAGATCCTAACGATCCGAAACATTGGGTTGTTGATCCCGAAGCTGCCGAAGTAGTAAAGCAGATATTCAACATGTGCATGGAAGGAAGAGGTCCGAGCCAGATAGCAAATATCCTTCGTGAGGAAAAGGTTCTTACGCCAACTGCTTATCAAAAGAGTCACGGACGTAATGTACCTAACCCGGATCCTGAAGATCCATATAGGTGGAACAGCAGTACTGTTGTGCATATCCTTGAACGCCGAGAGTATACGGGCTGTATTGTCAACTTCAAGACATACACCAACTCCATTTGGGACAAGAAACAGCGTGATAATCCAGTAGAGAATCAGGCAATCTTCCCTGATTCCCATGAGCGCATCATTGAAGATGATGTGTTTGAAAAGGTTCAGAAGATCCGTGAGCAGCGTCACCGAAAGACAAAGACCGGAAGAACCAGTATGTTTTCGGGGCTTGTGTTCTGCTCTGACTGCGGGGAAAGACTTTACTACGGTGCAACCAATAACTATCGGACAGAAGGAGCATTTTTCGACTGTTCCGTTCATTGGAAGCATAAGGACAAGTGCGGTACCCACTATATCCGTGAAAAAGTGCTTTATGAACTGGTTTTACAGCATGTTCAACTTGTAACCGGCTATATCTATCGCCACGAAGAGCATTTCCGCAGAGTTATGGAAAAACAGCTTCATGCTGAAAGTGTTAAGCAGATCGCGGCAAGCCGTAAAGCACTTGATAGAAGCAGAAAACGCTTATCAGAACTTGACCGGCTGTTCATCAAGATTTATGAGGACAATGCTAACGGGAAGTTGAGTGACGAGCGCTTTGATATGCTGAGCCACACCTATGAAGCCGAACAGAAAGAACTTGAAGCGGATGTGATCCGCCTTGAAAAAGAAATCGAAGTACAGGAAACACAGATTAAAAATATTGAATCATTCATTCAGAAATCCGGTCAATATGTAGGGATTGAGGAACTTACTCCTTACGCCCTGCATGAGCTGGTAAAGGCGATATATGTGGATGCCCCGGACAAATCCTCCGGAAAGCGCACACAGCATATCCATATCCAGTACGACGGATTGGGATTCATCCCTTTGAATGAACTCTTAGCAAATGAAAAGGCGTGACCGAAGCCACGCCTTCACATTCTTTTAATTCTAACAGTATTTACTGTCTTATGACGCCCCGCCTAATGGAAGGGCTTTTTTAATGAATGTATTAGTTATCGTTTTCGTCTTCTTCAGACATAGAGAATACCTGGCGCTTTCTAGCCATTTCATCGCTTTCCAAATATTCATCGTAAGTGGTAATTTTGTCAATCAAGCTTCCATCCGGAAGGATTTCCATGATACGATTTGCGGTTGTCTGAACAACCTGGTGGTCGCGGGAGGAGAATAAGATCACACCCGGGAATTTAATCAAACCGTTGTTTAAAGCGGTAATACTTTCCATATCCAAGTGGTCAGTAGGCTCGTCTAACATTAAGACATTGGATGCTTCAATCATCATACGAGAGAGAAGTACACGTACTTTTTCTCCACCGGATAATACCTTCATTTTCTTAACACCGTCTTCGCCGGCGAAAAGCATACGTCCTAAGAAACCACGTACGTAAGTAGCGTCTTTGATTTCAGAGAACTGTGTTAACCAGTCAACGATGGTCAAATCGTTGTCGAAAATCTTGGTGTTGTCCTTCGGGAAGTAGGACTGAGAGGTGGTGACACCCCATTTATAAGATCCGGAATCCGGTTCCATTTCTCCGGATAAAATCTGGAATAACACGGTTTTTGCGTGCTCATTACCACCTACAAAAGCAACCTTGTCTTCGCGACCTAAAATAAAGGATACGTGATCGAGAACCGTAACACCGTCGATGGTTTTTGTTAAGTCTTCTACCTGCAATACCTCATTTCCGATTTCTCTGGATGGACGGAAATCGATGTACGGATATTTACGGCTGGATGGCTTGATTTCATCCAACTGAATTTTTTCCAAGGCTTTCTTTCTGGAGGTGGCCTGTTTTGATTTGGAAGCGTTTGCGGAGAAACGGGAAATGAATTCCTGTAATTCCTTGATTTTTTCTTCCTTTTTCTTGTTGGCTTCCTTCATCTGTTTTACAAGCAACTGGCTGGATTCGTACCAGAAGTCGTAGTTACCTGCGTAAAGCTGAATTTTACCATAGTCGATGTCTGCGATGTTGGTGCAGACTTTGTTTAAAAAGTAACGGTCGTGGGATACGACAATTACAGTGTTGTCAAAGTTGATTAAGAATTCTTCTAACCAAGAGATCGCGTCCAAATCCAAGTGGTTGGTCGGCTCGTCCAAAAGAAGAATATCCGGATTCCCGAAAAGTGCCTGTGCAAGTAATACCTTGACCTTTAATGCACCCGGAAGTTCGCTCATTAATTCATAATGATGGTCTGTTTCGATACCAAGGCCGTTTAAGAGCATAGCAGCATCGGATTCTGCATTCCAGCCATCCATTTCTGCAAATTCTGCTTCTAATTCGCTGGCACGAATTCCATCTTCGTCAGTAAAGTCTTCTTTTGCATAGATGGCTTCTTTTTCTTTCATGATGTCATAAAGGCGTTTGTTGCCCATGATGACAGTATCTAATACGGTGTAAGCATCGTATTTGAAGTGATCCTGCTGTAAGAAGGAAAGTCTTTGGCCCGGAGTGATGACGATGTCACCGTTGGTTGGTTCCAACTGTCCGGATAAGATTTTTAAGAAGGTAGACTTGCCGGCACCGTTTGCACCGATGAGACCGTAGCAGTTCCCTTCTGTGAATTTGATATTTACTTCTTCGAATAAGGCTTTTTTTCCAATTCGAAGTGTCACATTATTTGCACTAATCATAAGAAACCTCGCAGAAAAATTAAAAATTTACATAATCTTTAAATATATATCATGATTTGAAAAAAAGTTCAACTGTGTCACACTTCTATTTATCCGTAAAAAAAGCCTTGGATTGTATTTATTTTAGTACAATTTCATGATTTGAATTTGTTTACACTATTTTTTAAAGGTGTTAAAATATTATATGAAACTGTGGGGTACTCCGTATGGAGCGCTCTTAATTATAAGGAGGAAGAAAGATGCCTAGAGCAAAACAATCTATGGATGGTAACACAGCTGCGGCTCATGTAGCTTATGCTTATACTGAAGTAGCCGGAATTTATCCGATTACTCCATCCAGTCCAATGGCTGACGTAGTCGATCAGTGGTCAGCAGCTGGACAAAAAAATATTTTCGGCAACACTGTTAAAGTCGTTGAAATGCAGTCAGAAGCAGGAGCAGCAGGAACTGTACACGGTTCTCTTGCAGCAGGAGCTTTGACAACCACATTCACAGCTTCACAGGGTCTGCTTCTTATGATCCCAAATATGTACAAGATCGCAGGAGAACAGCTTCCTTGCGTATTTGACGTTTCTGCACGTACCGTTGCAACTCAGTCTTTGAACATTTTTGGTGACCACAGTGACGTTTACGCCTGTCGTCAGACTGGTTTTGCAATGCTTTGCGAGACCAATCCACAGGAAGTTATGGACTTGTCACCGGTAGCACACTTAGCTGCATTAGAGGGAAAAGTTCCATTTATTAATTTCTTCGACGGATTCCGTACATCACACGAAATTCAGAAAATCGAAAAGTGGGATTATGAAGATTTGAAAGAAATGTGCAACATGGAAGCAGTAGAAGCATTCCGTGCTCACGCTTTGAATCCGGAACATCCTGCAATGAGAGGATCTCACGAAAATGGAGACGTATTCTTCCAGCATCGTGAAGCTTGCAACTCAGTTTATGATGCACTTCCTGCAGTCGTAGAGAAGTACATGAAGAAAGTAAATGAAAAACTGGGTACAGATTATGATTTATTCAACTACTACGGAGCGCCGGATGCAGAACGCGTTATCATTGCAATGGGCTCTATCAATGATGTAGCTGAGGAAGTTATCGATTACTTGACAAAGGCTGGGGAAAAGGTTGGTCTTGTTAAGGTTCGTTTATATCGTCCTTGGGTTTCTTCATCATTATTGAAGGTATTACCAAAGACTGTAAAGAAGATTGCAGTTCTTGATAGAACAAAAGAACCTGGATCTCTTGGAGAACCATTATACTTAGACGTAGCTACCACACTTCGTGAAGCTGGTATGGATGACGTTGTACTTGTAGGTGGACGTTATGGACTTGGATCTAAGGATACACCTCCATCAAGCGTTTTCGCTGTATTTACAGAGTTAAAGAAAGATCAGCCAAAGAACCGTTTCACAATCGGTATCGTGGATGACGTTACAAACTTAAGCTTACCGGAAGTAAAACCGGCTCCAATCACTTCTGCAGAAGGTACTGTAGAATGTAAGTTCTGGGGACTTGGTGGTGACGGTACTGTAGGTGCAAACAAGAACTCTACAAAGATTATCGGTGACCACACAGATAAGTATATCCAGGCTTATTTCCAGTATGACTCAAAGAAGACAGGTGGTATTACGATTTCTCACCTTCGTTTTGGCGACAAGCCAATCAAGAGCCCATATTACATCAACCAGGCTGACTTCGTTGCCTGTCATAATCCATCCTATGTCATCAAGGGATATAAGATGGTTCAGGATGTAAAACCGGGTGGAATCTTCATGATCAACTGTCAGTGGTCTGATGAAGAATTAGACGAGAAGATGCCTGCAGCTGCAAAGAAGTATATTGCTGAAAACAACATTCAGTTATATACCATCAATGCGATTGATAAGGCTATTGAAATTGGTATGGGTAAGAGAACCAACACCATTCTTCAGTCTGCATTCTTCAAATTGGCAAACGTTATGCCAATCGACGAAGCAGTAGATTTCATGAAACAGGCTGCAAAGAAATCCTACAGCAAGAAGGGTGACGCAGTTGTAGAAATGAACTACAAGGCTATTGATGCCGGTGTAGATGCCGTACATAAAGTAACTGTTCCGGATTCTTGGAAGAACCCAGCTCCGGATGCTCCGAAGCCAGAGAAGACAGGACGTCCTGCTACCGTTAAGATGGTAAATGAACTTCTTGATCCAATCGGACTTATGGATGGTGATAGCCTTCCGGTATCTGCATTTAAGGATATCGCTGATGGACAGTTCGAAACAGGTGCTTCTGCATACGAAAAACGTGGTACAGCAGTAACCGTTCCGGAATGGGATCCTGCAAAATGTATCCAGTGTAACCAGTGTGCATTTGTATGTTCACATGCTACCATTCGTCCATTTATGCTTAGTGATGATGAAGTTCAGGCAGCACCTGCAAACATCAAGCTTGCAGAGACTAAGCCAAAGGCTTCTGAATACAAATATACAATGTCTGTATCTCCATTGGATTGTATGGGATGCGGCGAATGTATCACAGTTTGTCCGGTAGCTGCTATTCAGATGGTTCCACAGGAATCTCAGGCAGAAGAACAGCCGGTATTCAACTACTTAGTTGAAAACGTTGGTAAGAAGGAATTAGCAGGTGCTTCTACAACTGTTAAGGGATCTCAGTTCAACCAGCCACTTCTTGAGTTCTCAGGAAGCTGTGCAGGATGTGCAGAAACTTCTTACGCTCGTTTGATTACACAGTTGTTTGGTGAGCAGATGTACATCTCTAATGCAACAGGATGTTCTTCTATTTGGGGTGGTCCTGCAGCAACATCTCCATACACTGTAAATAAAGACAGCAAGAAGGGCCCGGCTTGGGCAAACTCATTGTTCGAAGACAATGCAGAACATGGTTTCGGTATGTACTTAGGACAGAAGACATTAAGAGAAGAAGCAATCGCACTTTTGCAGGAAATGAACGATTCTGAACAGGCAACCGCAGAATTTAAGGATGCATTCCAGAAGTTCATGGATACAAAAGATAGCACCACAGAAAATGCAGCTTGTGCAGAAGCATTGGTTGCAGAAGTTGAAAAGGCAGCTGCAAACGGATGCCCAACAGCTCCAAAGGTACTTGCAAAGAAAGATTATCTTTCTAAGAAGTCTGTTTGGATCTTCGGTGGTGACGGATGGGCTTATGATATCGGTTTCGGTGGATTAGACCATGTACTTGCTTCCGGTGAAAATGTTAACGTAATGGTATTCGATACAGAAATGTACTCTAATACAGGTGGACAGGCATCTAAGGCTTCTAACATCGGTGAAGTTTGCCAGTTCGCTGCAGCAGGTAAGGAAATTGGAAAGAAATCCCTTGCTGAAATCGCTATGAGCTATGGTTACGTATATGTTGCACAGATCGCTCTTGGTGCAAACATGAATCAGGCAGTGAAGGTTCTTGCAGAAGCAGAAGCTTACAACGGACCATCCTTGATTATCGGCTATGCTCCATGTGAATTACATGGTATTGCTAAGGGCGGTATGAATCATTGCCAGGATGAAATGAAGAAGGCAGTTTCTGCTGGTTACTGGAATCTCTTCTCCTTCAATCCTGCACTTAAGGCAGAAGGAAAGAATCCATTTACCTTGACTTCTAAGCCAGGAGATGGTACATATCAAGACTTCTTGAACAACGAAGCTCGTTACACAAGACTTGTAAAACCATTCCCGGAAAGAGCAGAAAAACTCTTCAAGCAGTCTGAAGAAGCTGCTGTAGAACGTTACAACCACTTACTCAAGTTGGTAGAACTCTACAAATAAGAGCAATTCTAAGTAAATAGAAAATGCCGAGGTCGTAGGAGCCCGGCATTTTTTTTGGAAGCAAGGAAACAAAAACCTTCAGGGGGTCTATGT
>JAZOTM010000020.1:0-62288 GCA_045657625.1 Lachnospiraceae bacterium
TATTAATAAGACGAATAAATAACATATATAAAATATTAATTATATGTATTATAAGTGATATAGAAGACATAAAATACATGTCTCAAAATAAAAGCGATATAATTTACATACTACAATCATACATAAATGTTATAGAAAATGCAAATGTGTGTATAACCACGAATGGAGAGTAATAAATACGTCCAGGAGATATGATCAAAAAAAGAAGTGGTATAAATGTAAAATGTGAATTTGTATGTGAAGTTTAGAAAATACAACATAGATAGAGAAAGAATGTTTCTATAGAATTTGATCAAAGTGCAGTAAAGTACAGTAAGCTCTATTTAAGTTTTTGGATGTTGCAATCCTGGGAAAAGAAATCGTGAAAAAAGATGAAATTTACAAAAGAAAATTAGGACAGTTTTAAAAAAATAAATAAAGTGGTAACTGGTAAAAAATTAAGGAAAAGACAGGATATAAAATAAATTAGAAAATAATTTTGAAAAAATAAGCGTTTAAATTCAAAATAATATAAACAAGTTTTCAACATAAGTGTGGATAAAATTGAATTTTTTTGGAATGTTTTCAACATATGGAGACAAAAATAAATTTTCAGAAAATTAAATTGTTGATAAACTAAAAAAATTATCAAAAAATACAAATAAAGACATTAAATTTAATAATAGAGATAAGACTTCCCAGGTATTCAGATGTGAAAAAAAAGCAGAAAAAAGTCTAAAAAGAAAATGAAATAGCATATAATGAAAGGCGAATATAGTAAAATGAACTTGGAGTGTACGCGTAATGAAAGAAGAGAAACTATTACATATTTATTGTGGAAATGGAAAGGGTAAAACAACAGCTGCAATTGGTTTAGCAGTTCGTGCAGCTGGTCAAGGATATCAGGTATTTTTTTGTCAGTTTATGAAAGGAAATCCAACAGGAGAACTAAATATATTAAAAGAAATACCGCATATTCAGATTCTTCGCCCGGAAAAAAATTATCCTTTTTTTCATAAAATGACTGATGCAGATAAAAGAATGATTGCAGAAGAACATAATCGGATTCTCGATTATATAGAGGAGCATATATCATCGGAAGAACCGGTATTGGTAGTGCTTGATGAGATTACCTATACGATTGAGTATGGATTAATTGACGAAGAGAAGCTGTATAAGCTTTTAGAAAAAAGAAACGCAGAATATGTAATAACCGGTCGCAGGCCGACGGAAAAGTTGCAAAATATAGCAGACTATATTACAGAAATGAAGGAAATTATGCATCCTTATCGACGTGGGATTGAGGCAAGAAAAGGAATAGAATACTAGGAAAAACGTCTTTGAAGGTCAAGCAAAAAGTGTAAATAAATAAAGTTGAAATATTGGAGGGGCTATGGATTTTTTTGATGAAAAGAAAACAGTAGATACAGAGAAAATCTGGAATTTAGTTGATGAAGTGGAGAATGAAATCTTAGAACTTTCCAATATGGAACAGTCTGATGATGAATTACAATTTGAAAATTTGCGAGATGTAATTACAGAAGTGACCGAAAAAACCTATCTCTTGTCTGAAGAAACGGATACAGAGGATATGATGTTTACGAAAGTGCAAGAGGATGTATCTGTGGGAACGAGAAAAATGGTGTTAGTTACAGATGCTATGGATCGTATTACCCAGGCGTCTAAGGAAATTGAACAGATTACCAATGCAATTGAGCAAATTGCAAAAAGAACACAGTTATTGTCCTTAAATGCGTCTATAGAAGCGGCAAGAGTCGGTGAACAAGGAAAAGGATTTGCGGTAGTTGCAGGAGAAATTAGTAAATTGGCGACACAGAGTTCGGAGGCTGCAAAAAATACACATCAGCTCATTAATGATACTATGGACGAAATTGCGAATGGAAATGGTGTTGTAGAAGAGACACAAAATGCTTTGGAACAAGTTCATAAGTCAGTAAATGAAGTTGTTGAAATGGTAGCCGACTCTAGCGAAATTGTGCAAACGCAGGCTAGAGATATTCAACGAATTAACGAAATGATAAAGAAAATTGCTGGTAAAAACAGGAAACCCGGCGCAAATAATGTGCAGGAACGTCTTTTGGCATTAGAGGATAAATTAGAAGAAATTAAGGACCTACTTCGCTAATAATTGTTATTTAGCGCCGTTTAAATACAATCTTTTAAAATCTATGATTGCGTAACGGGATTCTATGTGATATAGTGCACGTAGTCTAATAGAGAAAGTAAATAGGTGTCGGATGTACCGTAAGGGAATGGATCCGGTGAAAAGGGAAACAGGTGTGAATCCTGTACGAACTCGTCACTGTATTTAGGGAGTGAAGACAAAAAAGCCACTGGGAAACTGGGAAGGTGTCGGAGCGTTGATCTATAAGCCAGGAGACCTGCCTATTTGCTGTGCAGGGAGAAATCCAAATCACGAGTAATTGATTATGCATGTTATTTTGTTCTTATAAATTGTCTATAAGGGCCTATTCAGGTGCGAAAAATCCGTGAAAATTGGAACATCCTTGGAATTCTATTGACAGAATAATAGGAGGTTCATAATTATGAAAAAGAAAATTGCAGTGTTGTTAAGCATGTGCATGTTGGGCAGTACTATGATGGTTGGTTGTGGCACAGAAACAACTGCAGAAGCGGAAACAGAAAGTTTGATGGAGGAAACAGAAGTTAGCACAGAAACTACTACACAGAATGACAAAGAGATATTAGTAGTTAGCTTTGGAACTAGCTATGAAAGCAGTCGTGAGCTTACCATTGGTGCAATTGAAAATGCAATTGCTGAGGCATATCCGGATTATACAGTATGCCGCGCTTTCACAAGCCAGACCATTATCGATAAGTTAAAAGAACAGGATAATATTGAAATTGATAATGTGGAAGAAGCTTTGGAAAGAGCCATTGAAAATGGAGTAAAGACATTAATCATACAGCCTACACATTTTATGAGCGGATATGAGTACACAGATTTAAGTGACATATTGGCGGAATATGCAGATGCATTTGACCAAATTGCCCTTGGAGCACCATTGCTTACCAGTGATGAAGACTTTAAGGCTGTAGAGGCAGCAATCACAGAAGTAACAGCAGAATACGATGACGGTAATACAGCAATTGTATTTATGGGACATGGTACGGAAGCTGATTCAAATGGTGTATATAGCCAGATGCAGGAATTATTAACAGCAGATGGATATGAAAATTATTATGTTGGTACTGTAGAAGCAACCCCGTCATTAGATGATGTGATTGAAGCTTTAAAAGACAAAGGATATACAAGGGTTGTTCTTCGTCCATTTATGGTAGTAGCAGGAGATCATGCTAACAATGATATGGCCGGTGATGAAGAAGATTCATGGAAAACAATTCTCACAAACGAAGGATATGATGTGGAATGTGTATTAGAAGGACTTGGACAGGTAGAAGCTATTCAGCAGATCTATGTTGCACATACACAGGATGCGATTGATTCATTATCAGAATAGTTTGGAGAGTACATTGAACTGTAATAAAAAGAAAAGAAATGCTTTAAGCGTGAAAAAAATAGTATGTTTGGCAATGACCGCTTTTTGTATCTTACAATCGACACAAGTAGTAATGGCAACGGAAACAGAGAGTGCCGTAAGTACAGAGAGCTCGTTAATAGCATCAGATAGTGAGCGTGCAGCCCAAGAGACCATTAATACGGATGGTTTGGAGGTTGTAACCGGGGATGATTTGATTGATGGAGAATATGAGATAGACGTGGAAAGTAGCTCTTCTATGTTTAAAATTGTTTCAGCGGTTTTATATGTAGAAAATGGCACTATGTCTGCGGATATAACTTTAAGTGGTACCGGTTATGGAAAGTTGTACATGGGAACCGGGGAAGATGCAATTGAAGCATCGGAAGAGGATTATGCATCTTATCAAGAATCGGATGATGAAGATGCAGGCTATATGTATCATGTGGAAGTAGAGGCGTTAAATCAGGTATTGGAATGTACCGGATGGAGTCTTAGAAAAGAAAAGTGGTATGATCATCAAATTATGTTTATAGCAGCAAGTCTGCCGGATGAAGCATTTGCAAATCAAGAAGAGGTGGTTCTTGACTTAGAAGATGGAGATTATACTGTTGAAGTTTCCTTAAGTGGCGGAAGTGGGAAAGCAAGTTTGACTTCCCCAACAACACTACATGTGGAGAATGGAGTAGGTATTGTAACTTTGGAATGGAGCAGTTCCTATTACGACTACATGATTGTGGATGATGTTACTTATTATCCGGTGAATGAGGAAGGAAACTCGGTTTTCGAAATTCCAATTAATGCTTTAGACACTCCGCAAAATGTGGTGGCTGACACAACGGCGATGAGTGTCCCGCATGAGATTTCTTATACAATTACGTATACCAATGCAATAGCTATTGAAGAAAATACAACAAATGTGTGGATATGGATTGTAGTAGGAATGGTTGTAATATTAGTGGTAGGAGTTATTTTTTTCTATGCAAAGAAAAAAACAGTGCATACTTCTCATTAATTTCATTTTGATTGTATTGTTTGGATGCGGTTGCAGTTTTCAAAAAAATGCAACCGTATTTGAAGTTCAAACAGATATTAGTGAAGAATTAGTTTATCAAGCAGATTTAGAAATAGAATATGCGGAGGGATTTGTGATTTCTGCATATGAAGATGGATATTATTTGATTACGGTACAAGACGGAAATGCGTATTTGGTAATTCCGGAAGGAAAAGAGAAACCTTCAGATTTGGCGGATGATATTATATGTATTTATCAGCCATTACAAAGTACTTATATAGCAGGTAGTGCAACAATGGATATGATTGTTGCAATTGATCGATTGTCAGCAGTTTCTTTTGTTTCTTTGGAAAGCAGCGATTGGGAAATTGAAGAAGTACAAGAAGCTATGGAACTGGGAATGATTTCTTATGTAGGAAAATACAGTGCACCTGATTATGAGCAGTTATTAAATAAGAACACAAATTTTGTGGTTGAGAATACCATGATTTTACATGCACCGGAGATCAAGGAAGCTATAGAAAATATGGGAATCCCGGTGTTTATAGATTATGCAACGTATGAGTCTCATCCATTAGGCAGAACGGAATGGGTGAAAGTGTATGGCGTTCTTTATGGATGCTTGGATGCGGCTGAGGATGCATTTGAGGAACAAAAAGAATTATATTTATCCGTGAGTGAAAATGAAAAGACGGAATATACAGTTGCTTTTTTTTATGTGGCCACGGATGGAACGGTAGTGGTACGGAAATCGGAAGATTATATTGCGAAAATGATTGAAGCAGCCGGTGGAACTTACATTTTTGAAGATTTAGGTAGTGATAATCAGCTATCAACAGAAAAAATGCAAATGGAAGAATTTTATGCTACTGCAAAAGATGTGGATTTTTTAATATATAACGGAACAATCACAGGTTCTATTACATCTATTCAGGACCTCATAGATAAAGACGCGTTATTTGCTGATTTTAAGGCGGTTAAAGAGAAAAGGGTATACTCGACTACGGCAAATGTGTTTCAACGCTCTATGGCCGCAGGAACGCTCACAAAAGACATCTATTATATGCTTCAATCTGAAACGGATAAGATGGAGTATTTGTATTATGTAGAGGATTAACATGAAAAAAGAAAGTCAACGATTTATTATACTTCTTATACTCGCGATGTGCTTTATGCTTTTTATGTTGCTGATAAACATCTCATTTGGAAGTGTAAAAATTCCACTAGGAGAAATATGGGAAATTCTAAGCCATCCAGCAGAGAATGGTACCAATCATACTATCTTTTGGGAAATTCGATTTCCAAGAGCGGTGGCAGCATTCATTTTAGGTGGAGCCTTAGGGTTGTCCGGTTATTTATTGCAAGTGTTTTTTCATAATCCAATTGCCGGTCCATTTGTTTTGGGAATTTCTTCAGGAGCAAAGCTGGCAGTGGCATTATTATTGATATATGCGACGAGTTTAGGCGTGCAAATAAGTGCAATCGGATTAATCGGAATCTCCTTTTTGGGAGCATTGATTGCTATGGGTATTGTACTAATTTATACCGCGAAAATAAGAAATATGGGAAGCTTGATTATAGCAGGAGTGATGATTGGCTATATTTGTACAGCTATTACCGATGTGTTTGTGACCTTTGCCGAGGATCGAAACATTGTAAATCTGCATAACTGGTCACAAGGAAGTTTTTCCGGGACAAATTGGAGTCACGTAAAAGTGGAGGTCTTAGTAGTCAGCCTTTTATTTATGCTGACCATTTTTTTGTCGAAGTCAATTTTGGCATTTCAGATGGGAGAGGAATTTGCAAAAAAGTTGGGGGTGTCGGTGAAAGCGTTACAGATAGGACTCGTGATAATATCCAGTTTCTTAGCAGCTACGGTTGTGGCATTTGCGGGTCCTGTTTCTTTTGTTGGGGTAGCCGTGCCGCATATGGTTCAGCCGGCTTTAAAAAGTCGAAAGCCGTTGTATATGATTCCGTTAACGTTTTTATATGGCGGCATTTTTTGTTTGTTTTGTGATTTTATTGCACGTATGATTTTTGCACCTACAGAGCTTGCAATTAGCACGGTTACCGCCTTTTTTGGCGCACCGGTAGTGTTATATGTGTTGGTGCAGAGAAAAAAAGAAAGGTAAGGAGCCATGGACACGTATTTTTACGCGGAAAAGGTGGATTTGGGTTATGAAAAGAAATGTATTTTACAAGAGGTGACCTTTTCGTTACCCAAAGGGAAAATATTGACGTTGATAGGGCCAAATGGCGCAGGAAAAACCACTTTGTTAAAGGGAATATCCAGGCAAATTTCGCCACAAAAGGGTGTTTTTTTCTTGGACGGAAAAGAAATTAACCGTATAAAAAGACAGGAATATCCAAAGCAAACAGCGGTTTTATCTACGGAAAAAATTTATCCGGACAGAATGACCTGTAGGGAAGTGGTAGAATTGGGGCGCTATCCTTATACCGGACAATTCGGAATTTTGTCGGATGAGGATCATAAAATCGTAGAGGAAACGATGAAGAAGGTAAAAATTGACGGGTTTAAGGAACAGGAATTTTGGTCTTGTAGTGATGGACAAAAGCAGAGAGTCATGTTGGCCAGAGTGTTGGCGCAGGAGCCGGAACTGTTGATTTTGGACGAACCTACTACGTATTTGGATATCTCTTTTAAACAGGATTTTTTCCACATTTTGCAAACTTATCGGGATGAAAAAAATTTAACGGTGATACAGTCGCTTCATGAATTGGATTTGGCGGAACGTATTTCGGATTTTGTTCTGTGTGTGAAAAAAGATGGAAGTACGGAGTTTGGGGAAAATGGAGATATTTTTCAAAAACAAAAAATAAAAGAATTATATGCGTTAGAATATACGGGTTTTATAGAAGAATATGGTACTATGGAATTGGAGCCACAAAAAGGGACGCCTCGCGTGTTTGTGATTCCGGGGGACGGAAGTACGGTACATGTATATCGTGATTTGCAGCGGAAAAGAATTCCATTTTGTGTGGGCCTGATTCGAAAGGGTGATGTGGAATTTCCTGTAGCGGAGGCGCTGGCATCAGAAATCTATGGGTTAGAATTTGTGGAAGACTGTGAGAACAGTAAAATACAGCAAGCAATGAAGGCCATAGATTTTTGTGAAGAAGTGATTTGTTTAGTAGATAGCTTTGGAAGACATCAAGATTATAATCAACAATTGTTGGAATATGCCAAAAATAAAGGAAAATGGAGCGATGGAGGAGTTTATTCGAAAAGACGGTAAGGCTTTACGCTATGGTTTTACAACGGGAACTTGCGCCACTGCAGCGACGAAGGCTGCGGCAGAGATTTTGTTGTCCGGGAAAACAGTGGAGGACGTGGTCATAACGACTCCGAAAGGAAAGGTACTACATTTACCCATTCGTGTGATGGAAGTAGAAAAGACCTTTGTTACTTGCGCTGTACAAAAGGATGCCGGAGACGACGCAGATGTGACGGATGGCATTTGGATTTATGCAAAAGTATCTTTGGAAGACTCCGGCTATGTAGTGGATGGAGGAGTTGGAATTGGTCGTGTGACAAAAGAAGGACTTGATCAACCGGTTGGAAATGCTGCTATAAATAGTGTTCCAAGGAAGACAATAAAAGCGGCAATGGAGGAGACGGCAGAGACCTTTGGATATACCGGAGGTATGTTAGCAGTCATATCAGCACCGGAGGGCGTAGAAATAGCAAAAAAGACCTTTAATCCTCGTTTGGGAATTGATGGTGGAATTTCTATTTTGGGAACCAGCGGAATTGTGGAACCCATGAGTGAGCAGGCCTTATTGGATACGATTTTAACAGAAATGCGCGTGCGCATTTGTGAATACGGAAAAAATATTGTAATTACTCCCGGAAATTACGGCCAAGATTTTGTGAAGGAACACATTGGCATTGACCTAGAACAAACGGTAAAATGTAGTAATTTTATTGGAAATACCATTGAATTTGCGAAAAATGAAGGAATTGAAAATCTTTTGTTAGTGGGACATATTGGAAAATTGGTAAAACTTGGAGTTGGTATTATGAATACGCACTCCAAGGAGGCAGATGCCCGTATGGAAACATTAACCATTTGTCTGTTGGAAGCAGGAGGAAAAGAAGAAGAATTAAGAGAATTGCTGCAAAAAAATACGACAGAAGATGGGTGTGCATATTTGCAAGAAATCGGAATGTTGGAGAAAACAGCCGCAATTCTTATGGCGCGTATAGAGGATGTATTGGCGCGAAAAGGGGGAGAAAAAGTAAAAATCGGCGCAGTGGTATTTTCAAAACAACTGCAATGTTTTTTTATGACAAAGGAAGCAGAAAGGATGTTCCAAGATGGTACATTTTGTTGGAGCGGGACCGGGAGCTGTTGATTTAATTACAGTTCGTGGTCAAAATTTATTAAAAAATGCAGATGTTGTGATTTATGCGGGATCCTTGGTAAACCCTGCGTTATTGCAACTTTGTAAAGAAAATGCAGAAATTTACGATAGTGCTTATTTAAATTTGGATGAAGTGATTCAAATTGTGAAAGAAGCAGAAGAAAAGGGACTCGATATTGTTCGTTTGCATACAGGAGATCCCAGCATTTTTGGTGCAATCCGGGAGCAAATGGATCGTCTGCGGGAAGAACAAATTGCATTTGATATTTGTCCGGGAGTGAGCAGCTTCTTTGGAGCGGCAGCATCTGCAGAGGTGGAGTATACCTTGCCGGATGTATCACAAACGGTAATTATTAGTCGAATGGAAGGAAGAACCCCTGTGCCGAAGGGACAAGAATTAAGAGATTTGGCACGACATAAGGCTACGTTGGTGCTATTTTTGAGCGTAGGCATGGCTGAAAAAGTAGAGGAAGAGTTGATTTTGGGAGGATATCATCCGGATACCCCGGTGGCGATTTGCTACAAGGTTACTTGGCCGGAGGAAAAAATTCTGCGAGGAACATTGAAGGAACTTGCAGAATTAGCAAAACGTGAAAATATCACGAAAACAGCGTTGATACTGGTGGGCGACGTTATGGGAAAGGAATATTCTTTGTCCAAACTGTATGACGCCAACTTTGAAACAGAATATCGGAAAAAAAAGAAAAGAAAGAAATTAAGTATTTTTACTTATACAGATAAAGGAACAGTATTAGGCAACAAAATTAAGAGTTTCAGCGAAGGACAAGGCTGGTTTGAAGAAATTTCTTTGTATGAAAGATGTAAAGAAGAAGAGATTTTGGCAAAGGAATTTGTTTGTAGTGAAGTCTTGTTATTTGTGGGAGCGACGGGGATTGCGGTTCGAAAAATAGCGCCTTATTTGCAAAGCAAAGTGTTTGATCCGGCGGTATTATCCGTGGACGAAAAGGGTACCCATGTGATTTCTTTGGTTTCCGGTCATTTGGGTGGAGCTAATGACTGGAGTAAAAAAATTGCGGACATATTGGAGGGAGAGGCAGTAATAAGCACTGCAACGGATGTAGAAGGAAAATTTGCTGTGGATAATTTTGCCAAAAAGAATGAATTGTTTTTTGAAGATTATAAGCAAATTCAATTGATTTCTTCTGCAATTTTAAAGGATGAAACAGTGGGGGTTTATACAAAAAATAAAGTCCTTGGAAAGATGCCTTCCGGAGTAGTTTATCAAGACGTAGGGAAGCTTGGTATCGAAGTAGTAGATGGGTTAAAAAAAGAGACTCGTTTTGAAAGTCAATGTACACTTTTTTCAAAAAATCTTGTGGTTGGAATTGGATGTAAAGCCGGAAAAACCAAGGAAGAAATTGATGCAGCCATACAAGAGGTTTTTGCAGAATGTGGTGTGTCGGAAAAACGAATTTCTGCCCTTGCTTCGATTGATGTGAAACAAGAGGAAAAAGGCTTGCTGGAATACGCGGCAGAGAAACAACTGCCTCTATCTTTTTATACGGCGGAGGAATTGGGAAGTTTAGAAGGCGATTTTACGCCGTCTGCTTTTGTCGCAAAGCAGGTAGGAGTAGATAATGTATGTGAGAGAAGTGCTATGTATTGCGCCGGAGAAGAGGCGGAATTGCTGTTAAAAAAACAGGCGCTTAACGGGGTAACAATTGCAATCGCAGGAGGAAAACAATGCTATATGTGGTAGGTATCGGACCCGGAAATTATGAAAATATGACCATTCGTGCAGAAAAAGCAATTCAGGAATCGGATATGATTGTCGGTTATACAAAATATCTGTCTTTATTAAAACCTTATTTTCCGGAAAAAGAATTTTTTGGTACGGGAATGACAGGGGAAATTGCTCGTTGTAGAGAAGCGATTGCTTTTGCAAAACAAGGAAAAACCGTGTCTGTGGTATGCAGTGGGGATAGCGGTATTTATGGTATGGCCAGTTTGATTTATGAATTGGCCGAAAAAGAAGATCAGTCTATCGAAATACAGGTTATACCCGGAATTACAGCTGCTTTAAGTGGAAGTGCTCTTTTGGGAGCACCACTAGCACATGATACAGCAATCATTAGTTTAAGTGATCTGATGACGCCTAAGAGTTTCATTTGGGAACGTGTTCGTTGTGCAGCTAAGGGAGATTTCTGCATTGCAATTTACAATCCTTCTAGTAAAAAAAGAGGTACTTACTTGCAAGAGGCTTGTAAGATTTTGCTGGAATATCGGAGTAAAAATACCCCCTGTGGATTTGCAAAGAGAATCGGAAGAGAAGGGGAAGAAGTGCATTTTTGTACGTTAGAGGAATTGCAATTTGCGGAAGTAGACATGGAAACCACGGTTTTTATAGGAAATAGTCAAAGCCGTTTTGGCGAGAAAACGTTGATTACACCACGTGGATATATTGAAAAATATGAGACTCCGAAGGCACAAATTGTGTTGTTTGGTGGTACCGTGGAAGGACGTAAATTGGCAGATTTCTTTGCGAAAGCCAAGCTGTCTGTGGCAGTATATGTTGCAACGGAATATGGGGAGGACGTTCTTCGGAAAGAAAAGGAAAACCCCTATTTACAGGTGCATGTTGGAAGACTTACAGAGGAAGAAATCAAGGAAATTTTGATAAAGACAAAGCCAAAATATGTGGTGGATGCGACGCATCCGTATGCTATTGAAGTAACAAAAAATATTGAAACGGCAGCAAAAGAAGCGCAGGTTCCTTACCAAAGGGTGTTAAGAGAAAAGAATGAAACCGAGGAAGGAATTTACGTGGATAGTGTAAAGGATGCGGCATTGCTGTTAAGGGATAGAAAGGATTTGCAACCGGTATTTTTGTTGACAGGAAGTAAGGAAGCTGATGTATTTGCCGGAGTATTTGAATCATTGGAAAACTTGTATGTAAGGATTATTCCCGGAAAAGAGAATTTGGAAAAAATGAGTCACATTGGTTTGGAAATGTCTCATGTGGTTGCTATGCAGGGACCTTTTTCTCAGGCAATGAATGAAGTCATGTTTCAACATTTTGGGGTGAAAACCATTGTTACGAAGGAATCCGGTGAAAAGGGTGGTTTTTACGAAAAAATAAATGCAGCAAAAAGTTTGGGCGTTACGTCCATAATTGTACGCCGACCGGTGGAGGAAACGGGACTTCCCTTTATGGAGGTTGCGAACAAAATCATGCAGGAAGTTCAGAAAGAAGACTAGTATGAAGGAAATAGACATTATCGGGACAGGAATGGGAAATCGAGCCACTATGACAGTGGAGGGTTACGAGGCACTTTCACGGTGTGATTTTTTTATTGGATCAACAAGATTGGTGGAGGAGTTTCAAAATTTAAAAATTCCCTGTGTATCTGAAGTAAAAACGGATAAAATAGTAGATAGTATACAAGCTGCAAAGGGAAAGAAAATTGCAGTGCTTATGTCGGGAGATACCGGTTTCTATAGTGGGGCTAAAAAACTGGCACAGTATTTTTTGGAGCCTGCTATGGCAAAAAAATATCGGGTTAAGATTTATCCCGGTATTTCGTCTGTGTCCTATTTTGCTTCAAAATTAGGAAGAAGTTGGGAAAAATGGGGCATTTGTTCTATGCATGGAGAAAAGAGTAATTACCTTGCGGAATTACAGAAGAAATCCCAAGTGTTTTTGCTGACCGGAGGGAATATTCCTGAAATTTTGGAAACATTGCAAAATTCCGGTTATGAAGAGGCGCGGATTACGATAGGTGAGAATTTGGGAAGCGAAAAGGAACGCATCTTCTCCGGTTCGGTGCAGGAATGCATGGAGCAGGACTTTGGAACACTTTCGGTGATGCTCATGGAAGTGTCGGAGGAAAAGCGAGGGAGACTAAGCGGAATTTCTGATGATGAATTCACCAGAAATCAAACCCCTATGACAAAGAGTGAGGTACGGGCTGTGACTTTGAGCCGATTAGCGATTCGAGAAACCGATATTTGTTATGATATTGGTGCTGGAACAGGCTCGGTATCCATCGAAATGGCATATGCAGCAACGAATGGAACTGTTTACAGTTTGGAAAAAAAAGAGGAAGCTCTTTCGGTGCTTGAGACCAATAAACGAAAGTTTGGTTGCGATAATATGCAATTGATTCCGGGAGAGGCCTTGGAGGAAATAAAAAAACTTCCGGCACCAAATGTTGCTTTTTTTGGCGGAACGGGTGGAAATTTAGAAGGAATTTTGAGAGAATTATTAAAGAAGAGCCCAAATGTGCACATGGTATTTCAGGTGATTTCTTTGCAGAGCTTAGGAGAAGTTTTGGAAATGCTGGAGAAATACCCTATTAAGAACGTGGAAATTTCACAGATACAGGTGTCTAGAGGGAAGAAAGCAGGAAGGCATCAATTAATGGAAGCCTTGAATCCTGTTTATATAATAGTCGGGGACGGAGACATTTATGAGTATTAATCGAGTTATGATATCCGCTACATCCAGCGGGGTAGGCAAAACCACATTTACCTGTGGTTTGCTTCAAGTCTTATTAAATCGAAAAAAGAATCCCATGGCATTTAAATGCGGTCCGGATTATATAGATCCTTTATTTCATAAAAAGGTTCTAGGTATTCCTACCGGCAATTTAGATAGTTTTTTTATGAAACGGGAAGAAATGCTATATTGTTTACAAGAGGAATCCCAAGGGTCTGATATTGTGGTTTTGGAAGGTGTGATGGGCTACTACGATGGAATTCGTGCTACCACGAAGGCTAGTAGTGCGGAAATTGCCAAAATGACGGAAACACCGGTGGTTCTTATGGTGGACGCTAAGGGAATGGCAGCATCCGTTGGCGCGGTATTAAAGGGCTTTTTGGAATATCAACCGGATCTTAATTGTATTCGTGGTGTGATTTTTAATCGTATGGCACCTTCTCTTTATGAGGATGTGGCGCATATTGCCAGAGAACTTGGCGTGGAACCGCTTGGATATTTGCCGGAAATTAAGGGCTATAAATGGGAAAGCAGACATTTGGGACTGGTAAAACCGGATGAAATAAAAAATTTTCAGGCGGCAGTTCGTTTTGTTGCTGCTGAAATTGAGCGAACAGTGGATGTAGACAAATTGCTGGAAATCGCAACAAAAGCCGGTAAATTTGAAATTTCGAAAGAACAAAAAATGCATATTTTTGGTACCCCCTTAATTCGCCCGAATGAAAATGCGGTGCGTGTGGCGATAGCAAGAGATGAAGCTTTTTGTTTTTATTACAAAGAAAATATATTGTTCTTGAAGGAATTGGGTTGTGATATCATTCCCTTTAGTCCGATTCATAACGAACGGATGCCACGGTGTGATGCGTTGATTTTGCCCGGAGGTTACCCGGAGTTATATGCGGAGTTCCTAGAGGAAAATGAGGCGATGCGAGAGGAAATTTTAGAGAAAATAGAAGGCGGGTTGCCTACTATTGCTGAATGCGGTGGTTTTATGTATTTGCATCATGTGATTACCGGTCAACAGAATTCTTCCCATCGTTTTGTGGGATATATCAAGAAAAACTGTCATTGGAAAGGATTTCACAGCCATTTTGGATATGTAGAACTGATGCCGAATGTGAATTCTATTTTGGGAAAAAGAGACGTAGTTTTGCGTGGACATGAATTCCATTATTTTGACAGTGAAGATCCGGGATGTGCATTGCTTGCAATTAAGCCCGGTAGTGGAAAAAATTGGGAAACCGGGTATTGTACGGATACGTTATATGCAGGTTTTCCGCATATTCATTTTTGGGGCAGTAAAGAAAGTGCCAGAAATTTTGTAAAAGCAGCAAAGGAATATAGGAAAAAGGAAAATGGATAAAGAAACCTATTTGAAATTACAGCAGTGGAGAGACCAAATACAAGAGGTGGATTATGACGCTGAAAAGAAGGCTGCTGCTCATTGGGATTCCATTGCCAAGCCTTTAGATGGATTGGGGTTGTTTGAAAAAACAGTGAGCCGTATGGCGGCGATGATGGCTACTGAACAGGTGGAAATTAAGAAACCGGCTGTTTGTGTAATGTGTGCAGATAATGGAATTGTGCAAGAAGGCGTGTCTCAGAGCACAGAAGAAGTCACGGCTTTGGTTGCAAAAAGTATGTTAGCCGGAAAGGCAAATATAAATCGTATGGCGTCATATTGTGATGCCAGTGTGCTGGTTGTGGATATAGGAATGCTTCAAAAGGTAGAAGATGACAATTTGTTAAATTGGAATGTTCGACGCGGAAGTCGCAATTTTTTACAAGAACCTGCAATGACAGAAGAAGAAGTATGCTTTGCTATCGCAGGTGGCGTGGAATTGGTTCGTTTATGCAAGGAAAAAGGATTTGACCTTCTTTGTACCGGCGAAATGGGAATTGGAAATACTACCACGAGTACGGCCATGGCTGCAAAAATGTTAGAACTTTCGCCGGAGGAATTGGCAGGAACCGGTGCCGGTCTGGATGAAAAGGGCTTGAAGAGAAAGAAAGAAGTACTAAAAGAGGCTTTTCAGAAATATCAAATCGAGCATGAGGAAACTTTGAAGATTTTATGTACCTTTGGTGGTTATGACCTTGCAGGATTGGTAGGTGTCTATTTAGGCGGTGCAATCTATCGCATACCGGTGATCATTGACGGTTTAATTGCCGCTACAGCAGCACTTACAGCGGAACGGTTATTTCCGGGTACGAAACGCTATATGATTGCTAGTCATATGGGAAAAGAAAAGGGGATGCAGGCAATTTTACAGGAATTGGCCTTGGAACCTGTGATATATGGCAATTTGGCTTTAGGGGAAGGTACCGGCGCAGTCATGATGATTCCGCTGCTACAAATGGCTTTACGTGTTTACAATGGAAACACACAGTTTTCCGATATAGATGTAGAAAAATACGAAAGATACGAAGAACTATGATTGTGGTGGTGACAGGCGGAAGTGCCAGCGGAAAATCCGCTTATGCGGAAGACTTGGCATGTTACTTAGCAGGTGAAAAAAAGAAGTATTACATTGCTACCATGATGCCTTTTGGACAGGAAGGCAAAGCACGTGTGGAAAAACACGTGGCGGAGCGAGCAGGAAAAGGATTTGAGACCATAGAAAGAAGTACGAGATTTTTGGAAATGGTGGAAAACCTTACGACAGGGGAGGCTGTTTATCTTTTGGAAGATCTGTCAAATTTACTGGCGAATATGATATTTGAAGAAAAAAAGGAAAATCCTGTCTGGGAAATAGTAGAAGCAATTGCAGAATTGCATGCAAAATCCTGCGATTGCGTGATTGTCACAAACGAAATTTTTTCTGACGGAGAACAGTATGGGGAGGAAACAGAAGTTTATCGTAAACTTTTGGGAATGTGCAATCAGGAAATGGTGAAGATGGCAGACTGCTTTGTGGAAGTGGTTTATTCTCTTCCCATATATAGAAAAGGAGAAAAGATATGCTTTTAAGAGCTTTTGCCATATGTTTTTCCATGTATTCCAGAATTCCCATGCCACAAGTAAAATGGGAGGAGAACAGTAAAAAATATGTCATTTGCTTTTTTCCGTTTATTGGGATTGTTTTAGGCTTTTTGGCAGGACTTCTTCAATGGGTTGGAACTCGATTGGAGATGCAACCGTTGCCTTATGCGTTACTGTTGATTGCGTTACCGATTGTAGTGACCGGAGGGATTCATTTTGATGGTTATTTGGATACGTCAGACGCAAGACATTCTTACGGAAGCAAAGAAAAGAAATTGGAAATTTTAAAAGATCCGCATGTAGGAGCTTTTAGTTTTATTCAGGGAATACTATATTTTTTGTTGATTTTACCACCCTTGTATGAGTTGGTGCTCCGGATCGAAGGCACAGAAGTGCTATGGATGGGAATTTTTTTGTTTACCCAAAGTAGAGCTTTTAGTGGACTAGCGGTTGTTTTCTTTCCGGGAGCAAAAAAAGAAGGAACATTGTATGGATTTTCCGGAAATGGCACAGCCAGACTGGTACAGGGCATTATGCTTGGTTGGTGTGCTACAGTCGGCGTACTATTTGGGATGATACATTCCGGTATGTATCTTTTGCCTTATATTGGAAACATATGCTTGTTTTTCTATTATTTTAAAATGTCTAAAAAGGAATTTGGTGGAATAACTGGGGATCTAGCCGGATGGTATCTTTGCATGGCCGAAGGTTTCGGACTGTGGATTCTGTATTTGGAAACAGTTTTGATGCCTTAGAATTAGAATTTTTAAGGATAGGAGCAAAGAAATGATTTTTGTTATAGGCGGCTCGTATCAAGGAAAAAACGAGTTCGTAGAAAAAAAATATGGCATATCGAGCAGTATGTTTTCCGATGAAACCTTTCAAAAGGTGGAAGAATTGTATGAAAGTCATGTGATTACGCATTTTGAACTGGTTTTAAAACAACTGCAGGATCAGAACATCGATAGTAAGAGGTTTTTAGAAATCTTAAGAAAGGAAAATCCGCAGGTTGTCATTATTGGAACTGAGGTGGGGATGGGTATTTTGCCCCTTGAAAAAACAGATCGGGATTTTCGAGAATATGTTGGGAGAAATTACTGCATAATGGCCCGGGAAGCAGAAGAAGTGTGGCGGGTAATTTGCGGGATTGGAGAACAACTAAAGTGATGGAATTATATTTGATACGTCATGGAAAAACAGCCTCGAATTTGAAAAATTTATACATAGGTAGTACGGATGAAAGCCTTTGCCGTGAGGGAAAGGAAGAACTTCTTTCTGCTGTGGAACAGGGGTTCTATCCGGAGGTGGATCGCGTGGTTGTATCATCCATGAAACGCTGCATAGAGACCGCGAAATTGCTGTATCCAAAGAAAGTACCGGAAATAAAAGCGGACTTTCGAGAAAAGGATTTTGGCAGATATGAAAAAAAGGGGTATCAGGAGCTGTTGGCAGATGACGCATATCGGACATGGTTGGAAAGCAACGGCACCTTGCCTTTCCCTGAGGGAGAGCCTCAGAATGAGGTGGAAAAACGTGTAATAACCGGTTTTTTGGATGTGCAAAAAAACATGGAAAAGAATGAAAAATTGGCATTGGTGGTACATGGTGGAACAATTATGACGATTTTACACTATGCATTCCCAGAAATGAATTTTTATAGTTTCACCTGTAAAAATGGGGAGTTTTACAGGGTGCTTATAGAGGATGAGCAGATTTGGAGTTATGAAAAAAGGAGTTTGGTAACATGTTAATGATGGTAAAAGGCTGGACAGTATCCCTAATTTTTGGATATTTTCTTGATATGTTGTTGGGAGACCCTTATTGTTTTCCCCATCCGGTGAAGGCCATGGGAAAGTGCATTGCTTTCCTGGAAAAACGATTATATCGTAAAGAGGATCATGCAGGGAAGCAGTTTCGAAAGGGCATGCTATTAAGCATTTTAGTGCTTTTTTCTACGTTTATTTGTTCTACTGCAGTATATGTGACTGCCAGAAAAATAAACCCCGTTCTGGGGGTACTGGTGGGTGGAATCATGACCTATCAATGTTTGGCAGCAAAACAATTATATATTGAGGCGGATAAAGTGCGAAAAGCATTGCTGGACACAGAGGATCCTTTGGAAAAGGGACGTTACGCCGTGAGTATGATTGTTGGAAGAGATACGGAAAATCTGGACGCAGAAGGAATTGTACGAGCAACGGTGGAAACAATTGCGGAAAATACTTCCGATGGAGAAGTGGCGCCCATGTTTTACTTGATGATTGGTGGTCCGGTACTTGGCATGCTATATAAAGCAGTAAATACCATGGATTCTATGATGGGATATCGAAATGAAAAATATGAGTATTTTGGAAAATTCGCTGCAAAATTGGATGATGTAGTGAATTTTATTCCTTCCAGAGTAGCGGCTTTTTTAATGATTATCTCCAGTTTTATTCTCGGATTTAGTGGAAGGAATGCGTATCGTATTTGGAAAAGAGATCGCTTTAATCATGATAGTCCAAACTCAGCACAGACAGAAAGTGTGATGGCGGGTGCATTACGTATTCAATTGGCGGGTGACGCCTATTATTTTGGAAAAAAGAAGGAAAAGCCTACGATTGGAGATCCCCATCGCAAGATACAAATAGGGGATATCGTAAATGCAGGGAAAATTTTAATTACAACATCGCTTATGACAATTATTGCTGCAATTATGATTCGTATGTGGTTTTTATTTGTAATCATGGGGCAATATCATTATTTTGATTAGGATGAATTATGGATCGACACGGTGGTTATGACAGAAACAGAGAAATTCGATATGATTTTTCCATTAATGTAAATCCCTTGGGTACTCCGGCTTCTTTGAAGAATGCGATGGAGCATGCATGGGAAAAAATTGAGAAATATCCGGATTTCGATTATTATGAAATAAGACAGGCTTTATTAGAGCATGAGATAAAATGTGGACACCATTTTCTGACAAAGGAACAGATTTTGTTGGGGAATGGTGCTTCTGAGCTTATATTGGCGTTTTTTCACGGAATTATGCCAAAGAGAGTACTTTTACAGGCTCCGTCATTTTCCGGTTATGAAAGAGCCGCAAAAGCGGTCTCAGCGCGTATTTTTTACATGACAGCAAAAGCAGAAAAAGATTTTTGCTTTGACATAAATGTTATAAAAGATATAGAAAGCATAAAACCAGAAATGGTGGTACTTTGCAATCCGTCTAATCCGGTGGGAAATCGCTGGAATCCGGACTTGTTGGAACAAATTTGCAAAGTGTGTGAAGAACAAGTAATTCTTTTGGTAGTAGACGAGTGCTTTTTGGAGTTTACAGAGAATTACGAAATTTACAGTTTATTACCGCGTTTTTGCAAATGGAAAAACGTGGTGGTGATAAAGGCGTTTACAAAGCTATATAGCGTTCCGGGATTACGTTTGGGGTATGCATACTGTGGAAAAACAGAAATCGCGAATAACATACAGATGCATTTGCCGGAATGGAACCTTTCTACTTTTGCAGTGGAACTGGGGATTGTAGCTTTACAGGAGGAACAGTACGTAAGAGATACAACCTTGTTTTTGAAGGAAGAGAGAGCTTTTTTAAAACGAGAATTGGAGAAACTGGGCTTTCGGGTATTTCCATCAGAAGCGAATTATCTGCTTTTTCTAAGCGACGTGGAATTAAAAGAGCCCCTTTTGAAAAAGGGAATTTTAATTCGAAAATGTGATAATTATTATGGATTAGAACCGGAAGGGTATTACCGTGTAGCAGTTCGAACTCGTGAGGAAAATCTTGCTTTGTTGGAGGAATTAAAATGGCTAAGAAAATCATGATTCAAGGTACTATGTCTAATTCGGGAAAGAGTCTTTTGACGGCCGGCTTATTACGTGTTTTTGCAAAAGACGGGTATAAAGTGGCTCCCTTTAAATCGCAAAACATGGCGTTAAACTCTTATGTCACGGACGAAGGTTTGGAAATGGGACGTGCACAGGCCATGCAGGCCATGGCTGCCGGTGTGGAACCACATGTAAATATGAATCCGGTTTTGCTAAAACCAAGCACGGATGTGGGGTCTCAGGTGATTGTGAATGGAAAAGTAGTTCGCAATATGAGCGCAAAGGAATATTTTGCTTATAAAAAGAATCTGATTCCAACCATCAAAGAGGCATATAGCCAATTGGACAAGGAATATGATATCGTGGTATTAGAAGGTGCAGGAAGCCCCGCAGAAATCAATTTAAAAGAAAATGACATTGTAAACATGGGATTAGCGGAAATGTTGGATGCACCCGTGCTTTTGGTGGGCGATATTGATTGCGGTGGTGTGTTCGCACAGTTATACGGTACGGTCATGCTGTTGCCGGAAAAGGAACGCAATCGTTTGCAGGGATTGATCGTAAATAAATTCCGCGGAGACCCATCTCTTTTTGTAAATGGACAAAAGCAGTTAGAAGCACTTTGCCGTTTGCCGGTGATGGGTATTATGCCATTTTTGGATATTGATTTAGAGGACGAAGATAGCATGAGTAGCCGTTTCCGGGAAAAACCTACGGAGGGAAAAGTGGACGTGGTAGTTATTCGGTTGCCACATATTTCTAATTTTACGGATTTTGATCCTTTGGAAGCCAGCCCGGAAATCAATTTGCGTTATGTGAACAAACCACAGGATGTGGGAAATGCAGCGGCGATTATTCTGCCCGGAACAAAAAATACGATGGCAGATTTGAAATGGATGATTAAAAACGGATTTGAAGAAGTGATTCAAGAGCAATTGGAACGCGGATGCTTTATTGTTGGGATTTGCGGTGGATTTCAGATGCTCGGAGAAGAACTTTTTGATATCGAAGGGATTGAGCATGGAGGCCGTATGGATGGCTTGAAACTGCTTTCCACTTATACGAAGTTTTCATCGATTAAGACCAGAACCAAGGTGAAGGGAACCATAATTTGCGGAGAAGGCCCCTTGGAAAAACTCAGCGGCGCGGAAATTCAAGGCTACGAGATTCATATGGGAGTGACAGAAAATGGTACATCCCACATTTTTACGGAGATTACGAATCAGCTGAGTGGTAGAAAACAGGAAGGTGCATACCGAGATCGTGTATTTGGAACCTATATTCATGGATTGTTTGATTCGGATGACTTCCGGAATCGCTTTATAGACATGCTTTTAGAAGAACATGGTATGTTTGGAGATGCCAGCAAAAAGTTTGTGTTGCAAGAATATAAGGAAAAGCAGTATGATTTGTTGGAACAAGCGGTGCGTAAGCATTTGAATATGGAAGCTATTTACAAAATGCTAAAATAAATGTTAGGACGGAAACAGGGTGAAAAGAGAAGAACTGGAATTTTTTTTGCCGAATGAGATAGAAAAAAGAAGTTTTGAAATCATAAGTGAGGAATTACAGGTGCCTTTGAAGGAGGACGAGGCGCCTGTGATTAAGCGTGTGATACATACAACGGCGGATTTCGGATATGCAGAGACATTGACGTTTTCAAAGGATGTGGTACCTTACGCGATAGAAGAAATACGAAAAGGATGCAGTATCATAACAGATACTGCTATGGGTAGAGCAGGAATCAACAAAGGAAGATTAGAAACCTTTGGAGGTCGTGTATATACCTTTATGCAAGATGAAGAAGTGGCGCAGGAAGCAAAACGGAGAGGTGTCACCAGAGCCTCTGTCAGTATGGAAAAAAGTGCAACCTTGGGCGAGGATTTTATTTATGCCATTGGAAATGCACCGACAGCGTTAGTTACTTTATATGATCTTGTAAAAAGTGGAAAAATACATCCAAAGCTGATTATTGGAGTGCCGGTTGGCTTTGTGAATGTAGTAGAAGCAAAGGAATTAATTTTAGATTTGGAAGTACCCTACATTGTGGCCAGAGGTAGAAAGGGAGGGAGCAATGTAGCGGCGGCAATTTGCAACGCGTTAATTTATCAAGCGTAATTTGGGAGTGTAGAATGAGAGAAACAAAATTAAGTGGTGGAAAAGTATTGCTAATCCGCATCTTGTCTGTTTTGTTTTTTGCACTGATTATTACTATTCTCGTATATGTGGGACTGCAGAAACGAGATTATTTGATGAATGATCCAAAACTTGATGCAGTTCGAATCACGGATGGATGGACAGTGCAATTTAGTGAGCAAGAGACGGGAAAGATTGTTTTGCCTATGGCGGCAGAATTGGAAACAGATGAGGAAGTTGTGCGTTTGTCTGTGGTTTTGGACGGGTCATGGGTAGAGGATCATCATGATTATTTGTTGGTGTCTGTGGACAACCAAGAATTGAACATCTATTTGGACGACGAATTGATTCATACGTATCGAGTTCCGGAGGATTGTTTGTCAAAGTCAACCGGTACGTTTTGGCAGTTTGTACAGATTCCGGATGGATGGGAAGGAAAGACGCTTACCTTAGAATATACGGCAAATTTAGGGAAAAATGTGGTGTGCAATATCGACGCACCCTATTTTGGAACAGAATCGGATATTATCTATACCATTTGTTGGAAAGAGGTTTTGGATATTCTGTCCGACCTGTTTATTGCGATGATGGGAATTGGATTTTTTATTGCGGGAATAGTCGTATTCTTCCGCAAAAATAATGCTTTGCCTTTTTTTGTGTTAGGATTGTTTTCTTTGACATGTGCTATGTACTTTTTATTACAATCCACCATTGTATTATTAGCCTTTAATAATTCTTATTTGTGCTACGTGATGGAATATATTTGCTTGATTATGATACTGATAGAGCTGGATTTGATTCTCATTATGTATTTGGAAAATCAGGCGAAAAGGTATGCTGCCATTTTAAATGTCGTATTGGTATGCTACTTATTATTGAATTTGATATTAAATTTTGGATTTGCTATAGATTTTCGCGTGTTACTGCCTTACACCCAGGCGATGGTGGTGACGAGTGCGATTTTAGCGATGATATTCTGTATTTTTTATAAGGGAGAAAGCGAGGGAAGAAAGATTTTCTTATATTCTTTGTTTCCTTTCTTTGTTACCGCGTTGATGGATATCATCTCTTACCGTGTAAATTATGGACATATTTATTTTGTAAAGCTGGGATTTTTATTGTTCCTGATTATTCAAGCGATTCATAATACAAAAGTATTTATGCGCATGCAGAGGGAAACCATTCAGGCGGAAACCTACCGTACGATGGCATATCAAGATGCTTTAACCGGATTGTTGAATCGTGCTGCTTATATTCGTGATATAGAGGAATTGCGTGATGAAATGCGTGTGCAGGACACTTCGTGTCCGGTACCGGGTTGTATTTCTGTGGATGCCAATTCTTTAAAAGAAACCAATGATAGTTTTGGACATGCTGCCGGAGATCAGCTGATTATTGCGGTTGCCTCTATTTTGCAAGATGCAGTTGGCGATAAAGGCAAGGTTTATCGAACCGGTGGAGATGAGTTTATAGTCCTCTTTTCGTCTATTGCCCAGGCGGATATGGAAGATGTGCTGAAACGAATCGAATCTACTAGGGAAGATTGGAACTTGGGACGAGAATTCAAAATCAGCTTTTCGATTGGAACGGCCATTTATCAAAGAGGAGATTTTACTCCGGAACGAATGGTATTTCGCGCAGATCGGGCTATGTATCAGGACAAAGAACGGTATCATAAGGAAAAACAATCGTAGAAAATGGAAATAAAGAAACAATACATTGCCATTGATTTAAAAAGTTTTTATGCATCGGTGGAATGTTGTGAACGAGATTTAGACCCTTTAAATACAAATCTGGTGGTGGCAGATGCTTCCCGTACGGAAAAAACGATTTGCTTGGCGGTTACACCGTCGTTGAAAAGTTTTGGTATTTCCGGAAGAGCCAGATTGTTTGAAGTGGTGCAAAGAGTAGAAGAAATAAATAAACAACGAAAACGCAAGGCTCCCGGTGGAGAATTCCGGGGGAAAAGTGTACATTTTGATGAATTGCAAGCCCATCCGGAATATGCAGTGGATTATTTAATCGCGCCGCCTAGGATGGGCGAATATATGCGTATAAGTACGCAGATTTATCAAATCTATTTAAGATATATTGCTCCGGAAGATATGCATGTTTATTCGGTAGATGAGGTGTTTTTAGATGTGACAGCATATTTAAACACTTATCATATGACGGCGCATGAATTGGCAAAGAAAATGATTTCAGATGTATATCAGGAAACGGGTATTACAGCAACGGCAGGTATCGGGACAAATTTGTATCTATGCAAGATTGCTATGGATATTGTGGCAAAGCATGCTCCTGCAGACGAAGAGGGTGTGAGAATTGCAGAATTAGATGAACTATCCTATCGTCAAAAACTATGGAGTCATCGACCGCTTACGGATTTTTGGCGCGTGGGCCCGGGAACTGCGAAAAGGCTCGCAGAAAAGGGCATTTATACCATGGGAGATATTGCACGATGCTCCATTGGAGAGGATCAGGGCTTCTATAATCAGAATTTGCTGTTTCAGATGTTTGGTGTGAATGCAGAATTGCTGATAGATCATGCTTGGGGTTATGAGCCTACCACAATTGCGGATATTCATGCTTATAAGCCGGAAAGCAATAGTCTTTGTAGTGGACAGGTTTTGCAATGCCCATATGTATATGAAAAAGCCAAATTAATTGTTTTGGAAATGACAGAGCTATTAGCATTGGATTTACAGGAAAAAGGATTCGTAACAGATCAGCTGGTGATGTCTGTAGGGTATGATATCGAGAATTTGGAAGATGCGGCAATACGGAAACAGTATAAGGGGCCGGTGGTTGCGGATCGTTATGGCAGAAGACTGCCAAAAGAAGCGCATGGGACCAAGAATTTAAAGGGATATACATCTTCGGGCAGAGAAATGCGAGAGGCGTTGGAAGAACTCTTTGAGGAAATTGTAAATCCGATTTTGACTATTCGGCGAGTCTATTTAACTGCAAATCATGTAAAAACCGAAGAAGAAGCAAAAAAGGAAACCTCTTTTCAGCAATTGAGTTTGTTTGAGTATATGACGCCGGAAGAAAGCCAAGAAGAAAAGGAACAACGGGAAAAAGAGAAGAAAATACAGCAGGCCATGATTGATTTGAAACGAAAATACGGAAAAAATGCGGTATTGAAGGGCATGAATCTAGAGGAAGGTGGCATGACAATCGAACGAAATCAGCAAATTGGAGGTCATAAAGCATAGATGGAAGACAACTCAAAATATCGGGATATGTTATTCATGGACCATCCAGAGCTACGTGGACGTGTGCGTATGAGTCGTGAAAGCAGAGCGGCTCAGTTTTCGCCTTTTGCTGCTTTGACCGGATTAGATGCGGCGATTCATGAGGAAGGACGAATGACTTTTCAACGGCGAGAATTGGATGAAGATGAGAAGGAATTGGTCAATGCCAAATTACAATATTTTACACAAGAAGAAAATCATGGAAAAGAAGTAACAATTACTTATTTTAAGGAGGACGAAAAAAAGGAAGGTGGTTCCTATGTGAACTATTCCGGAGTTCTAAAAAAGGTAGATTTATACGAAAGAAAAGTGATATTTCAAGATGGGGTGCGAATTTCCTTAGATGATATTTTGGATATATCAGAGACAGCATAAAAAGAGGGTGTAAAAGAAATTTTGTTGACAAAACAGGTGGGAAAAAATATAATAAGGCGTTGTTATCTGATGAGTTAAGAAAAGGAACAGGAATATGGCAGAAAAAATTAAGGAATTGTCACAGTCCAAAAAGATGGCAAGAATTATTCGCATCATTGCTGTACTGGTTATGGTATTGGTGGTTGGATTATTCATATACGAATTGGTTTCCAATTTTATTCCGGAATTGATTCCCTTATTAGAAGACGGAAGTCATGAGGAGATAGAAGCCTATTTGCGACAGGCAGGTCGCCGGGGAATTGTGATGTTAGTAGCACTTCAAGTCATTCAAACAATTACAATAGTATTTCCGGGAATCCCGATTTATGTGGCGTCCGGAATTGTATATGGTAGAATTCAAGGAACTATTATTTGTTACATTACTTACATTGTTTCCAATAGTGCCATTTTTCTTTTTTCAAGAAAAATGGGTGAAGTATCAGACTTGTTGTTTGCAGGAAGTCAGAAAAGTCATGAGCAGGAAGATTATGCATCCGGACTTTTAAGCAAAGCAAAACATCCGGCAAGGGTGGTAGCGGCTTTGTGTGTGATTCCTGTGATTCCAAATGGATTAATTCCACATATTGCAGCAAAGACCAATATTACGTTTAAAAAGTTTATTCTTGCGGTATGTGTAGGTTGTTTGCCGGGAATCTTTTTGTTTGTATGTTGTGGTTCTTGGATTTTGGATGGACATTTTGTGCTTTTGATGGTGATGTGTATTGCAGCCCTTGCATGCATGATGATTTTTTTCGTCTTCAAAAAGCAGATATTCAATTTAATGCAGAAATTTTCTCCGAAGGAGGAGAGCTTAGAAGGATAGGTCACTATCCTTCTTTTATTTTATAGGGGAAACTGATATAATCAGAAAGGAATGCTGATTTGCAGACCCATAGAATTGGGGCAGAAAAGGAAGTGATAGACATGGATGAAAAGAAGGAAAAGTCAAAGTCTTATAATAAAAAACCATATTACCGTAGAAAGATAAATAAAAATCAATACAAGGACTATGAAGAAGATAGTCGAGAGAATTTTGAACAGGGACAGAATGTAGAGAAGATTCGTTCTAAGAAGAATACGAAGAAAAATAATTATAATAGTAATACTTCAAAGAACCAAAAGAAAACAGATCACAAAGGAAATAATACAAACAATAAGAATAGTTCCGGTCATAAGAGCTCCCTTGTAAAGGATCCAAAGACCAAGGAACGTTTGAATCGTATTTTAAAGGATACCGAACCAAAGAAAAATACCGGTTATGTGCCGGATAATGATAAAGAAGCCATTCGTCAATTTCAGTTGGGTGAGTACAAGGAAGAAGGAAAAAATATGATTTTTCTTTTTGATACCGGTACGTATTCTATTTTTGACATGTCTGTTTTGGACGGAGAGGGCAAGGGAAAAGAAGTTTTGGTGACCAGAGACAAAGCAGATGCTTACAAGCAGTGGAATGGCATTAAGCGTCCACAAAAGGGGAAACGAGTGAAGGAAGAAGCTGTGGAAGCATAAAGAAATAGAAACAGGAAAGAAAGTCATGTTGTACCAAATAAGTCATGGCGTTGTTCAGTATGGTGGAGACACGATTTTGGAGGACGTCAATTTTGAAATAAGAAATAATGAAAAGATTGCCGTTGTTGGAAGAAACGGTTGTGGTAAGACCACACTTTTAAAGTTGATTTCCGGTGAAGTGGAAATGGTAAAGGAGTCCAGTGACCAGAATGCGTTTATCGCAAAAGCCGGGAATCCACAAATTGGATATTTAAAGCAGATTGCTTTTGAAGATCCGGAAGTGACCATGGAAACAGAACTCCGTAAGGAGTTGGCGGATATGGAACGTCGAAAAGTGGAATTGGACCAACTGGCCCTTAGCTTGGAGACAGATCATTCGGAGGAAAACGTACAAAGATATACCCGTATGCAGGAAGAATTCCATGAAATGGGTGGTTATTACTATGAAAAGGAATATGAAACCTTAGTTCGTAAATTTGGATTTTCTGAAGAGGAAAAACAGAAAAAATTAAAGGAATTTTCCGGTGGACAGCAAACAAAAATTGCGTTCATAAAATTGTTGCTCAGTAAACCGGATGTGTTGCTTTTGGACGAGCCTACCAACCATTTGGATATTCATACCATTGAGTGGTTGGAAGGGTATTTAAAGAATTATAGTAAGGCAGTCGTTGTTGTTTCCCATGACCGCATGTTTTTGGACCATGTGGTAGATACAGTTTATGAAATCGAATACGGTCGTTCCCATCGTTATGCAGGAAATTACTCTGCATTCATACAGCAAAAGAAGGAACGGTTTGAGAAGCAAAAGAAGGATTATCTTGCACAGCAAAAAGAAATTGCCAGACTGCAGGAAATCGTTACAAAGTTTAAAAATAAGCCGACAAAGGCCTCTATGGCCAGATCAAAATTAAAACAGATTGAGCATATGGTGCGGATTGAGCCACCGGAACAATATGATAATCAAACGTTTCATGCATCGTTTCAGCCGGAAGTAATTACCGGAAATGATGTGCTGATGGCAGAGGATTTGGCCATTGGATATGACAATGTCTTGGCTACTTTGAGTCTGGATTTGAAAAAAGGCGATAAATTAGGAATTATCGGTGGAAACGGAATAGGAAAGTCTACATTGCTAAAGACTTTGACCGGAGAAATTGCTCCTTTGGGAGGAGAATATCATTACGGGGTGCATGTGCAGATTGGCTATTTTGATCAGCAAATGGCGCAGTATCGAAGTGATAAGCAGGTGATTGATGATTTTTGGGATGAGTTTCCGGAATTGACGGAGACTGAGGTTCGGAATGCCTTAGGAGCCTTTTTGTTTAAGGGAGAGGATGTTTTCAAAGATGTAAATATGCTTTCCGGAGGAGAAAAGGTAAGACTTGCTCTTTGCAAGATTTTGAAAAGAAAACCGAATGTATTGATTTTGGACGAGCCTACCAACCATATGGATATTGTGGGAAAAGAAACTTTAGAAGCCATGCTTTCTGCATATGAAGGCACCTTGTTGTTTGTATCCCATGATCGTTATTTTGTGAAAAAGGTATGTAAGCAGCTTTTAACCTTTGAAGAAGATGGTGTACAGCTTTATTCTTTTGGATATGAAGAGTATGAGGAAAAAGTTGTAAATCTTGAGGAAAAATGGGAAGAAAAGGCAGAAGGTAAGCCGGCAAAGGTGGAAGCGAAGCCTGCGAAAAAACCCTATTATAATCCGGGAAAAGAACGTTCTAAAATACAAAAGAAAATTACAAAAACAGAAGAAGCATTGGCTTTGGAAGAAGAAAAGTTAGAAGCATTAAAACAGGAATTATTGAAACCGGAATATCAATCGCGATATTCTAAATTGACAGAGATTCAAGAACAAATTGACGCGCAGGAAGAGGTTGTTTTTGCTTGCATGGAAGAATGGGAAAACCTGCAAAATCAATTGGAAGAACTTGGGGAAGGTTAAATGGACAAAGTACGGTTAGATCAGCATTATAATCAGTATCAACCGAATAATGTAAAACATTCTGCAGAAAGCGAATTTCGTTTTCCTTTGGAAAAAGATGGAACAGGTGTTGTATATGAACCATCTCACCAAAAGAAAACGGAAACGCCTTCGTCTGCCGCCGGTGCACAGACCCGGGAAACGGGTAAAAGTGCCGGCTTTCAGAATCAAGCCCCTACTTTAGAATTGTCTACAGGAAATCAAGGGCCAACACGTCAAATTGAAAATCCGGATATGATCGACCGTATTCTGGATGGAATTCAACAAGCAATTGAGCAGGTAAAATCTTTTTTCCATGATTTGTGGTACGGAGAATCCGGAACTGTAGATGCTACAGAGTCTGTGAATGCTACGACGGAGGAGACAATAGATGAGGTATTAAAATCCGGAGACATGGAAAAATTGGAAGCATTTTTGACAGAACATGGAAGTAAAAAACCAGCTCGAAATTCAGAATTATTAACCAGTTATAATCGTTACGGCACCATTGTGAAAATGGATCCGTCGGATAAAAAGAGAATATTAGAGGGAAATTTCCATGATATAGAATTATAAGAAGGACATAAAGTATGACATTACAGCAGATTTATTACGTATTACAGGTGGCAGAAATTGGCTCAATGAACAAAGCTGCGGAAAAATTGTATATTTCCCAGCCTACCTTGACTGCCGTGATTAAAGAGTTAGAAACTGAAACAGGAATTGCCATTTTTTCCAGAACCAATCGTGGGGTTACTTTGACCACAGAGGGAAGCGAATTTATTTCTCATGCAAGACAATTGTATCAACAGTATGAAATGTTGATGGATCGTTATGGGGAAGGAAAGAATTATAAACAAAAATTTGGCGTGTCAACCCAGCATTATTCTTTTGCGGTAAAGGCCTTTGTAGAAATGGTAAAGAAGTATGATACCTTGAATTATGAGTTTGCGATTCGAGAGACGAAGACCTATGATGTAATCCAGGATGTGGCACTGGGAAAAAGTGAGGTCGGTATTTTATATTTTAGTGACTTCAATGAAAAGGTACTTTCCAAGATGCTTTTAGAAAATGACTTGGAATTCCATCATATTGTGGACTGTGATGCTTATGTTTATGTATGGAAAGAACATCCCTTGGCAAAAAAAGCGTCTATTGCATTTGAAGAGTTACAGGAGTATCCGTGTCTTGCCTTTGAACAAGGGGAAAAGGGATCTGTTTATTTGGCGGAAGAGATTTTGACAGACCGAGATTATCCAAGAACCATTAAAACCAATGATCGAGCTACGATGTTGAATTTAATGGTAGGTTTAAATGGTTACACGCTTTGTTCCGGTGTGATTTGTGAAGAATTGAACGGAGACGACTATATGGTTATTCCTTTCCAAGAGGATGAGAAGAATCAAAATTCTGCCATGAGAATTGGATATATATGTAAAAGAGGAAGTAAATTAAGTGGTATTGCAGAAACTTACATTGATGAAGTAAAAAGATACTTTTAGGAGGAGCGGGTATGGCAAAGCAAACGAACTTAGCATTACGAAATTCTGTGATTTATTCTGTTTTTGTGAGAAATCATACAAAAGAGGGGACCTTTGCTGCATTTGAGCAGGATTTGGATCGCATTTATGAATTGGGGACAGATATTATTTGGTTTATGCCAATTCATCCCATTGGAAAGAAAAACCGAAAAGGATCCTTGGGTTCGCCTTATGCAATTTCGGATTATCGAGAAATTAATCCGGAATTTGGAACCATGGAGGATTTCCGACATGTGGTGGATAAAATCCATGAAAAAGGCATGAAATGTATTATTGATGTGGTATATAACCATACCTCACCGGATTCGAAACTTTTTGAAGAACATCCGGAGTGGTTTTATCAGAATGCGTATGGCGAATATGGCAATCATATTGGAGCTTGGAGCGACGTGATTGATTTGGATTATACCAAGAGAGATTTGTGGGATTATCAGATTGAAACATTAAAGCAGTGGGCGGAAATCGTGGATGGTTTTCGCTGCGACGTAGCATCTTTGGTACCGGTAGAATTTTGGCTGGAGGCTAGAAAACAGGTGGAGAAGGTACGACCGGGTTGTATTTGGTTGGCAGAATCCTGTGAGCCAATGTTTGTAGCCTATGGTAGAAGTCTGGGCATAGATGGAGCCTCAGATTCAGAATTATATCAGGCTTTTGACATTTGTTATGATTATGACATACATGATTGTATGAAGCAGACCATTACCGGAGAAAAAACGTTACAACAATATGCGGATGCCATTAATCAACAGGAACTCATTTATCCGGGGAATTATTGCAAACTGCGTTTTATGGAAAATCACGACCAACCACGTGCTGCGGCTTTGATATCGAACGAAAAAACCCTTCAAAACTATATTGCTTTCCAATATTTGCAAAAAGGCACAGCATTGCTGTATGGCGGTCAGGAAGTGGGAGAAGACCATTTGCCGAGTTTGTTCGACAAAGATACCATTTCTTGGGAAAAGAAAAATGACTTTACGAGTATGTTGCAGCACTTATATGGAATCAAAAAACAGAAAGTACTGCAATCCGGAAGTTATCGTGTGTATTCTTTAGAAGAAAAAGCACTTATGATGGTTTTTCAGAACAAGGAAGAGAAGTTTGTAGGTATTTTCCCGGTAAAGAATCAGGAAGAGACAAAGGTGGCTTTGCCACAGGAAGATTTACATATGTTTGATTGGAATTTTGCAATTCCGGAAGGTATTTTCTTGGATCTGCTGGGTGATCGTCGTATTTCTGTGGAAAATCAGACAATCACCATTCATCAAGATCCGATTTTGTTCCGCTTTGGCGTGGAATAAAAGGAGTCTTGCTTTTTTTAAAAAATATGTGTTATAATGCCTTCTGTTAGTGAAAACTAACTGGCTGACATAAAAAGTATATTTTATGTTTATTATACAAAGGTACAATGGGGAGCAGGCCCTATTGTACCTTTTTTTAGGAGGAAACATGATTAAAATGCGATTAGTACGTCTCATGGGAGACGCAAAAAAATACATTTTCATACAAGTGTTGTGGCAGTGGTTAGCGCTACTTAGCCAGATTGTGATTGTGTTTAGCGGCGCATCTATGATTTCCGGCATATATGCTGGAACTCTGACACAGGAAAATGTAATTCGAAATGTAGTATTGTTGCTACTTGGAATTCTGTTTCGCTTTTTTGCAGATCGAAAGGGAGCACGTGCATCCTTTTTAGCAAGTGTAGATGTAAAAAAAGTGATTCGAGAAACCATTTATGACAAGTTGCTGCAAATGGGAGCAAATTACAGACAGTTTGTAACCACAGCAGATGTAGTGCAAATGTCTACGGAAGGTGTGGAGCAACTGGAAACCTATTTTGGTCGCTATTTACCACAGTTTTTCTATGCGCTCTTGGCACCGGTTACCTTATTTGTTGTTTTGGCTTTTGTGGATCTAAAGGTAAGCGCGATTTTGCTTTTGTTTGTACCGTTAATTCCAATGACAATTGTTATGGTGCAGAAAATAGCAAAACGTTTGTTGAATAAATACTGGGGGCTTTATACGGAATTAGGAGATTCTTTCCTGGAGAATTTGCAAGGATTGACCACGTTAAAGATTTATGGTGCAGACGAGAAAAAAGCGGAAGAAATGGATGTAGAAGCAGAGCGATTCCGTACGATCACTATGAAGGTTTTGACGATGCAGTTGAATTCCACCAGTGTTATGGATATTTTGGCCTATGGTGGAGCTGCAGTGGGTATGGTATTGACACTTTTGGATTTTGCCCATGGAAAAATCAGCCTCTTTGGAGCAATTAGTGTCTTTTTATTGGCAGCGGAGTTTTTCCTTCCGATGCGAATTTTAGGCTCTTATTTCCATATTGCTATGAATGGAATGGCAGCCAGTGACCGTATTTTTGCGTTTCTAGATCAGGAAATTACAGAAGATGGAACAGAAACGTTGGCATCTGCGCCGATAAGTTATAAGATTTCCAATTTAGATTATTTCTATGGAGAAAAACAGGCGCTTTTCCACCTTGAGATGGATATGCAGCCGGGAACTTTGACTGCGATTGTAGGAGAATCCGGATGCGGAAAAAGTACCTTTGCTTCCGTATTGAATAACCGCAATAAGGGATATGAGGGTAGCGTTTGCGTAAATGGTACGGAACTGCGAGATTTACAGGAAACTTCCTATATGGAGCACGTGACAACTATTGTACATCAGAGCTATTTATTTAAAGGAACGGTAAAAGAGAATTTGTTGGTTGCAAAGAAACAGGCAACAGAGGCAGAAATGGTAGCTGCTTTAAAAACCGTGAATCTTTGGGATTATTTAAAAACCGAAGGTGGTTTGGAGTTTGTCTGTGAAGAAGGCGCCAATAATTTATCCGGAGGACAAAAGCAACGTTTGGCCTTGGCACGTGCGCTTTTGAGAGATTCTGAGGTGTATATTTTTGATGAAGCCACTTCGAATATTGATGTGGAAAGCGAAGACTTTATTATGACAGCGGTAGAGGCTTTAGCGAAGGTGAAAACCGTTATTTTGATTTCGCATCGATTACAAAATGTGGTACATGCCAACCAGATTTATTTCTTAGAGCAGGGCCATGTGACAGAACAGGGAACCCACGAAGAATTGTTGGCAAAACAAGGCGCCTATGCAAAATTGTATGAGACACAGCAAAAATTAGAACAGATCGGAAAGGAGGCATAAAAATGGAAAAAAGAAAATACAGTGGATTACAGATTATGTTGAAACTCGTAACCTATGTGCGTAGTTTATTTCCGATTATGCTGCTTGCCGTAATCTTGGGGGTAACCGGATTTTTATGTGCCATTTTTTTGACGGTGGTAGCCGGTTATGGCCTTTCACAAATTTTATTGGTTGGTAAAGTGGAGACAGCTCTATTAGTGGGTCTTGTGGTTATGGCTGTGATGCGTGGAGTCTTGCATTACGGAGAACAGTATTGTAATCATTTTATTGCCTTTCGACTACTGGCATTGATTCGACATGAAGTATTTGCAGCCTTAAGAAAGCTTTGTCCTGCAAAACTAGAGGGAAAAGATAAAGGTAATTTGATTTCCATTATCACGACAGATATTGAGTTGTTGGAAGTTTTTTACGCCCATACCCTGTCCCCAATTATGATTGGATTTTTGACTTCCTTGCTTATGGTGATTTTTATTGGGAAACAAAGCTTGTTAGCAGGGGCATTTGCAACTCTTGCGTATGTGACCATTGGTGTGCTCCTTCCCATTTGGAATGGAAAAAGAGGGGCGGATGATGGACTTGCTATGCGAAATCAGTTCGGTAATTTAAATAGTTTTGTTTTAGAGTCTTTGTATGGATTGGATGAAACCATTCAGTATGGAGATGGCGAAAATCGTAGAAACGGACTGTTGACCGAATCCAAGAAAATGGCGGGCTTTCAGGAAAAAATGAATCATTATGAAGCCGGACAGAGAAGTTTGACTAATTTATTGATTCAATTTTTCTCTTGGGGCATGTTGCTTTTGATGTTATGGCAGTATCAGATCGGACAAGTTACTTTTACACAGTTCTTAGTAGCTACTTTGGCTATGATGAGTTCTTTTGGACCGGTAACTGCATTATCCAATCTTTCCAATAATTTGCATCAGACCTTGGCAAGTGGGGAACGTGTACTTGCTATTTTAGAAGAAACACCGGAAGTAAAAGAAGTAGAGGACGGTGTAGACGTAGAATTCCAGGGGATGGAAGTGAAGGATGTATCCTTTGGATATGGAGATACAGAGATTTTATCCCAGATAAACGTAGAGGTGGAAAAAGGAAGTATTTTAGGAATTCATGGGGCAAGTGGTTGCGGAAAATCCACACTTTTGAAGTTGTTGATGCGTTTCTTTGATGTAGAAAAAGGAAGCATTCATATGTCCGGAGAAGATTTAAGAAATATCAATACTGCATCCTTACGTCAAAATCAATCCTATGTGACACAGGATACCTGGCTTTTCCATGACACCATTGAAAATAATATTAAAATCGGAAATACCAAGGCAAGCAGAGAAGAAGTGATAGAAGCAGCAAAAAAAGCGTCTATTCATGATATGATTATGTCCTTGCCACAGGGATATGACACCATGGTGGAGGAAATGGGCGACAGCTTGTCCGGTGGAGAAAGACAGCGTATTGGAATTGCCAGAGCCTTTTTGCATGAATCGCCTATGATGCTGTTGGATGAATCCACCAGTAATTTGGATGTTTTAAATGAAGGAATTATCCTTCAATCTTTACAGCGTGAAGCAAAGGACAAAACGGTCATAATTGTTTCACATAGAAGTTCAACTCTGAATATTGCAGACTCTGTCTTAGAGATGTAAAATGGAAACGTTACATTTTAGCACGCAAGGGAGTTTTGACTTTGGGTGCGAAGAAAAGATAGAGGAGTAAATAGAAGATGGAGATTTTAAAATCGATTCTCTTTGGTATTGTGGAAGGGATTACCGAATGGTTGCCTGTCAGCAGTACCGGACACATGATTTTGTTGGAAGAAATTGTGCCGCTCAACGTATCAGAGGAGTTCTGGTCCATGTTTGAGGTGGTTATTCAGTTTGGTGCCATATTAGCCGTTGTTTTGTTGTTTTGGAATCAGTTGTGGCCATGGAAAAAGAGCAAAGGCAGAGTGGTATGGAAAGAGGGCGCTCTCTCTATGTGGATTAAGATTGTGATTTCCTGCATTCCGGCCGGAATTGTAGGTGTGCTGTTTGATGATAAGATCGATGAATTGTTTTACAATCCATTATGTGTATTGTTGGCTTTGATTCTTGTAGGTGTGCTTTTCTTAGTGGTAGAGACCTATTTCCGTCAGAAGCATCCAAAGGTAAGACGTATTTCAGACATTACTTATATGACAGCTTTTTACATCGGATTGTTCCAGCTCGTGGCAGCGATTTTCCCGGGAACTTCCAGATCCGGCGCCACCATTATCGGTGGATTATTATTGGGACTTAGTCGTAGCATTGCGGCAGAATATACTTTTTTCTTGGCAGTACCGGTCATGTTAGGTGCCAGTTTATTAAAAATCGTGAAGTTTGCTGTGACAGGAGTAGCGATTACAGGATTAGAAGTAGCGATTTTGGTGGTAGGTACTTTGACTGCATTTGTTGTTTCTTTATTTGTAATTCGTTTCTTAATGGGATACATCAAAAAGCATGATTTCAAAGTCTTTGGATGGTATCGAATCATACTTGGAATATTGGTGATTTTAGTGCTTATTTAGTGAGGTGACAAAATGGATCGCATTGTATCGAATATCATGATCTATCGTGACTTGAAGGAAGAAGAGATTTTATTGTCCTTGGCTTCTGTGGTTCGAGATTTTCGTGAAAAAAAGGAAAATCCGGAGGATTTACGTACGCGCGTATATCGGGAAATGAAACATATTTTGGAAATCAGCACGGAATTTGGATTTGATGAGAATTTATGGCAGAATTATTTGACCTATTTGCTTGTGATGAATGAAAATCCGTTTACGTTGACTGCAGAAAAAATAGGAGCCAAGGAAGGAAGCGTAAATCATTTCGCCAAAAAGGATTTTTCAGCTTTTTATCAGCTTTTTCATTATGACTTTTCTGACTTGGAAGAAGCCTTGCAGGTAGATTGTTTTACAGAGATCACGCATTATAAAGCCATTGAAAAACCGGAGTTGATGTACAATCGGAATGTCAGTGAAAAGGTTCGCAATTTAAGCCGTGCTTTGGCTGCGGCGAAGGATGAGGAAGCATTCTTTTCTATTATTACCGGATTTTATAAGGATTATGGAGTAGGCGCTTTTGGATTAAACAAAGCTTTTCGTATTCAGGAAGCGGAGCAGTTTCGTGTGAATTTTTGTCCGATTAACAATATGGATGCAGTGGTGCTCTCAGATTTGGTGGGCTATGAAGAACAGAAGAAAAAATTGGTGGATAACACCCGCGCCTTTGTGGAAGGGAAAAAAGCCAATAATGTGCTTTTGTATGGAGATAGCGGTACCGGAAAATCCACAAGCATCAAAGCCATTGTAAATGAGTTTTATGACGATGGACTTCGCATGATTGAGATTTATAAATACCAATTTCGTATGTTGTCTCAGTTGATTGCACAGATAAAAAATCGAAATTATAAGTTTATTATTTATATGGACGATTTATCCTTTGAGGAGGATGAATCGGATTATAAGTTTTTAAAAGCTGTAATTGAAGGTGGTGTAGAGACAAAACCGGAGAATATTTTGATTTATGCGACTTCTAATCGAAGACATTTGATTCGAGAGAATTGGTCGGATCGAAGCGATATGGAACATGAGAATGATATTCATCGCTCGGATACCATGGAAGAGAAACTGTCGCTTGCAAATCGTTTTGGTGTGTCTATTGGCTATTTTAAACCGTCAAAAAACGAATTTTACGAAATTGTGGATGAACTTGCCAAACGAAATGGTATTTCGCTTTCTACGGAAGAATTACACCTGGAAGCGAATCGTTGGGAAATGCGTCATGGTGGCGTTTCCGGTAGAACAGCACAACAATTTATTAATTATTTACTTGGATTTGAAGAGGGATTGCCTGAAAAATAGGCAATCCTAATTTTTTTTAAAAATTATTAGCACTCACTCTTGACGAGTGCTAATAATTGTGTTATAACAATATCAACGAAAGGAAATTGAGTGACAATTCTCTTTCGGCAACACAAAAAACTACAGTTTAACTGCAAGAATAAAAAGGAGGAATTGATTATGTATATGCCTAGTATTTTTGGAGAAAGTATTTTTGATGATTGGATGAATTTTCATTTTCCGGAGGTAGAAAAGTCCGGAGCCGGTAATTATCTTACAGGTTCTATGAAGACCGATATTCATGAGACTGATGATGCATATGAGTTCGAAATCGATCTTCCGGGATATAAGAAAGACCAGATTCAAGTGAAATTACAGGATGGTACATTAACCATTGCTACACAAAAAGAAGAGGAAAAGAAAGAAGAAAAGGACGGAAAGATGCTTCGCAGAGAACGTTATCGTGGTTCTATGAGTAGAAGCTTCTATTTAGGAGATTCCGTTGAATTAGAAGATATTCATGCGAAGTTCGAGGATGGCATCTTGAAGCTTACCGTAGATAAGGTAGAAAGAAAAGCCGTAGAAGAGCAGAAATATGTTGCAATCGAAGGATAACTATCATTTTCAGATAAACATTACCCATAAACTTCTCCAAGAAGGGCCTGATGCATTTGCATCAGGCCCTTCTTATTATGCACTTTAAGGATAAAGCAAGTTTTTGGATTTAAAAATAATTAGTCTTCAATTTCCATGTTTTCGATATAAAATTCTTGCCCGGATATTACTTTTAAACGAGGACTGTTGCAATACATACAGGTACTTCGGAAGAAGCGAGCGGATTGTTCTTTTTGACAATCTAAGCAGGCAATTTTACCGGGAAGTATGTTGAATTCCAGTTCTGTATGTTCGGCAGGAGTGCCTTCGCCTAATAAATGTAAGTATTCTTCAATACAGAAGGGATCATAGCCGGTGAGGCCGCCCATGGTAATATTAATTTTTATAATTTTTTTAGCTTTGTATTTTTCTGCCTCTTTTAAGGCTAAGTCCAGTAATCCTTGTGTCACAGATAATTCATGCATAAAAAACACCCTTGTCCTAATGATGAGATTTATTTTACAATGAGAAAAAGGGATTTGCAAGAAAGAGAGGGAATGTATGGAATGGCTTGATGTCGTGAATGAAAACGGGGAGCCGACGGGAGAAAGAGTGAGTAGAGAAGAAGCACATGAAAAAGGAATTCGACATCGCACGTCCCATGTATGGTTGATTCGTAAGCGAGAGGGACGCTTGCAGGTGTTATTGCAGAAAAGAAGTGCAAATAAGGATTCTCATCCGGGATGTTATGATGCCTCCAGTGCGGGACATATTCCGGCAGGAGATGATTATGAAATATCCGCTTTACGTGAATTACAGGAAGAACTTGGTGTTGTTGCACAGGTTGAGGATTTGCTGTATGTGGGTGTACGAACTTTTTCTTTTCAAAAGAAATTCTACGGAAAACCATTTGTTGACAATCAAGTGAGTCGTGTGTATTGTATGTGGTGCGAGAAAGAGGAATCAGAGTTTCAGATACAGAAGGAAGAGTTGGAATCAGTCTGTTGGATGGATTTTGAGGAGTGTAAAAAATCTTTGGATGATCCGAATTTTCCAAATTGTATCTTCCCTGAGGAATTGGAATTAATTGAAAATGGAATAGTTGAGGACTAGAAATTGGCAGTAAAGAATTATAAATTTATTATTTCCTATGACGGGAGCAGATACTATGGCTGGGAGCATCAACCGGATCGGGAAACTATCCAAGGCAAGTTAGAAACGGTGCTTTCACGTATGTGTAATGTAGAAATGGTGGATGTGATAGGTGCCGGTAGAACGGATGCCGGAGTTCATGCAAAGGCTATGGTGGCCAATGCATTTTTAGATGTGGAAATGGACACAGAAGAAATTTTAGCATATATGAACCGTTATTTGCCGGACGACATTGTAGTACAGGATGTGAGAGTGGCTTCTGAGCGTTTTCATAGTCGTTATAATGCAGTTGGCAAAACGTATCGATACACTTGTTATGTAGGAAAAACAAAACCGGTATTTGACCGTAAATACGTGACAAGATTGGAATATCATCCGGATGTGGAAAAGATGCGACAAGCAACGGAATACATCATCGGGAAAAGAGATTTTAAGAGCTTTTGTGGAAATAATCGTTTTAAAAAATCCACAATTCGTATTGTGGATCGTATCGACATTAAAGAACGGAATGGTTATTTGACCATTGAGGTCCATGGCACCGGCTTTTTACAAAATATGGTGCGTATTATGGTGGGAACGCTTTTGGAGGTAGGACAGGGCAGTTATCCGCCGGAACATGTAGAAGAAATCTTAGAATCCAGAGAACGAAAAAACGCAGGACCTACGGCTCCGGCAGCCGGATTATGCTTAATGAAAGTAGATTATATGTAGTTTATAATTTTTCATCAATATTTATACAAATTTAAGAGCTTATACACTATATTATGTATGGATTCATGCTATAATCTAACACATGATATAAAACCCTAAAGGAAATAGGAGGGCTCTTATATGAAGAAGATGAGTTATGAAGAAGCATTTGAGAGGGCGGAGTATTTACAAAAGAAAATTCAGTGGAAAGAGCTGAACCACATGGACGTGAAAAAGGAGAATCGTGAGATTTTAGAACTTTTCATGCAGATGTTTCCACATGCAATGGGTCAATAAGAAAATGGCTTCCAAACGGAAGCCATTTTTTATGATTTTTTTTCGTGATAACTTGCTGTGGTAACGTCTGTGAGAGTGGTTAAATCGTAAGGGGTTTCTTGATATACTAGGTTTAACCAATTGGTGTATAAGCAGTTGGAGCTGGAACGCCAAGTCAAAACCGGTTCTTTTTCCGGATCATTGTCTTCGTAGTAGTTCACCGGGATGTCCGGATTGATTCCTTTTTTCAAATCGCGTTTGTATTCCTTGTCCAATTCGTAGCGGTCGTATTCTGTATGACCGGTTACGAAAATTTGTCTGGAGGAATAGGCTAAAATAACGCAACTGCCTGTTTCTTCACTGCTGGCAACGACATAAAGCTCCTTATCTTTTTTGATGGCTTCTTCATCTTCACCGGTGTAGCGTGATTGTGGGCACCAAAATTGATCGTCCATGCCACGCATGAGCATTTTTTTGCGGTGCAAGACTTTTTGCTTGTATACGCCACTTAATTTTTTCGGTAAGAGCACTTTTGGAATGCCGTGGTGATAATACAAACCGGCTTGAGCGCCCCAGCAAATGTGAAAGGTAGAAAATACGTGGGTTTTGGTCCATTCCATAATAGTGGACAATTCCTCCCAGTATTCTACTTCTTCGAATTCCATTAATTCCACAGGTGCCCCTGTAATAATCATTCCGTCAAAGTATTGTTCTTTGATATCATCAAAGACAGAATAGAATTTATTCAAGTGGGATGCTGTGGTGTGGGAAGATTCGTGAGTTGCGGTTTTTAAAAAGGTAATCTGTGTCTGAATCGGAAAGTTGGATAAAACACGCAATAAGTCAAGCTCCGTATCTTCTTTTAAGGGCATCAAATTTAAAATACAAATCTGTAATGGACGGATTTCCTGGGTATTACCACGCTTCATATCCATGACGAAAATATTCTCTTCTTCTAAGATTTGCTTTGCCGGCAAATCATTTTGTACTAAAATCGGCATAATTACTCCTGTTCAAATAAAACTGTCTTAAGGATAAATATACAATTTTTGTTTCTTTTTGTAAACATGGTTTTAGGCTGGATTTATCTGTGATATACTAACTAAAAAGTTAGAAATTTGAGGAAGAAACAATGAATAAAATCTGTGTTGTTGGTGTAGCAGGTGGTTCTGCTTCCGGAAAAACTACGATTGTTCAAAAAATTGAAGAGTATTTTGGACAGGAAATCGCTATTATCAGCCATGATAGTTATTACAAGGCTCATAATGAGATGAGTTATGAAGAACGTTCTCAGTTGAACTATGACCATCCGGATGCGTTTGAATCCGAACGTATGGCAGAGGATGTTAGAGACTTGATTAAGGGACATACCATTCAGGTACCGGTATACGATTATAAAATCCATAATCGCGTGGAAGAAACGGTGGAGGTACAGCCCAAGCCGGTAATTATTCTAGAAGGTATTTTGATTTTAGAAAATAAAGAACTTCGCGATTTGATGGATGCGAAGATTTATGTGGATACCGACGCAGATGAGCGATTGATGCGCAGAATTCGTAGAGATATGTTGGAACGTGCTAGAAGCATCGAATCCATTTTGGAACAGTATTCTACTACAGTAAAGCCGATGCATGAGGAATTCGTGGAACCATCTAAAAAATATGCGGATGTGATTATTCCGCGTGGTGGAGAAAATGAAACGGGTATTCGCATGTTAATGGAGTATTTAAAACATAATATGAATGCACAAGATTAGTGGAAAGGGAAGAGGCAAAAGGTTGTTTCTTCCCTTCCTTTTTGCTAAAATAGAATCATATCATAGGGATTGATATGCGGGGGCGGATATGAAAAATCCATTTATTATTATTTTGATCTTTTTTACATTAGTATTAATCTATTGTGTTTATAAATCATCTATTAGTAACCGAAAAATTGCTCAGCCAGTACGCAACTTGTTGTTTACTGCAGTGTTGCCATTAATCGGGAACTTAATCATTATTGCTTCCAATACGGAAGTGCTTTCCAGATGGGGATATTATTTTTATTTTTGCGGCACCAATTGGATGTTGGTAAGCTTAGTGCGTTTTACGGGAGATTATTGCAGTCTTCCTTATAAAAAGACGGTTTTTCGGCCAATTTTTATTACACTGGCTATTATAGATAGTATTTCTCAGTTGTTGAACGAATTTTTCCATCATAGTTTTACCGTGGAACGTCTGGAATTAACGGATACGGATATTTATTATAGTTTGGTATCTTTATCCGGACATCGGATTCATTTGGTATTTTCTTATATGCTGGTGGCGGTAGCCTTTGGTATGCTGACTTATAAGGTTTTTTCTACACCAAAGATTTATTTCGAACGTTACTTGCTGTTGCTTCTTAGCATGGTGATTTTGATGTTTTGGGAATCATATTATATTTTTTCCAATACACCGGTGGATATGTCCATGCTAGGTTACGCAGGTTGTGGTATTTTGGTGTATTATTTTTCACTTGTATACGAGCCGATTTTCTTGCTGATGCGGTTGCGAGATATCGTGGTATCTAACTTAGATGAGGCAATTTTCTTCTTTGATACGGATTATCAGTGTGTTTACGTGAATGAAGAGGGCCGTAGAAGATACCATATTACCGATGAAAATATGGAAGATAGTGGCAATGTCATTCAGAGTTTGGTGCAGGATCCGCATATGGATCTGTCCCGGAATTTCCACTTGAGAAAATCTATTCGTGCCAATGGAAAAGTGGAAGGTTATGTGATTGACTATCACAGAGTTATGGATGAAAAAGAGAAAATCATAGGCGCGTTGTTTATTATCCAAGACCGTACTGAAGAAGAAGAAAAAATTGAGAATGAACGCTATCAAGCCAGTCATGATAGTTTGACCGGTATTTACAATAAAGAACGTTTTATCACAAGAGCAAGACAAATCTTAAATGCAAATCCGAACGAAGAATTTATTATGATTAGCTCAGATATTAAAAATTTTAAGCTAATCAATGATATTTTTGGAGCGGAGACCGGAGATGATATTTTAGTAAGAATCGCGAAGGCGATTCAGCGCTATGCTAGTCCGGATACAATTTATGGACGTATTAGCGGAGATAAGTTTGCTGTTTTGATGAATAAAAAGAATTACGATCCGGATATTCTTTTGGATGGGCCCAAAACCGTTGCACATGTAGATAAAGATATTCATTATCCGATTGTTATTCATGTGGGTGTTTTTGAAGTATTAGATCCGACCATGTCTGTATCTGTGATGTTGGATCGTACCGTGATGGCGATTTCATCGATTAAGGATGATTACAAAAAACGCCTTGCGATTTACGATGAAAGCATGCGAAAAGACATGATTTGGGAACAAAAAGTCATTGGAGGAATCGAAGAAGCCATTCAGAATGGGGAAATTCGTCCTTATATTCAACCGATTTTCCGAAGCGACGGAAAGGTGCTTGGCGGTGAGATCGTGACTCGATGGGAGCATCCGGTGGAAGGCTTTTTGAAACCACGTCGATTCCTGCCATTGTTGGAAAAAAATGGTATGGTGTCATTATTAGACCATTATATTTGGCGCGTAGCGTGTGAATTGATAGCCGAGTGGGAAGAAATTGACAAGGATATTTATGTGTCTGTCAATGTATCGCCAAAGGATTTCTTCTTTATGGATATTCCGCAGGTATTTCGTGAATTGGCGGATAGTTATGATATATCCCACCATAGATTGCATGTGGAAATTACAGAAGAAGCGATGATGCATGATTTTGAGCGAAATCTGAAGGTAGTGGAAGAATTGCGCCGAGAAGGTTTTGTGGTAGTAATGGATGATTTTGGTAGTGGTTATTCTTCTATCAATGTGCTAAATGATGTACCGATTGATTTGCTGAAAATCGATTTGAAGTTCCTGTATAATGCAAAAAATAAACAAAAAGCATCCGTGGTATTGCGTACGATTATGGATTTGGCAAAGACTTTGCAAATCCCGACCATTATGGAAGGTGTGGAGACGGAAGATCAGGTAAAAGAAACGACGGAAATGGGTTGTGATAGATTCCAAGGATATTATTTCGCAAGGCCGATGACCATCGAAGCTTTTCAAGAAAAGTATGGAAAATAAAAAAGGAGTGGTTTTCTCGTGAGATTCGGGGAAAACCATTCCTTTTTTTGCAAATTGGGACTATAATAAAAGAAAAGACATAGATTGGAAACTTGGAATGAATATAGATGGTTTTGAACAGGAACCAACCCTTTTGAGACAGGGATGTTTCTTCTTGAAAACCGAATATGAAGATACAGATGAGCGTAACGCACAAAAGAAGACGTTTGCGAGATTGATTTATTGCAATCATGGTGAGATGGAACTTTCCATCGAAAAGCAACGAATCTTTTTAAAAAGCGGTGAGCTCCTTTTTTTGAGCCCGGAAACAGCACTGGCACATAATTTAGAAAATGAGGATTATAGGGCCACAGAATTTCTGATTTTGCCGGACTTTTTTCAATATGCAAAAGGGTATGGAATTCAAATGAATCCTTATTGGAATTACGCCATGGGGTATTTTGCTGATATCTTACCCAAGATTTCTTATTACCATTTTCAGGTACAGGATCATTTATTAATTCAGAACTATTTACAAAACTTAATTTGGTTACAGCGAGAAAATGTACAGGATGCGTCTCAAATGGAAATGACCTTGGGAATGTTATTCGTGCAATTGTTTTATCAGGTTTCTTTACGAAAATATAAAAGAAAAGAACATGAGCAATTTTTAATGCAGAAAGTGCTTCAATATATTGATTTGCATTTTCAGGATGGAGAATTGACACAGTTGGCCAAGGAGCTGCAAGTAGACGTTTATTGGCTTTCACGAGAAATAAAAAAACGTTGTGGACGAAATTATACCGATTTAGTACAGGAAAAAAGGTTACGACATGCTGCTTTTTTACTGAACTATACGGATATGCCGGTGGTGGAAATTGGCTTGTTTGTGGGATACGACAATTTAAGCTATTTTCATCGGATTTTTCAAAAACGATTTGGTACGACACCTAGAAAATACAGAGTTATGCAGAAAATGAAGGACAGTTAGGTAGATATATGGATACTTTAATTGCGGGAAATATACAATATTGGACAGAAGCCAACCTTCGTACAGCCTTTCCGGAGGATTCTTTGGTGATTTGCGGGTTAGACTGTGAGGAAAAGAAACGTGGCAATATGAAATGGTTCCAAATTGGTCTGAAAAAGAGAAAATTGCAACGAATTTTTGATACATACACCTTTGAACGGGTAATTTATGTTTCGGAATATTTGACTTATCACACGATAGCAGAAAATGAGATGGAAAACTTACGTCGTTTGCTTCGCTTGTGTCGCAATTCCAGCGTGAAACAGTTCATTTATTTTACTTCCGATGCAATTTGTGCTACAGAAGAAAACAGTAAAAAGATGATTTTGGAATCGGCGGAGGATTTGTGCCGATATTATGCAAGTCAGGCCAGAATTGAATTGAAAATCGTACGAAGTCCGTTTTTACTGTCCGGCACAGTAGAAAAGGATTATTTATATGACCTGTTTCATCGTACCACCATGGGAAATGATGAAATTATTTTGGATGCACCTAAAGAAGAAACAAATCATTTCGTAGATATGCGAGATGTGGCAGATTTCTTCTATCGCCTACAGGACAGGTGGGATGAAGAGGACGAGGTTTTGCGTCTTTTTCCCGCAGGAGGAAGCACTTTTGAGGTCTTAGGAGAATTCCTAAAAAGCAAGAAAAAAGAGCTTCGGGTAAGCTATGGAAGTGATGCCACAGCAAGACCGGTTTTCTCGGATGAAGAAAATCTGGTACGAAAAAAATACGGTTGGGTTCCTATGTATGATCCCTTTCATGAGCTGGAAGAGTACTATCAACAATATAAGAGCTTGCATGAAGAGAAGCCGACCTTAAAGGACGTGATTCGAGAAAAATTCAATTTGAAAAGTCGCACAATGATGATTGTGGAACTGTTACTGGGCGCATTATTTTTTGAAATTCTCGTGCGATCTGCAGGCAATTCTGTACAGTTCCGTATGATTGATTATCGATTGGTGTATGTCGTATTGATTGCTACGGTGTATGGTACCAATATGGGATTTGCAGCGGCGGTGATAGAGACGATATCCTTGATTTGGGCGTATTACGCGCAGGGTAGCAATTGGGTTTTGCTTTTTTATGATCCGGGAAACTGGTTGCCGTTTATTTTGTTATTTGTAACGGCGGCGGTTTGTGGTTATGTAAAGCAGAAAAAAGATGAAGATATTCGGTTTGTGGAAAAGGAAAATGCACAGTTAAAGGAGCAACAAAACTTTGTGACACAGCTGTATGAAGAAGCGATTGATTACAAGAATCAGTACAAGCAGGATTTAATTGGTAGTAGAGATGGTTTTGGACGAATTTTTGAAGTCGTTCGTCGTTTGAGCAATACAGTACCGGAAAAAATTTTTGCGGAGTCTATTCCGGTTATGGAAGATGTTTTAAACAATGATTCCATTGCGATTTATACCATTAATGATCAATATGCCAGATTTGCCCGTTTGGAAGTCAGTTCCAATCAGGTGGCCAGTCGTCTGCGGAAGTCCATTCAGTTGGATGATTACCAGCATATCTTGGCAGAACTGAAAAAAGGCGAGGTATGGTTCAACCGAGAGATGGATGAGAACTATCCGGTTTACATGGCCGGTATTCAGGCAGATGGAGTCTTATCTGTATTAATTATGATTTACCATGTGGAATATGGTCAGGCGAATAATTACTATACCAACTTGATTCGTATTCTAAGCGGTTTGATGGAGAACTTCATTGTAAAAGCCTGGGAATATCGGAGAGCAATCGAAGCAAGAATATACTATCCGGGCACCATTGTTGCCAGGGATGAGTATTTCCGAAATCAGTTATCCATTCAGCAGGAAATGGCGGAAAATCATCACACCAGTTTCCGTTTGTTCCGTATCGACCCCGCAGGAAAGACGGTGGAGGAAATGGATGCCTTATTGCAATCCAAGGTACGTAACAATGACTTGATTGGTTTGGGTAAAGATGGAAGTATTTATGTTTTAGCAGCTCAAGTAGATGAGAATAGTGAAGAAATCGTATTAAAGCGTTTCTTGTCCATGGGCTTGCATTGTGAAATTGTAGAACAAATGGGAGCAGAATAAATGGTACTGTTTTTTCTATTTATACATATCGTATTACTGGTAGTGGTTATGGTTCTTTGGATAACAAGACGAATTCATATGAATGCTACCATGTTGCCAATCGTGGTGTTTATTCCCATTTGGGGTGCCTTGGCGGTAGCCGTTGAGAATTTTTTGCGTATGCGAGGACGTGCGGGGACGGAAGGACAGAATTTGGAAGCCATGAGAGGGGACCTGGTAGAAAAGGGAACTATGCCGACACCGGAGGATGAAGGTGGCGGAACCGTGCCTTTGGAAGATGCATTATTGATTGATAATGCCGGGATGAAGCGTTCCGTTATGATGGATGTGTTGATGCAGGATACGAAGAATTATATACCGGTATTAAATGAAGCACGTATGAATGATGACGTAGAGGTTGTGCATTACGCAACGACGGCCATGGTGGAATTGTCCAAGGAATTTGAATTAAAAATTCAGGAATATGCCACGCTTTACAGTGAAAATCCCAATCGTCCGGGCTTGTTGGAAGAATATAAGGATTTTTTACAACAATATATTTATTCCGGCATGGTAGAAGGACAGATGTTGGAAATTCACCGCACGACTTATCAACAGTTATTGCGGGAATGCATCCAGCGGAATGGGAAAAAACAAGATTATTTTGATTTGATAGAGAGTCTTTTCCAAATAAAAGAATATTCGCAAATACAGGGATATTTGGACTATATGGATCGTAATTGGCCAACGGATGAGACCTTATGGAAATATCATTTCCGTTATTACTATGAAAACGGCAATAAAGAAGGCGTGCAACGCTTGATTGCTGATGTGAAAAAGGAAGGCAATTTCTATTCGAAGGATATTCGACAGATTGTAGCTTTTTGGGAAGAGAAACAGGATGAAAAAATGGAAGCATAAGAAGAGAGAACCAAAAGAAAAACGGCGTTTTTCCATATTGTTAAGAGTGTTTATGGGCTTTTTTGCCTTTTTTGTGTTGCTTTTAATGGAACGTATCGGCATCCTTTATGAAAATCCCTATCCGGTGGTGGAACTTTTGGATAAGGAGGAAACAACGCGAAATAAGGTAGCAAGTGGAGAGGCCACCTGTCTGTTTATCTATGATAGTGGCAATGAAACCAGTTACGCGGATTACGAAGAGTTTCAGCAGATTTTGACAGATATGCGCGTTTCCTATGATGTGGAAGATTTGGCGGACATGGATGAAAAATTGGAGCAGTTGGATCAATATGAAACAATTTTTTATGCGACGACCAATTTATCTGCCCTTGGAGAAAAAGTCATGGATTTTATGACTTATGTGGAAGAGGGAGGAGCCATGTTGTTTGCCCTTCCGTTGCAAAAAACGACAGAACTTACGGTGATAGGCCCTCATATTGGAATCGAAGAGTCCGGGTATGATTATGCAATGGTGGATTCTTTTTTGGCGGATGAGGACTTTATGATTGGTGGAGGAGAGGTTTATGCCATCGATGATGGGTATGAATCTGCGTTAAATGTTGGAATTAGTGATAATTGTCAAGTATACGCTACTACCGGGGATGGAAAGGTTCCATTGATTTGGTCGAAGGATTATAAAGAAGGACGTTTTGTTGTTTGTAATTTTGCCTATTGTTCCAAAGCGTATCGCGGGGTGTATGCCTCTGCTTATTCCTTGCTGGAGGATGTTTCCGTATATCCGGTGATCAATGCCTCTACTTATTATTTGGATGATTTCCCGTCTCCGGTGCCTCAGGGCGATTCACAGTATATTGAACGGGATTATGGCATGGATACCGCTGAATTCTATTCTTCTGTTTGGTGGCCGGACATTTTGCAATTGGGAGAGGAACATGACATTCAGTTTACCGGATTAATCATAGAAACTTATGAAGACGATACCAGTGGAGAAGTGGAAAGCAATCGAAGTACGGCAGATTTTTATTACTATGGAAACATGCTTTTGAATAAGGGTGGTGAAATCGGTTATCACGGTTATAATCATCAGCCTCTTTGTGGGCCCAATTATGTATATGAAGAGGATTTAGGTTACAACCTATGGGAAAGTTTTGAGGCAATGTACAAAAGCATCGAAGAATTGGAAAGTTTTTCTGCATCCATTTTTACGGACGCAACCTTTGCTGTTTATGTACCACCATCTAATATTTTATCCGAGGATGGAAGATACATGCTAGGTCATGATTTTACGGATATTCGTTGTATTGCCAGTACTTATTTTGAGGGAAATGATGCTTATTCTCAAGAATTTGAAGTGGCAGAGGATGGCGTGGTAGAAACACCACGTATTATTTCCGGCGGTATTTTAGATAATTATATGCGTTTTAGCGCATTTTCTGAGTTGAATTTTCATTATGTAAATTCACATTTTATGCATCCGGATGATTTGTTGGATGAAGATCGTGGTGCAGCATTAGGCTGGGAAGTATTGAAGTCTAATTTAGACGAGTATATGACTTGGTTGGATGAAGCGGCTCCGGATATACGTCATGTTACCGGAAGTAGTATGGGCGGTGCGGTACAGCGTTATGCGATTTTGTCCTTTGAAAAAGAAGAACAAGGCAATGATTTGATTTTAACTTTTGATGGTTTGGAGGATACAGCCTATTGTATGGTTCGAATCAACGAAGGAGAAATAAAAGATGTGACAGGGGGAACCCTGACGAATTTAACCGGAAATCTTTATCTTTTAGAAGTACAGGAAGAGACAGTAGTGATTTCTAGGTAACAGGAGAGAAACATGCGAATTTGTTTGGTGCTGGAAGGTAGTTATCCATATGTGCATGGTGGTGTATCTACATGGATGCATAGCTATATCCAAAATATGAAGGAACATGAATTTGTGTTATGGGTAATTGGTGCAAAGGCGAAGGATAAAGGGAAATATGCCTATGAATTACCTGAAAATGTGGTAGAAATCCACGAAGTATTTTTGGATGATGCATTAAAAGTAAAACCGAATAAAAAACAACGCGTACAGCTGGATGAAGAAGAAAAAAAGGCTTGTAGAGAAATGATGGAATGTGCCAGACCGGATTGGAATGTGGTTTGCCGCATGTTTCAGGATAAAAAATTGAATCCTGCTAGTTTTCTAATGGGAGAAGATTTTTTGGAAGCCATTACAGGGCTTTGTAAGGAAAAATATCCTTATGTGCCTTTCGCGGAAACGTTTCACACCATGAGATCCATGTTGTTGCCTGTTCTGTACCTATTGGGAACAGAGGTGCCGGAAGCGGATATGTATCATTCAATATGTACCGGATATGGTGGATTGCTAGCGGTTTTAGGAAAATATAAGTATGGAAAGCCCTTGATTTTGACAGAACATGGCATTTATAGCCGTGAAAGAGAGGAAGAAATTATTCGTGCGCAGTGGGTGGTTCCTTCCTTTAAGAAGCAGTGGATTCAGTTTTTTTATATGCTTTCAGATGCTATTTACAAGCGAGCGAATGCGGTAAGTTGTCTGTTTTCCAGAGCCGCGATTACGCAACAGGAACTTGGTGTGCCACCGGAAATCAGTCATGTGATTCCCAATGGTATTGATTATGAGCGGTTTTGTAAAATTCCTTACAAAGAAGAGGATGATTGGGTAGATATTGGAGCCGTGATTCGATTGGCGCAAATTAAAGATGTAAAGACATTGATATATTCATTCCACGAATTATGTAGTCAAAGAGAGAATGTTCGACTACATATCCTCGGCGGTGTGGATGATGAAGAATATGCACAGGAATGTTATGACCTAGTAGAGCAATTGCACCTGAAAAATGTGGCATTTGTAGGTCGCGTGGACGTGGTGTCTTATATGGAAAAACTGGATTTTACGATTCTGACTAGTCTTTCGGAGGGACAACCACTGTCTGTGTTGGAGTCGTTGGCAGCGGGAAGACCGTGTGTGACGACAGAAGTGGGCTGTTGCCGAGAATTATTGGAAGGAATGGAAAATGATGCTTATGGGGTGACGGGGTATTTAGCACCACCGATGCATCGAAAAGGAATCGCACAGGCCATGGACCGTATGTGTGCCAGCAGAGCACGTAGAATTCATATGGGTGAACAGGGCAAGCAAAGAGTACAGGCCTTCTATCAGACGGAAATGATGATGACAAAATATCGAGAGTTATATGGGGAAGTTATGGAAAATGTGGGGCAGACAAAGAATGGAAGCAGGTAATTTTTCATGGCAGGAATTGGATTTGAATTAAAGAAATTATTTCGATCCACAGGCGTATTTGCAATCTTAAAAGCATATGGTTATACGGGCATGGTTACTGCAGGTCCTATGCTTCTTGGCGTTGTTTTTCTACTGAGTATCAGTTACTTAGGGGAATTCTTCGGGTTATCCAAGGACAATCGGGATTTGCTAGTCTGTATGATTACCTACGCCTTATTGGCATCGCTGTTAATCACCAGTATTTTTTCTATGGTGACTACACGTTATGTGGCAGATATGCTGTATCAGGACAAGGAAGAAAATGTGTTACCTTCGTTGGAAGGGGCATTATGTTTGATACTTCCCTTAGGCGGATTGGTATTTGGAGTATTTTTGTGGTTTTCCGGATTGACTTTTGGTCTTGGAGTACTGAATTTTCTGTTTTTTATGGAGCTATTAGTCGTTTGGATGCAAATGAACTATTTAACAGCCATAAAGGATTATAAAGGCATTATGATTGGGTATTTGATTGCTATTGTAGTGGCGGTATGTACCATTTTAATTTGTCATGTGCTTGTGGGTACCTCGTTAGGGGTGCTTATGTGGGCAGTTACTTGTGGATATGGGGTTATGATGACCTTTCATTTTTACTTGCTCTATCGTTATTTTAAAAATACAGGAAAGTATAGCTTTGAATTTTTAAGATGGTTTGATGAGTACGGAGCGTTGGCAATTATTGGTTTTTGCATGAATATTGGATTGTTTTCCCATTTGGTGCTTTGTTGGTTTAGCGTTATTGGAGAACAAATCCTGGGATTGTATTATGGAGCGCCGCAGTACGATGTATCCGCGTTATTTGCTTTTATGACAATCTTAATTACAACTATAAATTTTGTGGCTTCCGTGGAAGTAAATTTTTATCCGAAATATCGTAGATATTACGATTTGTTCAATGGAACCGGTTCCATTACAGAAATTCAAAATGCAGAAGAAGATATGTTAACGGTTTTGGATTATGAAATTACCTATACAGCAAGAAGGCAGTTTTATGGTACAGCGTTGATGCTTTCTTTGGGACTTTTGATTTTGAATTGGTTGCCGTTAGGTTTTGACGCCTTAATGGAAGGGTATTTTCGTATTTTGTGTGTAGGCTATGGCGTTTATGCAGTAGGAAATGTAATGATGCTGATATTGCTTTATTTCACAGATTACGAAGGGGCGAGAAATGCGGCTATCATCTTTGCGGTAAGCACAACCCTAGGAAGTGTGATTTCTTATTTGGTAGATCCAAAATATTATGGTTTTTCTTTTTGTATAGGAAGTATGATTTATTTTTTGGTATGTCATTACCGTTTACGAACGTATACGAAAGAATTGCCTTATCATATTTTGAGTGCACAGCCTATTATGGCGGAAGAGAAAATTGGATTCGGAACAAAACTCTACGAGTTTATGAATAAATTAGAAAAACGATTAGTAGCAACAAGGAGAGATAGATGAAAAAAGATTCACTGAAAATATGGGTAGCCATCATCGTATTATGTTTCTTTATCGTAGTTTCGTTGGTGTACAGTGTGCTCACGGAAGACATGTCTTCCAATACAACGGCAGGTCGGACAGAGGCAGAGACGATACTAGAAGCAGTAGAGGAGGAAACAGAAAGTACTTCGGTTACGCACCTACGAGATATCAGTACCTTATATGAAACAGAATCGGATGATGTAGTTACCATGTACTTAACAGTAAAACAAGGGAATTCTACGGAAGGAACCGATCATACCTGGGAAGAAATCAATACCTTTTCTGCGTATTATTATGATGAACTCGGTATTGATCGATACAAAGTAGAAGGTTTGCTACAAATTGGAGACGAAACCGGTGTATTGGCAGGGATGCTTGGATATGGACGGACCACGCCTAATGCAACCGTTCAGATTCGCGGTCAATCTTCCAGTACCAATGCGCAGAAAAATTACAAAATAGAATTAAAGGAAAATCAGGGTTCGTGGAATGGGCAGACTACAATTGCATTGAATAAACATCAAACGGATGGTTTGCGATTTCGCAATAAGTTGGGCTTCGATTTGCTTTCCGGCATTGAGGAACTTATGAGTCTTCGTACGCAGTTTGTGCACTTGTATGTGGATGATGAAACAGAAGGTAGCGGAAGTGGATTTGAAGATTATGGTCTGTATACGCAAGTAGAACAATTGAATAAAACATCTTTAAAGACCCATGGATTAGATAAAAACGGCCAATTATACAAAATCAATTATTTTGAGTTTTATCGTTATGAGGACGTGATTAAATTAACCAGTGATCCGGATTATGATGAGGATGCTTTTGAAGAGTACTTGGAAATCAAAGGAGATACGGATCATTCAAAATTAATTGCCATGTTGGATGATTTAAATGATTATACAATTCCAATTGAAACAGTCATTGAAGAACATTTTGATGAAGAAAATCTAGTATATTGGATGGCATTTAACATTTTGACAGGAAATGCAGATACACAAAGTAGAAATGCATATTTGTACAGTGCACAAAACGAAGATACCTGGTATTTGCTTTGCTGGGATTTGGATGGTATTTTCCGTACCGATGAAAATGAAGTTTTGAATCGTTCCGATTATGAAAGCTGGGAACAGGGAGTCAGCAACTACTGGGGCAATGTGTTGTTCCAAAGATGCTTAAAATCTTCAGAATTTCGAGAAGCCTTAGATGCGGCTATTGAGGATTTGAAATCTTATATGACAGAAGAACTTTTGACAGAAATGGTAGAAGAATATCGGGCAGTGGTGGAAGAATCCATTTATTCTTCCCCGGATGTCACCTATGCACCTTTAACCCAAAGTGAATATGATTATGTGGCGGATCATTTACCATCTTTGGTGGATACTTATTATGAGAACTATAAGCAATCCTTGGAAAATCCAATGCCATTCTTTATAGGTACTCCGGAACTGGTGGATGGTATGCTAAATATGGGCTGGGATGCGTCTTATGATTTCCAGGAAGATGATATTACTTATCATGCTATTTTAGCGAGAGATTTAGCTTTGACAGATGTGATTACAGAGTATGATGGTAGTTGGACAGAAATATCAGTGGAGGCACCGGAAGCAGGACAGTATTTCCTGAAGGTACAGGCTATAGATGAGGATGGAAATACCATGGATGCCTTTGACTATTATGAAACAGATGAGGATGGAAAATATTATGGTATTTTGTGTTTTTACATCAATGAAGATGGAACAATCAGTGTATATGAAACGGTAGAAGAATGAGGAACGTATGAATCAATACAGACATGAATGGAAATATGTGATTCATTACGGGGAATTGATGGATTTAAAAAACCGGATGAGACCCTATTTCCAAATAGATAAGAATGCAAAAGATGGGGAATATATGATACGTAGCCTGTATTTTGATGATATGTGGAACAGTGCATATGCGGAAAAAGAGGCGGGGGTATTTTTCCGAAAAAAATATCGGATTCGTATATACAACTATTCAGAGCAAAATATAAAATTGGAGCGAAAAATCAAGCAAGGCAGTTATATCTATAAGGAGGCGGCTTCTCTAAAGAGGCAGGAAGTAGAATGGATTTTGGAAGGAAATTATGGATTTTTGCTTCATCATGAATCAAACTTATGCCGCGAGTTTTATGTGGAGTGCGTGAGCCAAGTGATGCGTCCCAGGGTAATCGTAGATTATGAAAGAGAACCTTATATATTGGACGCAGGAACGGTACGTGTGACTTTTGATAAACATGTACGGGCGGCAATCGGCGGATTTGATATTTTTGATCACACATTACCGACATTACCGGCCATGCCTCAAGAAAAACTGATTATGGAAGTAAAATATACGGAGTTTTTACCGAAAATCGTAAAGGATTTGGTGCCGCCCTCCGCTGTGGAATTTACGGCAGCTTCGAAATATGTTATGTGTTATGACAAGACCAATTATTTACATGGTTATGACTATTATATGGATGAGAGGAATGTATTATGAGCGTAAGAGACGTGATTAAAAATTCGATTTTGAATTCAGAAGTATACACCAGCTATGATGTGGGAAATATTGCTTTGTCCCTGATCATAGCAGTACTTTTGGGTGTGATTATTTATCTGATTTATAAAAGATTCTATGCGGGAGTCATCTATTCCAGAAGTTTTGGTGTGACACTGGTTGGTATGACAGTTATGACCTGTATGATTACCCTTGCAATCAGTACCAATGTAGTGATTTCCCTTGGTATGGTAGGTGCCCTTTCTATTGTGCGTTTCCGTACAGCAGTAAAAGATCCTATGGATTTATTATATTTGTTTTGGGCGATTTCCAGCGGGATTACAGCGGGCGCAGGTATGTATATACTAGCTTTAATTGGTGCGCTGATTATGTATGTGATTATTTGGTTTTTCTATAGTAAGCAAAACAAAGAGCAGATTTTTATGGCGGTAGTGCATTATACAGGGGATGAAACCGGAGATAAGATTTTGCGGGAATTGAATAAAACCAAGTATTTTATTAAATCAAAAACTTTACGTGGTGAAAAAACAGAACTTGCTATTGAAATTTTTGTAAAAAACAATAATTTGTTTTTTGAGGAACGTATTCGAAACTTAGAGTTTGTGGAAGATATTACATTGATTCAGTATAACGGAGAATATCATGGTTAAAAAACGTTTTGTTCTTTTTTTGGTCTTGGTAATTGCATTGGTGTTTATTGGCATTTATTTTTTATGGGGGAATACTATGTTTTTTAAGAAAACCTATTCTTATACGACTTCAGGAGAAACCTTTACAAATCCATATATTGGTTATGCTGTAATGGCTGAGGATATGGAATATGAGGATGTTTCAGAACTGGTGTATATTGATGTGACTTGGAAAGAATTAGAACCGGAAGAGGGCGTGTATGATTGGGAAAGTATATATGAAAGTAATCATATAGAGGAATGGAAGGCTGCAGGAAAACATGCGGTCTTTCGTTTTTTGTGTGATTATCCAACGTCAGAAGCCCACAGAGATATTCCGGATTGGCTTTACGATTTGACCGGTGATGGGACAGATTATGATATCGAATATGGGAAAGGATACAGTCCCAATTATTCCAATGAAACTTTTATAGCCTATCATCAAAAAGTGATGGAAGAAATTGGACGAGAATTAGGAAGTGATACTTTTGTATCCTATGTGGAACTTGGAAGTTTAGGTCACTGGGGAGAATGGCATGTCTATTATCCTGCGGGAATTACCAGAATGCCTACAACAGAAATAAGAGCACAATACGTGGAACATTATGTGGAAGCTTTCCCGAATGCGAAACTATTGATGCGTCGTCCTTTTGCAGAATTGCCGGAGGGAGCGGGAGTCTACAATGATATGACGGGAGATCCGGATAGTACCTATGAATTTTTGGATTGGATAGAAAATGGGGGAGATTATAGCCAGGCACAAGAAGAAAATGGATTGGTGGCTGTACCGGATATTTGGGAATCTGCACCGGTAGGAGGCGAATTTACCAGTGGGATTACTATGGATGTGTTACTAGGAGATGATTTAGAGGAAACCATTTCTTTGCTTGAGGAGACCCATATGTCTTTTATTGGCCCAAAGACACCGGAACTTTCAGCGGATAATGAAAACTATGAGACAGCTTTATCTTTGATGCAATATATTGGTTACCGATACACAGTCACAGAAGCCACTATGCAGAAGCAGTTTTTTAAAAATGAGTACGAAATAAAGATTCAGTTGAAAAATATAGGCGTCGCTCCTACTTATTGGGATTTTACCCCCTGCCTTTATGTAGAATCAAAGGATGGAACCATAGAACGATATGCATTTGATGTGGACTTAAAAGAGCTTCAGCAAGATGAGGAAATAACACTTACGACAACGCTATCTCTAGCAAAGGAATCCGGCACGAAAATTTGGTTTGGAATTGAGGATGATGATACTGGAAATACAGACATTTCCCTGGATTTAGATACAGAGGAAATGGATGGAAAATATTTCATTTGTTCACGGGATTGACATAAAAACCAGATATAATAAAAGAAAGATTACTTGCGTTGGAGGACCAAAATGGGGGAAAATATATATCGGGTTGTTATTTGTGATGATTCTAAGGCTTTTTGTGGATTATTAGCTGAAAAAATAAGAGAAAGTGAGGAATTCTGTCAGAATCTTTTCTTTATAGAAGAAGTGTATTCAGCAGAAGAGTTGCTTGAAATTCAAACAGAATATGATCTATTATTCTTAGATATTCATCTTCCTGGGATGGAAGGATATGAGGTTGCAAAGATTATAAACCGGAAACAAAAGAAACCGAAAATAGTGATTGTGACTTCGGAATATGAAACCATTCAGGAGGCATTTAAGGTTGGCGCATTTCGTTTTTTAAAGAAGCCATTTTATGATCGAGAATTACAAGAAGTTTTATTAGCGTTATCAAAGGAAAAACGGCAGTTGCATAGATTGCAAGTTACATCAAATGGGATTCATTATGATGTAACTTGTAAAGATATTGTTTTTATGACCTCAAAAAAAACATATACTATGGTATTTTTGATAAATAATCATATTGTGACAATTAGTCGGTCATTAACTAAAGTACTGGAAGATATAGATTATCGAGAATTCGTAGAGCCAATTAGGGGAACGGCAGTTAATCTGTATCATGTAAAGCAGATAAAAGATGATTATTTAATCATGATGAATGATCAGAAAATTAGAATTTCAACACGTAAAAGGAAAAGTATAAAAGAAGCTTTTTTGAAATATGGATTGTAAAAAAACACCTGTAAACATTTGTGTTTGCAGGTGTTTTTGCGTTCGGTAAAGAAAGTGGTGCGTTCGGTAAAAAAACACTTGTAATTAGTATTTTCATGCATTATAAATGAGTAAGAAGAAAAAGTGAAGTTTTAAGGAAAAGTAAAAATGTTGAATAGATTCACAGAAAAACTATTTCAATTTATTATTACAATTTTTTCTGGTGAGGGGGAACCGATAGATGAAGAAGTATATACTGCGGTATAAAAAAAGAAATGCTATGTTATTGCTAACAATTATAGTATGGGCAGCATTAAATGTACTGAGTTCTGTGTCTTTAACGTGGCTTTTAGATGCATTAATACAGGGACAGTGGAATAAATTCTTAATGTGGGGACTGTTAAATATATTGTTTTGGCTAATGTATAGTGGAACACAAGCATTTAGAGATAATCAGAAAGAAAAACTGATACAACTGGAGATAAATGGTATTCGTGAGGATATTTTGGAACCCATTACTGAAATGAATTATGTGGAATTCAAGGAAAAATCAAAGGCGGAATATAGTTCGTGGTTAATAAATGATATGAATATGTTGGCGGATAATGGGTTTTCACAATTTTATGGGGCAATAGAAAGTATAGTTACTATAGCATTTAATGCGTTTGCAATTGTGTATTTTCATTGGACTTTATTGGTTGCAAGTATTTGTTTAACAGTTTTTGTATATTATTCACCTAGGTTATTTGAAAAAAAGGTCTCTGATTTAACAAAAAAAGTATCGAATCAAATGAACAATGTTATGGATGTTGTGACGGATAGCGTGAATGGTTATGAAGTATATTATCGGATTGGACAACAAGCAAGATTTAGAGAGAAGATTATGAAGAGCTTTAAAGAAACGATTCCGTTGAAAGTAAAGTTGACTACGATGTCTTCTGTTGCTAATTCATCTTCTATGATGGCCAGTATAATATCTCAAGTGTTAATGTTTATTGTTACAGGATACTTGATTATTGATGGGAAAATTACTACGGGTGTTATTTTTTCGATTGCAAATTTAACTAGTTGTTTATTTAATTACACGCGAGGTGCAGCATATAATATTGTTACCATGAGAGCTACATTTACACTGTTAAATAAATATCCCGGAAGAAGAAATGATGTAAAAAAACAAGTAATGGAAGATTTTTCGAAAGAAATCGAATTGAAAAATTTAAAGGTGGCTTTTAAAAATGGAAAAGAGATAAAATTTCCAAATATTGTAATAAAAAAAGGAGAAAAGATTGCGATTATTGGAGATTCGGGATCAGGTAAGTCAACTTTAACGCAGTGTATTTTGGGAGATATTGTTTCATACACAGGCGAAATATTGATGGACGGAAAGAATTATAAGGAATTAGATATAAGTGAATTGCAAAAATTGTTTTCTGTAGTGACACAGAAACCATATATATTCCGTGAAACTTTGTATGAAAATATCACACTAGGTAGAAATGTTGATAAGAAAAAACTGGAAAGCGCTTTAAATAAATCCTGTGCAGATGAATTTGCAAAAAGCCGTCTGGATGAAATGTTTGATGACAATTTATCCGGAGGACAAAGAGCAAGATTATCGATTGCAAGAGAATTAGTAGAAGAAAGGCCTGTACTAATCTTTGATGAAGGAACGGCAAGCTTGAATCGAGAGACTGCTGTAAAAGTTGAAAATAATGTTCTAACAAATGACGCACAAACGGTCATAGTGATTACGCATCATATGTATGAAGAGACAAAGTCTTTGTTTGATAGGATTGTGAAAATAGAAAGTGAGTCGAAGGCGGGATGAGAGATTCATTTGATACGGAAAACATGACGGAGGAACAAGTTGAAAATTTATCAGGACAATTAGAAAGTTCTATCAATAATCAAATCCGGGATATTGAAATAATTACGGAAATGATAAAAGATTCGAAAAAGGATGTTGTTTTGGACTTGGGTTGTGGTACAGGAAGAATAGCTTTTACTATTGTAAATAAATATCCGGATATACATCAAATGATTGCTTTCGATAGAGAAAAGAGATTTTGGAAAAATACTTATTATAATGCAAGATTAGAATTCATTAAGGGAAACTGTGAAGTATTACCTTTTGAGGATAATTCTATAGATATTGTTTTCTGCAGGTATTTGTTTCAACATCTTAGGAAGGCAACCGATGTGTTAAAAGAGATATTTCGTGTGCTACGTCAAGATGGAGAACTTTATATTATTGATGTAGATAAAAAGTATGATTATTTTTCATGTTATCCACCCAATTATTATTCTTTTAAAAAGGCTGAACTTCTATGTAAGAAAATGTTAAAAAACGACGTGTATATAGGGTCTCACTTTTTCTTATGATATAGGAGGAATAAGACTGAAAGTGTTAGAATTACAGAATGTTTAAGGAAGATGAAAGTATGATATACGGTTTAATGTTTATACTCGTGGTGAGTACTATTTTTTTGTTATATAAGGTTTTTTTTCGAGTGTCATACCAAGGAAATGCTGTAAAGCATTTCCTTTTTGTGAGCGGGGGAATTTTGACTACAATCATTTGTAATATTTTTCGTAATTATGCGATGTCTTATTTGCTGGGCTTTATGTGTTCTATTTTACTTGTTCTATTTACTTTTAAAACGTCTATTTCAGAAAAAACTGCATATTTTTTATTCTCGATATTTTTTATTTCTATTATTGAATCCACATTTGAAATCGTCTTTTATGATTCTTTTGTATACAGAGAGGTATTATTCACCTGTATTTTATTGGGATTAATGAGTATTATGCTTTTAGGATTTTCATTAGTAGGACCGATGGAGAAAAGTGATTTTACAATTGTAAAGCCGTTGCGAACTCCTATTATTTTGTTTATGATGGTTTTGTCTTTCTTATTGTCGTTGTTTAGTTTTATTGTAAAAACCTTTGATTTGGATAAATATGAAAAAGCAGCGAGAATACTTATATTTTTTAGCGGATTAATAATTATTTTTTTGATACTGTTTATTATTTCTAGACAGAATAAGGTTATTAAGATTAATGAGAATTTGCATCAAGAAAAAACCATATATATGCTAAAAGAGAATCAAGTGATTTTGAAAGGGCAGAAGGCAGAGCAGACAAATAGATACAGGCATGAAATGACGAATCATTTAATAGCATTAAATTATTATTTGAATAAAAATATGCATGATCAAGCAAAGCTGTATCTAGCTGAAATTTCGGAACAGTTAAAGAATATAACGGAGTATTAGTGTGAAAGAAAGTAGAGGAAAACCATAAATGGACGCACTTAAATAAGCTGTCTAAGGTAGGCAACTTTTTGAAGTGTTATAGAGTTAGGAAAATAGATCAAGAAGCTAATGGTTCATCAGGAGGAAGTAACCCCTC
>JAZOTM010000021.1:0-3036 GCA_045657625.1 Lachnospiraceae bacterium
AGCATACGAACATGTAGGTCCGGTATACTTACGTTTTGGACGTTTGGCAGTACCGGTAATCAATGACAATGCGGATTACCACTTCGAAATCGGAAAAGGAATTCTCTTAAGAGAAGGAACAGATGTGACAATCCTGGCAACTGGTTTAGAAGTAAGCTATGCGTTAGAAGCCGCTGAGAACTTGGCAAAGGCAGGTATTTCGGCAGAAGTCATCAACATCCATACCATCAAGCCGTTGGATGAAGAAATCATTTTGAAATCTGCAGAAAAGACAGGCAAGGTAGTCACAGTAGAAGAACATTCCATCAATGGTGGATTGGGAAGTGCTGTTGCAGAAGTGCTTTCTGAGAAGTTACCTACCAAGCTTCTTCGTATCGGTGTAGAAGATCAATTTGGAGAGTCCGGCCCTGCATTGGAATTGATTCATAAATACGAATTGGATGCAGAAGGCATCGAAAAGAAAGTAAAGAACTTTTTAAAATAGAATGAAAGTGGAATAGAGAATAATGGCAGATTCTATGAAAACGAAATTTTACGAAGTAAAATCGAATATAGAAGAAACCGCATCAAAACCCCGATTTTCAATCTGGAAAAAATGGAAGAGGATTCTGATTATTATTGGAATCCTCTTTCTTGTCATAGGAGGGATTTATTTATCCTTTGTATTTCGGCAATATGATTCCTATGAAGTGGAAAGCAGTGTGGAACGTAATGATACGGCAGGGACCCAATATGCGGAATATGCTAATGGTATTTTGCGTTACAGCAATGACGGGGCTTCTTATACGGATTTGGATGACGAATTAAAGTGGACACAGACTTATGAGATGGATCAACCCACCATCTCTATTTGTCAGAATGTAGTGGCCATTGCGGATATTGGTGGTAGCGATATATACATTATGAATAAAAGCGGCCTTATGGGAAATATAGAATCCACAGAGCCAATTCTGATGATTGATGTGGCAAAACAGGGAACGATTGCTGTGCTGTCTCAAGGAGAAAAGGCTTTTTCCCTGACGTTGTATGATGCAGAGGGTTCTGTGTTAGCAGCCGGGGAAATCTATGCAGATAGTTATGGATATCCTTTGGCGTTATCTTTAGCACCAAATGCAACCAAATTGGCAATTTCTTCCGTGCTGCCCTCTCAGGGTACAGTATCTACCCATTTAGTGTTCTATAATTTTGGCTCTGTAGGTCAAAATAGCGAGGATAATATTGTGGGGGAATATACTTACGAGGACACCATTTTGGCGGATTTAGAGTACGTAGCGAATGATAAGTGTATTGCCTTTGGAGATGCGGCAGTACAGATATATACCGGTTCTCAGAAGCCACAATTGGGTGTTACAGTAGAGTTAGAAGAAGAGATTAAGAGTATTTTTTATTCGGAAAAATATTTTGGAATCGTAACCGACAATAATGATGAAGAAAATACCAGACATTTTACAGTCTATGATTTAAAAGGCAAGATTGCCGTAGAAAAAGACTTTGATATGGATTATGAGGAAATAGAATTCCTTTCGAATGGAGAAATTTGTATTCGTGCCGAGAAGGAGTGTCAGATTTTCTCTATGTATGGTGTGGAAAAATTCGATTACGATTTTGATGTAGAATTATATTGCGTGATTCCGGAGTATTTTGGAATGTACTACACCTTTGTGCAAGATGGAATTATAGAAAGGGTAAGACTTCAATGAATATAATGTTACTGATTGTGGCCATGATTCTGGTGGGCTGCACCTTGCGTGGATATTTTCGCGGATTTGTGAAGATTATCTATGGATTGCTTTCTGTGATCCTATTGATTGGATTTATGGGATGGGTATCCCCTACAATTACGGATGCGCTTCTGTCTAATTCAAAAGTGTACGACAGTATAGAAGAAAAATGCGAAGATTATGTAAGAGATAAGTACCAGGTGAATGAATCAGAAAGCCTGGAGGAAGAATTGGCACTTTTGGCAGTATGTCTTTCGGCGGATACCAGAGAAACTGTTTTTTCCTATATACAAAGTGGGACCCAACAAATGAGCGAGTTGTTGATTCAACAATTGGCAGAAGATATGACAAATTTTATCATTAAGGGTCTGGGTTTTTTAATTGCCTTAATTATAGGTGCTATTTTGCTTCATATGTTAGGCGGTGTATTGAACTTTTTTGCCGGACTTCCTATTGTACGTAATATAAATAAGCTTTTAGGGTTTGGCGCTGGTTTATTCCAGGGATTGATTTATACTTGGATTCTTATGTACGTCATTGCGGTATTTTGCACCACAGATCTGGGACAAACTGCCTTGTATCAAATTCAGCAGAGTCAGTTGCTTACCTATTTGTATACCAATAATGGGCTTGTGACTTTTACATCGCAGTTCTTTTAAAACAAATACAAAAAAGATGCTTTCCTATATTATGGAGAGCATCTTTTTTTATGGCAAAGGAAATTCCGCAGAATTTTCTGCAATATAAATGGTTTCGCTATGGATATGTATGGGGAGGAATGGGAAAAAGGTCTGCGAAAATGAGCCCCAATCTGTGTGTAAGTGAGATTTCATCATGGGGTTTTGAAAAAAGTTGTCAATTATCGTATAGAAGGATTTGAAAAAAGAGGGGAAGAGTTGTGCAAAGGAAACCGCTGTAAAATCGATGTAAAAAGAATGGAAAGGAAAGTGGAAAATAATCTGAAAACATCAAAGAAAATTCACAAAACACAGAATTGACTTCTAGGGGTTATGGTGCTATTATTAAGTTCCAGCGCGGGTGAGCCGAGTGAGCGGCAAAGAATACCGGTTGGAAAAATAAAAAAATTAAAAAAGTTGTTGACAAACAAACCGAAAGGTGATAATATAAACGAGTTGTCGCTTGAGAGAGTTAACAACGACGAACATTGATAATTAAACAGTGAAATAACTTGAAAGATTTATAAGACATGCAATGTCAATTTCAAGCATCGATATGATGCGACCTAAAAACAGTAATCTTTTCGGAAATTAGCCAAGCTAAGTTTTGAAAAGGGAACAGATTCTTTTAACATGAG
>JAZOTM010000022.1:0-21305 GCA_045657625.1 Lachnospiraceae bacterium
ACCGCGTTAGCGGCATTGCCCTTGATGGCACAATAAATAACTGCTACACTGCTGAAATCAACGGAGAAAACCTGATTGCTCTTGAGTTCTTCGCCGTCGGTGATTAATCGTCAGCAGTTATTTATTGTGCTGTCAAGGGTGGCGTCCGGCTACCTCAATGTAAATATCTGCGATTTTCAAGGTTCATCTGAGCCTATTTTTTCGACCCAGTTTTTTCATAGATCATTTGACACTATCCAAACATCAATATCAGTCATATCAAATAAATCTTTTTTATAGTCGGCATACACTTTATATATATCACACCGACCATCTCCATTAATTTTACTACCAATATTAAAAAAGCGATATTCTCCTTGCGCTGTAGAAAAAAATAAATAATCAAAATCTTTTCTTGAATATCCATGTAGTGCTAATTCTACTTCAGTTATTTGTTTTTCATTAAGAATTCTCTTACCCGACGCGATACCGATTTTATAAAGTCTTTTTATTTTTAGCAACTCATGATTCGGAAGTAATAAATATGTCCCAACAGGATATTTTTCTATCACACATATTTCTTCTGCGTATAATCCCTTTTCATTGGAATTCATAAAAAATCTTACTATAGCTCCAACTGGTAATTGAGATTGATTTGTTTTATTTCCTACGACATTGTAAGAAGAAAAAAATATTTCCTTCTTTTCAATATTAGTACATATAAATCCATATCCGTTAAAAGAATTATATTCTTTTATACGCCCATAGCAAACCGTCTTTTGGATATCTGACACCTGTATTCCCTCACTCATATAAAAAATATTCCGGAAAATCGTTTCTAAAAACATTATTTAAACTAATTGCAAATTCTCTCATATAAAAATATTTTGTTGTAAATGGAATATAAAAATACTCATCGTCATCCTCATATACATAAGGATAAATTTTCTTTAAATACTCTTCAATCATGTAATTACTATTTTCTTCATTTTCGATATCATAAACATACTCATCCAAAATCATTTGTCTAACCATATAATAGTCATCACTACATAACGCATCCCACTTTGATGAAACCGTTGGTCGAGTAATATCTTCAGTATAAGTAAGAACAATATCATGAAGTTTATTTGCAGTTTCCGTTTTTATATCCATAGATGCACAATCTATCTTCAAATGAATATTATAAAGCGCCTCCATAATATTATTGGTCCTAACATTATAATCTTCTGAATCATCATCAAATTCCTTGTTTACTAACTTATTCGCAAATGCTAATAATTCCGAATGAATTAATGTAACTAAATTTCTATCGCTGTTATTTTCTAAAGATTGATTCGGCATATTCGTGTTCTCCTCTTCTAATAAATCAGTGATTTTATCAATGTTCATATATTCAATAATGGATTCCACTAAAGCTATATCTGAAGGAGAAGGGCCACCCTTAGAATACCACTTTCTAACCGATTCATTTGACACATTAATTGCTTCTGCTAAATCATAATAAAAATTAGAATTCGTGTATTTCTCCCCCAAATCCCTTCGTGACTTTATATATTTTTTTACAGCATTTTGAAACTTCTCTTTTGAAAATGTGTAGTTATGTCCCTGTATCACATACTCTTTTGCCATTAGTGCCTCCATTCATAATCGCTATAGCTTTTATACTGTTATTCTATCAAAACTGTTTCTCAGGTAAATGCCTACCATAATCAACCTAAATCAACCTATGAAATATTGTTCAAAAAATCCTACGACTCATTCACAAGTTTCCCAGTCATATGCTCCGGAACCAATTCCAGGCACTGCACTCGCGGAAAAGCATTCGCTAATTCTTTCTGCAAATATTCCTCATCCGCTGTAAACTTCTGTACAAGATGCGTGCAGATTTTTTTAGCTACTTCTTCATCCTCTACCAATCTGATTTTTCCAAAAACAATCACACTGTTGATATTCAACGCCCACTCGCCATCCTTTCGGTAGCCCTCATCCCAAGTACAAAAACTGGCCTTGTCACAAGCTTTTATGGCATCAATCTTATGTCCTTCCTTCGCTCCATGAAAATAGAGTTTTCCATCCTCCTCACTGTACCAATGATTGATTGGCAAACCATATGGGTATCCATCCTCTCCCATGATAGAAAGCACACCTCGTTTTGCATGCTTCAACACTTCCACACACTGCTCATCCGTAATCTGCTGTTTAAATCTTCTCATTTTACGAAACATCTTCTCACTCCTTCGATAATAATTTAAGTCCTACAATCCCAACCACAATAAAAATAACACAGATTCCCTGTGGCAAAGATAATTTTTCCTGGAACAAAAGTACTCCCAATACCGTTGTTCCAACAATTCCCATTCCTGTCCATATAGCATATGCCGTTCCCAAAGGAAGACCTTTAAGTGCCATTGACAAGAATACTGCGCTTGCAATATACCCAATCACCGTAATAACAGAAGGTGCCAGCACGGAAAATCCATCAGACATCTTCATGGTAATTGCCCAAGTAATCTCTAGCAATCCTGCGACAAATAAAAACAACCACTTCATTTTTCCACCCCCTGATAAAAAAACGCCATCTCTTCACCTGCTAAGACCTAACGGCGAAGAAATGACGTATATCCCACTACTCGGTAGCAGTGGGCGCCTATATGTTTTCACTCTTCTTGATGATAATAAAAACGACCATTTATGTCAACTTCATATATCCCTTCATATCAATCTTATATCAGTTCTCCACTGAAGTGCTGCACCTCATGCTGAATAATCTGCGCTGTAAAATCCTTGTACTTGCCGTGTTGCGGTTTAAAATTCTGATCCAAGTAGTCCACTTCAATCTCTCTGTATCTGGTACACGGTCTCACTCCATCCAAAGATAAGCAACTTTCCTCCGTCTCATACTTTCCGTGCTTTGCAGTAATCACCGGATTCACCATCGGGAACACAAAAGGCCCTGCTGCCACCACAATGATCTGTTTCTTCACGCCGATCATATTGGCCGCCATACCAACGCATCTATCCAAATTTGCTTTTAATGTATCCATCAAATCCACAATCACCTGCGCATCTGCTTCCGTCGCAGGCTCCGACTTCTGCTGCAAAAATAGTGGATCTCTAACAATTTGTTTTACCATAAGTCCTCCTGTAAGTTTTATAGACCAAGTAGGAAACCACGCTATCAAAAGCATTTCCTCCGCCAAACATCAAGGCAATCCCCATAAGCGTTGGTGTCCAAATACCCACTTGAAATAGCACAAAGAAAAAACCGTAATAGATGCTATTCGTTACCACAGACTCTAATAACATGTACTCAGTCTTTCCTCTGCCATAAAACGTTGCATCAAAAATATTCTGATACGCATACAACACATAAAATCCCAGCAATACCATCACTAATCGAAACAACTTTTCTACATCATCAAAACCTAGCACATATTGCATAAACGGTTTATACAAAGGAATCAAAACAAACCATAACCCGCACGTCACAGTGGTGATAAAAAAATACCCCGGTGTGTTTTCTTTTACTGCAGTTTCATCCCTAGCCGTTTCTTGCTTAATCAATTCCGCCAGCTGCGTGATTGGAAGCAATAGCCATCCCCAAATAAAGTTATTGGCAACCCAGTATGTTCCCTGCTCACCAACCATATTAACCATGCGCGAAATCATAAGCATATATGCTAGATTTCTTACGAATGACTCCACACCGGAAATACCACCGATCTTGAAAAAATCTTTCATCCAAGCAAACGACACGCTGTCCTTCGATAACAACCGATACCCGCAGTTTTGAATCAATATCACTGCAATGATAAACAATACCAGATTTGATATACAATTGGAAATACCGATTCCATTGACTCCCAATTTCAAAGATATGGGCAAATTCGAAACAAGCATGGTATCAAGCACTATGTTCATCCCTAACCTTGCGGCCGTCATAATATATACCAGTTTCTCTTTGCCAATGGAAATAAGCGCCACCAACAAGAAACTAGAAAGAATCCCGATCACATTGGCAACGCATTCAATCCGAATATACATCGCCGATTCCCGGATGATATCCGTGGATACTGCCATAAACTGTAATAGCGGGTATATGAAAATTGCCACCAAAACAGAGCAAACCGCATATACGCCAAAAGATACGATTAAGCCTCCGCGAATTCTATTTGCAAAATCCCTCTTATCAGACAACGCCGTTCCCAAAAAGAAGTAAAGAGGCAATATAATCGCCTCATTAATAACCTCATAAATCAAATTTATCCATGACAACTGTCCCGCTATGGAATAGGACCATTCCCCAGGTAATGATCCAAGAAAAAAAGTCCGTAGCGTTGTGTACAAGGTAGGACAAAGCCCCATAAATAAAAGTGCCCCAAACAAACGCATGTCAATCTTTTTTAATGACTCCGCAATTCTTTCTGTCTTCATTTTCCTCTTCCCTTGTGTAATCTAAATGTCTCTTCTTAAAGTTCTAAATGCTGTCTACTTCCAAATCCATCCTTTTTCAACTCGGAATCCAAATAATCGTAAGTCTCCGGAACCACCTTAATCAAATTCATAGGCTGCGGCAATTTTTTCATTGCCTCCACCGGAATCTTCTTATGTTCCATCAACTTTAAATATTCCTCTGAAAAAGGTTCCACCATCTCAGCTGTACCTTCTACCTGCAGACTCTTAAGTTTTCCAAAGCCACCATACGGTTCAAAAATTGCTAACCCAACATTCTTATTTTCCTTCAATCCTTGAAACTTTAATCCCCCTTCGGAAAAAAAGTAAAAACAACCATCTACATAATTGTATTCGATAGGCGTATTCCTCACCCTATCAACAGATGCCGTCGCAAGAGCACACGTATTGTGTGCTCCAACAAAAGCGTCGATTTTTTCTTTTAGTTCTGCTTCATCCATATGGACTGTTGTCTTATCCTTCTCAATCCAATGGGCTGCTGCAGAGTCATAATCCATGTTGTACATTGAAACTCCCCCTAATAAATGCTCAAAATTCAATTTTCAATTCGATTATGTCATTTTTTCAATCAGCTTCCACATGTTCCTGCTTAACTTTAGACCAATCCACGCAAATTACCTCCAATATAATTCTAATTTATTATCTCAAATATAATATCATTCCAGCTATTTAATACGCTAAATACCATCTGCATTCTATCCTATTCTTATTCCTGTAAAAATCTTTCAACGATAAAGTTCTTGGCGTATATTCACCTAATGGAACTATTGATATTTCCTTTCCATAAAAATCCATAAAAAAATGAACAAAGAATGTTGTTAACCGCATCATCCCCACTATCTGCCCAAATTGAGATGCCGATTTATAATTGCAAGTTTTCTTTAGTTTCTTTCCAAACATATTCTCCTACCCAAAGAAATCATCCACCTTCGAAACCGAATCCAATATCTTTTCTTCCGGGACGCCGATCTCGCGAGCAAGATTTACGCTCCCCATCAGTTTTGTTCTAAAATCCGGCGCGTAGGCATCTGCAATCAGATTTTCAAACTTTTTTGTTTCCTCTTCTAATTCCGCCAGGTACTGATTGTATTTCTCCTCCAGTTCTGAATCCAAGACTTCCTGGTGATTCAGATAAGTTTCCAGCAGGGCGTTTTCTTTCGCATACATCTGTAGTCTTGCGAATTGCACCGCAAAGTCTGCAGAGTAAACAACCAAATTCCCCACTTCCGGATTAAATACCGCCGTCGAATAAGATGAAAGCAGTTTTACCACCGCCTCAAAAGAAATCCAAAGACAATGATCCACGTAATCTACTTCTTTTATTTCACTCTGTCGCAAACCCTCCGTCAGATTACGAAGTTCTTCCGCTAAGCCTCGGATTTCCGCTTGATACCTTTCCGGAATTATCTCATTATTTACCGTCACCGAAGCATCAATATAATTTGCATACAGAAGAAATACGTGCTCCGTATATAACTGTCCATCCATCAGGATTGCAATGTCCGCCACTTTATTAGCGATATCGTTCCAATCCTCTTTAGAAAAGCTCTTTGGATTTTTACCGGCAATGATTTTCTCTACCACTCCCAGTGATAAAGTTGTTCCGATTTTTATCGCAGTCAGACCATCATTTTCATCCTTAGTCGCCATCGCATAGGCTATTTCCTCAGCCTTTTCAAGTTGCAACATTGCACTTTTAAGCGACTCGTAAATTGGACTATTTTGCAAATATGAAATTGATAACTCTTTTATTTTCTCATCCACCGCATTACTCCTCACCAATTGTTTTTTCAAACAATGTTGTTAATGCCAAAGTATTGTTCACAAGGCTTCCCAATGCCATCTTCTGTTGGTCATCAAATCCGGTGTAGTCTTTTCCATACATTGCCAGGCATTCCTTAAAAGAACTGTTCAATCCGGCTTTCAGCTGTACTGTCTCATCCAAAAGAGCCTTAATACTTGCATCGAGTTCTTTAATCTGCTCGGTATTCTTTTTCACCTTTTCGATTTCTTCGTTCTTTTCTGCATTAAGCTTCGTTCTCTTCTTAGCAAATAAAACGATAGAAGACAAAAGTGTTGCGCCGGCGATTGTCCAGCCTACCGGACCCGCAAGTGCCAAAAGAGCATTCCCTGCTGCCATACCGCCACCACCAGCTGCAACTGCGCCGCCACCTAACCAGGCTAATGCTGCATTTGTTGCTGCAGCACCGGATAAAGTGGATATCGCCGCTCCGGTAGATGCTGTACCAAAAGTCGTTGCAATCCACATTGCTGCCGTCGGTGCCATAAATGCGACTGATGCACCTGCTGCAATTCCTGCTCCAGCCCCTCCGGCTGCAGTTCTGGCAGCATTCAATTCACGCTCCGCAAAATCGCAGGCATCTTGGAACTCTTTCCGTTGCATATCGATAGTCGCAAACTGGTCTTCAAATTCCTTTGGTGTATTTGCAATGCTATTTACCAAAGCCTCTACGTTATCAATCACATCCACGGAACGACTGCGTTCCACAAAAAGACGCACACCCTTATCGTTCATAAGGGTGTATGCATCATTGTAATTTGTAATCTCCGCCTCAAGCATACGATCAAGTTCCGTGAGTTTATCGTTAATATCATCCTTCATCTTGATGGCTGCATCTTTTGCTTCGATACTTTTTTCCTTGATTGCGGTTCCGGTTTTTTCCATGGAACTTTTAATCGCATCTGTATCGATTTTTTCAACATTCTCGTTTATTGTATTTTTTATGGAATCAAATAGATTATTAGACATATATCTCCTCCTAACGTCTATGATTGTAATGAATCCCCACAACATCTAATGTTATCACAATGGCAGGCTAATTGCATTAAAATTGTATACAATTCAATCAATCTACTCTTGTCAATCTTTCTACGATAGTGTCCACCATCGAACCTGACCAAATAATCGTTTCGTGATTCTGCATCCTCAATGGTTGTATATACCTCAATACTTCCGTCGCGGATCAATCCCGGAAATATGCTCAGTCTCCTGTAAACACTGAATCACATATGATTCTGAAGGATTGTTTACAAGCGCATACTGGTTCATGCTTTTATCCAATACATCACACGCTGTACTCTGTTCTTCTAATGCATCCGTATAATCAGCACTTTGCAATGTTGCAGTCTGGGTCTTTATCTCTTCATCACTACTCATCCTCTTTGATATCGCTCGCAATTTGCCTTACACGTCTCTCGGAAAGTCCTACAACTCTCGCCATTTCGGAAGCAGACATATCACCCCGGTGTTCCCTGATGAACTCCTTGGTGTATTCCTTGGAAAACAACCTCTGTGGGAACGTCACATTCATGCCTGAAAAATGCCTCCATATTTTGTTTACAGCCGCATCCCCAAGTATATCCGCCAATTCGCGATATACTCCGGCATAACGTTCCGGATTGCTTTTCACTTGGTCCACCTCCTCTTCTGTATAAAATTGTACACTTTTCTTTTTCTTATTGTCCTCTGCTGTTTTCATATGAAATTTGCATGGGAGGATTTCCGTTACTATTTACCATGCATTCCTCCTTTCATAACAGCACGTGAATTTTTTACGAAAAAAGAACCCGGTAAATTACCGAGTTCTTAGGAAAACTATTCAATTGTTTTCTTCCTACCCCTTTACTGCACCAATCATCACGCCTTTTTCAAAATACTTCTGTACAAAGGGGTATACACATAAAATCGGTACCGTAGAAACAATAATAATGGCATATTTTACCTGATCAGCAAAAGACTGGGCATAACCACCCTGAACTCCGCTACCACCTTCAAAGGCTTCATTCATTAAAAGAATTCTACGAAGCACAATCTGCAAAGGCTCATTGTCTGTATTATTGTTGTAAATCAATGGATTAAAGAAATCATTCCAATGTCCTACCGCATAATATAAAATCAATACCGCAATGACGGCTTTTGATAAAGGCAACACAATTTTGAAAAAGTAGGTAAAATCTGTACATCCATCCATAATGGCCGCTTCATACAACTCTTCCGGTATAGAATTTTCAATAAAGGTTCTGGCAATGATCATGTTGTACACATTTAATGCTCCAAAAATAATGAGAATGGTTTTGGTGCTGATTAAACCATAACTGGAAACTGCCATATAAGTAGGCACCAAGCCGCCATTAAAAAACATGGTAAATACGAAATAAAGCATAATAATGTTTCTGGCCTTAAAGCGTTTTCTGGATAGTGCATAAGCTGCCGGCATGGTAACTGCCATATTTACCAAGGTACCAAGACTCACGTATAAAATGGTGTTTGCATATCCCTTCCATACACGGCTATCCTGAAATACCTGTGCAAATCCGTAAAGCTGAATATCTTTAGGCCAAAAGACCACCTTTCCTTGATTTACCAAATCAGAATTACTGATGGATGCAATCACTACAAACCAAAGCGGATATAAAACAATGATAAAAACAAAAATACTAAGCACTATAACTGCAATTTCAAAAATTTTATCTTCCAAAGGTTTTGTTTTAATTTTGTTAATTTCTTTTGCCATGACGCGCCCCCCTTTCTTATAATAATCCACTGCCGGTGGTTTTCTTTGAAATCATATTTGTAAACATAAGGAATATAAAGTTGATTACTGTATTAAAGAGGCCCACCGCCGTAGCAAAACTAAACTGTGCATTTTGAATACCTACCGTATACACATAGGTGGAAATAACCTGAGATGCTCCTAAATTCAAACTGTTTTGCATCAAATAAATCTTATCAAAACCTACATTCAAAATATTTCCCATACTTAAAATCAATAAAATCATCATGGTTGGCATAATTGCCGGCAAATCAATATGTATCATGGTTTGCCATCGGTTGGCTCCATCTATTTTGCAAGCGTCATAAAGCTGGGTATCCACAGAAGAAAGGGCTGCCACATAAATAATACTGTTCCATCCCATACTCTGCCACACACCTGTAAGTACATATAAAGGAACAAAACTATGCTCAGAACCTAAAATATTGGTAGTCTCCTTCACCCAGTGTAAATTGTGCAAAAGATTTGAAATCACGCCGCTACCATTGGAAAACATGACATTTATCATAGAAACCAAAACAACAACAGAAATAAAATATGGAATATAAACGATGGTCTGAACGATGCGTTTCCATTTTTTGTTTCGAATCTGGTTAATAATCATGGCTAAAATAATAGGTGCCGGGAAACCGATGACAATACTCCAAAAAGAAATTACAAATGTATTTTTCAATGTTGGCCAAAACATTGGACTTTCAAAATACTGCTTGAAATATTTCAGTCCTGCCCAGTCTCCCCCTAGAAAGCCTTTTGCGAAGCTATAATCCCGAAAGGCAAGTTGCACCCCATACATGGGAACATAATTAAACAAAAAAATGTAAAGGATACCGGGTAAAAGTAATACCCATAATCTCCAATCTCTTAAAAAATCCCTTTTTAATGCCCCCTTTTTTCGGGGCTTGGTTATCGTATTTTTCCCTCTCACAGTATATCCTCTCCTTTTCCTTGCATATTTACTCCATAAGAAATCCCCCATCATTTCTCATGGAGTAAATATTTGCAACTACCGGGCCAGATCAGCCCGGCAGCCACAAATTTTCTTTTACCTCTAATCCATTACTACTTTCGCGTTGAAATACTTCATTATTTCGAAGCTATTATTTCGATGTTCTTATTTTGATGCAATATAGGTGTCATATGCCGCCTGCCTAATTGCAAGTACCTCAGAAAGACCCGCTGCTTCTACAGATGCCACATAAGAATCCCAATCTGCATCAATGTCAGATTCTCCCGTAAGCCACAAAGACCAATAATTATTGGTAATATTTGAAATATTTGCCTGATCCATAGCCATGGTATTCTGATCTGCTTCTGAATACTTCATGAACATTACCGGATAATAATCATCAGAATCTGCAACGTCATCCAGAACGTCGGCATAGATTTCTCTCTCATTTGTTGCATTGGTCATGTCTTGAGACATTTCAATTTCTATATCCTGACGGATGTACATAGGACCCCAATCGGCCATAGTGCTGGTCCATTTCCAAGTACCTGCATCTACAGAAGTATCCAGTGGATCCAGTACCTTATAGGTGTTGTCATCAACCTTCTCCACACAACCATCGGTAATACCTCCAAACAATACCTGTACGGAAGTATCCTGGCTATAGAATTCATCCAAGAAACGCATTGCTGCATCTTTGTCAGAGCAATTTGCACTCATAGCAACTCTATTTGAAGAGAGGTTCAGACCTGTATAATCATATGGCCAGGTTGCTTCATATGTATTTTCATCCACATCCCAGGTAAGAGGACCAAAGCTTACATACTCATCAGCAAGTTCTGTACCAAACTTATCTGTTTCTTCCCATCCAAAGGTAACACCAACCAAAGCATTACCATCTTCATCACCGCGTGATAATGACTGGAAAGCAGAATAATCATTGGTAATGGCATTTTCATTAATAAGTCCTTCACTATAAAGTTCTGCACAATACTTGATGAAATTCTTATATCTTTCATCGACCGCATAATTCTTTACTACGCCGTCTTCTACAAAGTATCCATCTACAGCATAATCCGTAAACTGAATTCCGGTAGAACCAAGTAAGTTTACAAGAGAATATGCGCCGGCAAACCAACCGTTAAAATCCAATGGAATTTCATCTGTGGTATCTCCATTGCCATTTGCATCCTGTGCTTCGAAAGCTTCCAAAACAGTCTGCAGTTCTGTCAAGGTAGTGGGCACTTCCAGTCCCAAATTATCAAGCCAGGTCTTGTTAATAAACATGGCAGTATTTGTCTCCGGCCATTTTCCCTGGAACTTTGGCAGGCCATAAATAGCACCTTCTGCCGTGGTGCAAAGTACCTTTGTATCCGGCTGTTCCTCAAACATCGTCTGAATATTGGGTGCATCTGCCTCAATCAACTCTGTCATATCCTGGAACAATCCTGCATAGGTGGTATAATCCGAATCAATAGTTGCATTAAAAAGAAGATCCGGAATATCGCCGGATGCAAATCTGGTAGCCTTTGTGGTATCCCAGTCAGTGTAAATCTGCTCCCATTCAATTTCTACCCCAGCAGCATCCTCAATTTCCTGAAGCCACTCCATGTCATTGATGTCCTGTGTCAAAGGATGTGATACAATCAATGCCGTAAGCTTTGTCTTGCCATCCGATGTTTTTTCCGGTGCACTTGCTGTTGAGCCACTGCTACTGCCACAACCGGCAATCATAGACGTAGCCATTACCCCTGCCAACACCGACGCCAAAATACGTTTTTTCATGTTTTTCCTCCTCCTAATTCCCGTTCAAATTCCGGATAAATAATTCTCCCAAAATTCTCACGGATTTTGTTTTTTGTTTATTTAGAAATCTCACGTTTATCGTGTTTTTCTCTTTTTCAACCGGGAGCCTATAAGTTTCTTCATAAAATACCTCTTTGGCTCCCTGCACTTCATGAATTCCAAGAAATTCTCCATCTATTTGAATTTCAACCTCTGCTCCCTTATCTACAGACGTAAAACAAACTACCAATTCTGCTGCTTGTTTGGGGGCCTTCATTTCAAAGGAAATCCAACCATCTGTTAAAAGAAGACGTCCTTTTTTTCCATGACAGGTAACAGAATCCGTTCTTTCCCCTTTTACTTGATGTGCAAGCTCATACTGATCATTTCCCAAAGGAATTACATCATACTGGGTAGCTAAAAGTTCATGTTTTCGCTCCTGTTCCAACAAATATGCAGCACTGTCCGCCGAACCTTTTTCAAAAATCACAAAGTAAATTCCATATCGAACCTCATCCTTTAAATAATGCGGAGCAAAAAGCAGTTTTTTGCCCTCCCCATCTATAAAAAGAAAAGCTTGCTGATTCTCGGTCTTAGAAAACATCTCACATACTTCCTGCATCCAATTCTTTGACTTCTTTTCCATTAATAAACAATCCGAAATCATCATGCGTCTGGTGGCCACCGAAACATCTACTCCTGTAACTGCAGTCTCCAAGTCATCCGTTCCCAAATCGGCGCTTAGTACAAAAGGTCCATAGGTAAAGGCCACTGCATATTTATTATCCGGTAAAGAATGAGCCTCAACCGTTTCCTCATAAAAGAAACGAATGCATTCATTTCCCTGCCATTTTTTTTGCAAAATATAGTAACCATTTTCTATGGAAACCTGAGCTTCTGCTGCATCTACCACCCGACTGGACTTTGCCCACTGGGGTATTCGAACTGCAATTTCCAAGGCTCCTTTCGTTCTAGACAAAACCTGTAATTCAAAAAGAGAACTACGCATCCAGTCCGTCTTAACCTCTATTTCCAGTTGTTGTTCTTTCCAATGATACCGGGCTGACAGTAATCGATTTAGGTAAATTCTTTTATCCTCAAGAAAAGCAAAATTCTCAGACTGTTTGGTAAAGTTTTCCATACCGCTTCCGGTACAACACCAGAACTTGTCGTAGGGTCCGGAGAAAACTTTAAAATACCCGGTACTCATGGGTTGAAAATAGGTTGTCATGCCATTCTTAGAGTTTTGCGATGATAAAATTGCATTAATAAAAGTCTGCTCATCATAATCGGCATACTTTTTTTCTTTTGTAACCGCAAAAAGAATCCCCGATAATTTCAACATATTGTATGTATTACAGGTCTCACAATTACAAGCAGTTCTCTCTGCATCCAGGATTTTGGGTTCCCCGAAATGCTCCCATTCACTGTTTCCGCCTGTGATATAAGTATGATTTTCTATGACTAACTCCCAAAAATTCTTAGCAACCGTAAGGTAAAAATCATCCTTTTGATCGTAATAAACGTAACGTTTTAACGCTCCAATCACTTTTGGAATAGTAGCATTTGCATGAAGTCCATTTAAAACATCTATTTTTTTGTATAGGCTTTCAAAAAGCTCCATTTCATCAAACATATGAGCTGCCTTGGCGTATTTTTCATTTTCCGAAATGTGATATGCCTCATACAAAACACCGTTCATGCCTCCATATTCCACCGCAAGAACTGTCTTTTGTGTCTCGGCATTCCAGGCTAACACTCGATTTGCAATCCAGTCACATAATTTTTGCAGGATGTCATAAGCCATATTACTACCGGTATAGGTATAAGCGGCAATAAGTCCCTGCAATATTTTATCCATGGTATACCAGGGAACCCATACCGGCTGTTTTTTTTCTACCCGGTCAAAAAGCTCTTCTTTTGAAGCAAACAAATATCCGGAGGGCGACTGACAATTAACCAATTCTTGAAGTACATATGCCACCCTGTCCAAATACCTCACATCTCTAGATGCTGCCCATCCCTGAGACAAGGCTGTCAAATAATGACCTAAGGTATGACCTTGAATTTCCGTTTGTTCCCATCCTCCGTATCTGATTTTCTTTGGTTTCAGCCCTGCAGTTTCTCGAAATCCTGCTAAAAGTCTGTCTGCATCCAAAGACAATAGATACTCTGTTTCCAAGGCAAAACTATGTTCAATATAGGAATCTTTTATCTCTACATTCTGATAATCTAATCGCTTCAGTAAGTGTCCGGTCTGATTCTTCACGCTATCCTGTAAGTGCATCAACGCTTACATCCTCCTCGCTCCTTCATTTGCTTTGCATTATAAGAAGCAAAAAAATTTTTGAAAATGGGAAAAAACTATATTTGGTGTAAAAAAGTAATATCTTGTTGTTAGGCAATTACATCAAATTACAAATTCACACTGAATATTTCTTTTTTACACTTTTTATCTTTTTCATTTTTGGCTGAAATTTAGGGAATTCCTAAAGAAAAAATATTTTTTGTCTTTTCGTTAGATTTGGTGTCATTTGGTTCGTTTTTTGTAAATAGTAGCCAAACTTTTTTACACCTTTTAAGTAACTTTGACGATTCCGCTTTCAATCTTTTTATTCCATAATTAATTTATGAATATTTTAGAATTTAATGTAGAAAAACCTCTGATTTATATGTTAACGGGAAAATTTGAAGCTCCCTCATCTAATTGGAAGCATGAGAATCTGATTCTGATAGATTATGAATTGATTTTGATGACTGCAGGAGTCTTATATCTCACTTATGAAGGGGTAGACTATACCGTTCGCCAAGGGCAAATGCTTTTACTTCCCCCTGTTCGAGGAGGAGGAATGCGTTCCGGTTTTCAAGATTCTTATTGCGAATTTTATTGGCTTCATTTTACCAATCACCAATCCTCTTTTTTGGAACCCTCATTGATTACCTTTGAGGATTCCTCCACTCATGAGGACTATCACCAATTCCTTCGACGGGAAAACTATGCCTATTTGCCTCAGTTGGCGGATGTGAAAAACCCTGACAAAATCATTGTACAAATGAAGCAATTACAGGATGCAGTGCGCAACAACTACAACAGCACCACATTGAATTACTTAACCACTGCCATTCTATGCGAAATCCACAGTCAATTTCATCAGGAACTTTGTATTGAAGATGCCAATCAACGTGCCAATAAGCAGATTTACGACGACATCATCGAATTTGTAAAACGAAATGCCACATCAAACATCAAGGTCATCGACGTGGCTAATCACTTTGGTTACAACGAAAAATACCTTTCTCATTTATTCAAAAAAATCTCCGGTTATTCTTTAAAACAATACATCATCAACCTTCAAATGAATACAGCCAAGTACTTACTGACAGATACGGATAACTCCATCGGAGAGATTTCCAATACACTTGGGCACAACGATGTTCACAACTTCTGCAAAATTTTCAAAAAGAACGCCGGCATGACCCCCAGCGAATACCGGAATGCTTTTTCCAAAAGACTACTTTACCACAAGTAAAAGAGCCCCCTAGTCTAGGATGTTAACACGTGACTTCATATTTCGTAAATATCAAAAATCGGTCTTTCAAGAACAGCAATTCTTATCTTCATTTATGAACCACAAACCCCGTCCCTTAGGATTTTATGAAACAAAAAACAATGCGATAACAACAAAAAAAGCCAACAGGCCAATCATAAAATCTTGAGGTCCTTTTCTGAAATCCGCATAATCTGCAGGAATGCAAAACTTAGGATCCGATTCAGATACTAAAACATCCATTTTATCTCCAACCTTCTGCTTGGGAAACCTACCCCAACGTGGTAGTTCCACCTGGGATTTTTCCGTATACCAGCAATGTCCTATCTTATATTTATAGGTTGGATAGTTCGGATGATATCTCCGTAGATTTGCATACTGGCTTGCATCGCACACAATATCCACGATAACCGCAGAAACCCTAATAGAACATTTTCGAATCAAATACCGCCGATAAAAGAATATCGCTATCCCCACTATAAGCATTATTATTTGTAAAATAATTTGCCACTTCATTGCTTTTCTCCCTTTTCTTCCAAGGACTAGCTCATATCAAACTATTTTTCCTCATAAAACCAATCACACATTTTTTCAGCATATTCACTATAATGTCCGCCAACTTTTCTTAATTTGCCATTTATATCCGTATACTCGATATGATATACACTCCTTGATGATATACATTCTGATTTCATCCCGTGCCACTGCTTGATAAACTTTCGATTAAGTACTTCTATTTTTCCAGGAATAGATTCTACAAACCATTCTTCATCTTTGTACTATCAGAAAATAAAAAGTGTTTTTTTATACCCCATACATTTATATAAGCTGATTCATTTCCATCCACAATAAGTCTTTGATTGGCAGAAGCCCAAGCTACAAAAAAGATTAGTATTGTTATCACTGCAAAAATGAGTATTATTGAAAAATCTGCTGTTTCGTTGCCAAGAAAATGACTAAAAATAACGACTGCGATTGCTTCTTTCTTTTGCTTTTTTTATTATTCTTTTGTATCTTGTCTAAAATCACTGCTGTGACAGTATTTGATAAATAGCTCATTATTCAAAGTTCTCCAAATCCACGTCGCATCCCCATCGTTTGAAATCTTGCTTTATTTTTTTTGCCGAAAATCTTGCATACTCACTTAGATCATTCTTTCCAATTTCAAAAGCACAATCTATTTTTCCCTGAACTTCATCCGAAATCCAAATGGCCTCCTCCGGAGTCATACCCGCAAGCTCTGTTTCAGCGGTTATTAATAATACATTTGCATAACCCAGGGAATTCATCAAATCCATATAAATCTTTTTGTCCACCGCAGAACAAGGTTCATGTAAAAATAGCAAAATCTTATTGGATCTCTTAAATATTCTGGATTTTCCATTTGCTTGTTTAATATATTTGCTATGAAGACCTTTAAATAGCATCTCTGCTGCTGTGTAATCAATAACTTTTCCCAATTCGATTGGTATACACATCGGGATTGTTTTTATGAAAAGTTATTTACATGATAGTGCCTAATTATCACATAACACTGTGCTGAATCCCAGGTCATATTCCACGACACGATGTCCAAATACTTCTGTGGGACTGCCTGGTATTCTGCCATTAATAATGTTTTTAGCACCGTTTATTAGTTCATCAATCATATACGTAGATATAGGAATATCCCCATGCGAAGGCCAGATTTCGTCAATCATTTCTTTATAGGCTCTTAATTTATCCAAGCTCCTGATGTAATCTTTCATATTCCGATGGTCTCCAAACATAAATATCTGACCATGTTTCTGAATAGGATCCCCACTAATCAACACTCTCTTCTTCACATCAAGAACCCCTATACTTCCCGGAGTATGTCCCGGGAGTTCGATAATCTTCAATTCTCTATTACCCAAATCTATACAGTCTCCTTCCACCACAGGAATAATCTCACCTGACTTACCCGATTTTCTGTAAATAGGTTCTTCAGCAGGATGCATATAAAAACTTTCAAACTGTTCATTGCTTCCTATGTGGTCTCTGTCAGCATGAGTATTCAGCAAAGATATGGGCAACTCTGTAAGACCTACAGCAATATCTCTTGCATTGCTGACTCTCATTCCCGAGTCGATAAGTAAAGCTCTCTCGCTTCCGGTAAGCAGAAAAAACGCACACCGGTATCCTCTATTCTCCAGGAATTCTCATCAATTTTTACGATTTCGTAATTCTCCATATCAATGCTCCTCTTCTAATTTCACAGTTTTTGCCAGCTTCGTAGCATCCGACGTATTAAAAGTTCGTCTTATTACTGTCTCTCCAGTCTTACAATTTATTTTTCACTTTGGAGCCACCGAATACCTCTGACATAGGAATATGGTCAAGTGCCGCGTCAAGCGCTGCAACTTTCTCAACAGTCAGTTTCACATCGGCTGACTTTCCGTTTTCAAGAATACGTTCCTCCTTACGGCTTCCTGGTATCGGTACAATATATGGCTTCTTGCAGAGCATCCATGCCAGCGAGATTTGTGCAGAAGTAGCATTGTGCTCTTTAGCAGTCTTCCCTACAAGTTCCAAAAGTTGCTAATTGGCCTCGTATGCCTCGGGCTTGAACTGAGGCATATTACTGCGATAATCCAATTTTGCATCAAATGTAGACGAGGCATTATAAGCGCCGGTTAGCAGCCCATTTGCCATAGGTGAAAAAGCCACAAGACCGACATTCAATTTCTCCGATTATCTCGCACTATATTTTTAAAGTATGGCTTTCAAAAAATAGGGCTGTTAACTACGACACTTTTTGCACTCTCCAATCATTTAAATAACCACCTTGTTAAATCCAGCACTTTTATACCTTCAATATCGTAGTCATCATGTCCTGTATTAGCGATTACTATTTTTGGATATGCATCTTTAATTGCGCGTAACGGTGCTAATTCTCTTTCCAACGTAGATTCTTCAGAAATATTATCGGATACTTGGATATACAGCTTTTCGTTTTGCTTCATAGCAACAAAATCTACCTCCTTTTGATAGAGCTTTCCAACATAAATCTCATATCCTCGTCTAAGCAATTCTAGTGCAACTATATTTTCGTATGCCCTGCCATAATCCATATTCCTTGTTCCTAGCATCGCATATCGAAAACCTAGATCACTAAGATAATATTTGTCCGATGTCTCTAAATACTTTTTCCCTCGTATATCATATCGCTTTACTTTATAGAACATGAAAGCACTGCACAGATATTTCATATAATTGCCAATAGTAATATGATTTGTCTCAACCTTATTTTGCTTAAAAACATTACTAACTTTACTGGCAGATGTAAGATTAGAAATATTGTCCATCATGTAATCCGTCAATGAATCCAGCAATGCCTCTTCCTTAATTCCATATTTATCTACGAGATCGCGTTTGATAATTGTAGTATAAACATCCTTTATATATGATGTCTGATCCTCTTTTTCGCTGTATACATAAGAGCCCGCCAATCCACCATTCATAACATATGAATCTAAAACATCTGCTGTATTAAAATCATAACCGTAATACTCACAGTATTCAGAGAAACTAAAAGGATAAACCGGGATTTCTACGAATCTTCCTGTAAATAATGTAGATAAATCTGAGCTTAGCAAAAATGCATTTGAACCAGTAATATAGATATCATATTTACGACTATTGTATAAACTATTAATAGCTAGCTCAAATTTATCACACATTTGAACCTCGTCGACGACAATAACGTTAGACTTACCATCAATATAAAGTTTTTCGCAGTAATTATATAGATCCTTATAGCCTTTTAAATCTTCAAATTTTAAATCTGCATAATCAATATATATTATATTTGCATCTTCGTTCTTGCGAATCCAGCCCATATATGCACGTATTAATTCTGATTTTCCAGAACGCCTCAAACCTGTTATTATCTTAATATCAGGAGTATTTCTTAATCGAATAAGTCTATTCAAATATTTTTTTCGTTCGATAGTCTTCATACTTTCTCACTTTCAAAACTCAAAAATTTTTATTCTTTTGAAAACATTATATCAGTATCTTTCAAAATCAGCAAATTATTTCAGTTTTGAAAGTGAACCGAAATGATTCAACAATCATAAGCGTAATTCCCTTCTTTGCTGCGGTTATATCATCTAACTAAGTTACTCCAAAGACTTCTCTTGCTATTGATGCTGATTTTCCTATATTCAGTTGTGTTTATGTCACTAAGCTGCGCGCTGCTTCGTAACTTCTTTACATGTTTAATTCTAATTGGAATGCGCCTATGAATCGTTAGCGCAAATGTGGACATAAAGTACACATAATGTGAACTCTTACAAAGAAAAACGCCAGCATCAGGATTAATCTAATCCTGAGCTGACACTAAGTTATAGTATTCAGTTAGATTTCCATGCTATCTGGATTTAGAAGAAAATCATAAACGCTCATTACCAATATACCTTCATCATTATAAAGCGGTGCCACAGCATCCTTTGTAATAATAATTTTTTTAAATCCATCGCCTGTATTCACTAGTGAGCGTTGTTCCTGTTCCATCTTTTCTTTATCAAGCAACGCATAGGCTGATTGAATATAAAATCTCTTTGAACCTTTGTTGCAGACAAAATCCACTTCCAACTGTTTTCGAATCTTCTTACCATTTTTGTCAACTTCATTCATCACAACAACACCAACGTCCACATTATATCCACGAACTTTTAATTCATTAAATATAATGTTTTCCATTGCATGAGTCTCCTCAACCTGTCTAAAATTAAGTCTCGCATTTCTAAGTCCCAGATCTGTAAAATAATACTTCGATGGAGTATTAATGTATTTTTTACCCTTGATATCATATCGAATTGCACTATCAATAAGAAATGAATCTTTAAGGTAATCTATATATTTGATTATGGTATCTTTGCTTATAGTCTTGTTTTTAACACTTTTAAATGTCGCAGATAACTTGCTTGGATTCGTAAGCGATCCAATTGCTGAGGATAAAATGTTCAGAAGTTCTTCTAACTCTGCCTTATTTCGTATATTATTCCTTCCAGTAATATCAGAAATGTAGGTTTCCTCAAATAGAGATTTTAAAAAATCAGATTTTTGATCAGCCGTTTCAAAGCCTAGCACAAGCGGTATTCCACCGAACAGCACATAATCCCTCCAACCTTCCTGTTTGTCACCGTCATATACACTCATAAATTCACTATATGTTAACGGATACATATGAACTTCATCCCCACGTCCACGAAATTCAGTAATAATATCTTTTGACAGAAACTTAGCATTACTTCCCGTTACATATACATCCACATTTTTCTTTCTTCCGAGGCTATTAAGAACTGATTCAAAATCATCGAGCATCTGAACTTCATCTAATAAAACATAATACATTTCATTATCAGCGATTTTTTCCATTAGATATGGAAATAAAACTTCAGGATCTCGATACTTTCTATTCTCAAAAGAGTCAAATGCAATCTCAATAATATGGTTTTCATTAACTCCTTCATTTACCAGATACTCTTTAAAAAGATTAAATAAAAGGTATGATTTTCCACATCTTCGCATTCCTGTTACAACCTTAATTAGTCCGTTATGCTTTTTTGAAATAAGCTTATTCAAATATATATCTCTGCGTATTTCCATATTGTTCCACCTCATTACTTATTGAACAAAAATGCGGAATCCGCATTTTTGTTCAATAGAATTATACATCACAAGAATAGCTTATTCAATACTCTAATCGACATTTTTGCGGATTCCGCATTTTTGTTCGATACAGATTAAATTGTGCCGACAGTGTTGGCACAATCTCAAGAAAAATCTTATTCCTTAGCCCTCAAGAATCTGAATCTGCCTAAGCATAGTAAACTGGATTTTATACTATATAGCCTTATACATAGTGATTTCATCAAGGGTACTTCCATCATCAAGTATAAATGCATTAGGAAGTCGTCCCCATTCTTCAAAACCCATTTTTTTATAGAGCCCTTGAGCAGTTTTATTATC
>JAZOTM010000023.1:0-95369 GCA_045657625.1 Lachnospiraceae bacterium
AGAACAAATAGAAAGTGCGGCATGTGCCGCACTTTTTTTGTATAATAAGAAATTCCTTCGAATTTCTTATTATATAAAAAAGCGCTCCGCTATGGAAGCGCACGCGCGCGAGATGTAAATGTTGCATAAATGCAACCGCGCTTGGCGCGAGAATGTCGCATGCGACATTCTTTCTTGTTGCGAACATGTTTGATAGAACAACAGAAGAGATATGTTATAATAGAAAAAGAGTGATTTGAAAAAATAAAGGAGAAGAAGCGCTTATGAGAAACATACAAAATGTAACAAACGACATTTATTGGGTGGGAGCAAGTGATAGAAGATTAGCACTTTTTGAAAATATTTTTCCAATTCCAAGAGGTGTATCCTACAATTCCTATGTGATTTTAGATGAAAAAACCGCTTTGATGGACACCGTGGATGCAGCCGTATCTGCACAGTTTTTTGAAAATGTAGAGGCAGCTCTGCAGGGACGTGCGCTGGATTATGTGGTTGTGAACCACATGGAACCGGACCATTGCGCAAACTTGGCTGAGATTTTACTTCGCTATCCGGATGTGCAGGTGGTAGGAAATGCCAAGACGTTTGCGCAGATTCAGCAGTTTTTTGCCATAGATTTGGAAGGCAAAAAAGTAGAGGTAAAAGAGGGGGATACCCTTTCTCTTGGAAAGCACACTTTGACTTTTGTAATGGCACCTATGGTGCACTGGCCGGAGGTTATGGTGGCTTATGAATCTACAGAAAAGGTTCTTTTTTCCGCAGATGCGTTTGGCAGTTTCGGCGCTTTAGATGGTCATATTTTTGCAGATCAGGTGAATTTTGATCGGGATTGGCTGGATGATGCCAGAAGATACTACACCAACATTGTTGGAAAATATGGTACTTCCGTTCAGACCCTGTTGAAAAAGGCAGCACCTTTGGATATTCAGATGATTTTACCTTTGCATGGACCGATTTGGAGAGAAAATATTGCCTATTTTATGGAAAAATATCAAAAATGGAGTACCTATGAAGCAGAAGACAAAGCCGTTACGATTTTCTATGCAACCATGTATGGAAATACCGGAAGTGCGGCAGATGCTTTAGCAGGAGATTTGGCAAAACGAGGTGTGGAAAAGATTCGCGTTATGGATGTCAGCAATTGCCACATTTCGGAGATGATTAGTGAAATTTTCCGAGTAAGTCATTTGGTATTTGCATCTCCGACTTATAATGGAGGCATTTACCCAATCATGGAGAATTTATTCGCAGATATGAAAGCTTTGGCAGTGCAGAAAAAGACCGTTGCATTTATGGAAAACGGGACTTGGGCACCGGCGACTGCAAAACAAATGCAGGAATTGGTGGAAGGCATGAAGGATATGAAGGTCTTGGATACCAAATTGACCTTTAAATCTTCTTTGAAAACTTCTCAGGAAGCAGAACTCTTGGCGCTTGCAGATGCCATTGCAGAAGACATGAAATAGGAACAAATGTTCGAAAAAAGATAGACAAAGAAAAAATGAAATGGTATACTTACGGAAACGAAGTATACCATTTTTTCTACCATAGGGAGTTTTTTCTATGATATAGAATCTTTCGGATATATGCAGCACAGTATCTTTTACTCTAGAGTTCGGAGACGAGGATGATATAGATATGGAATTTAAATTACATTCACAGTTTGAGCCTACAGGGGATCAGCCTCAGGCTATTGAGGCATTGGTAAAAGGGTTTCAGGAAGGGAATCAGTTTCAGACATTACTGGGGGTTACCGGTTCCGGAAAGACCTTTACCATGGCAAATATTATTCAAAAACTGAATAAGCCCACCTTGATTATCAGTCACAACAAGACTTTGGCAGGGCAGTTATACGGCGAGATGAAGGAGTTTTTTCCGGAAAACGCCGTAGAGTATTTTGTGTCTTATTACGATTATTATCAGCCGGAGGCTTATGTGCCTCAGTCAGATACATACATTGCCAAAGACTCTTCGATCAATGACGAGATTGACAAGTTACGTTTGTCAGCTACCGCAGCTTTGATGGAACGCAAGGACGTGATTGTGGTTGCCTCTGTTTCTTGCATTTATGGATTGGGTGATCCGGAGGATTTCCTGAGCATGATGGTATCTCTACGTCCGGGGATGGAGCGAGACAGAGATGACGTGATTCGCGCGTTGATTGATATTCAGTACACACGAAACGATATGGATTTCCATCGAGGTACCTTCCGCGTGCGCGGAGATGTGGTGGAGATTTTCCCAGCAGACCGTGGAGAGACTGCATTCCGTGTGGAATTTTTCGGAGATGAAATTGACCGCATTGTGGAGATCAATGTCTTGACCGGTGAGATTTTAAATGAGATGAATCATATCTCTATTTTTCCGGCGTCCCATTATGTGGTGCAGCAGGAAAAGATGAAACGTGCCTGTGATGAGATTGAAGCGGAGTTAAAAGAACGTGTGGATTATTTTAAAGGCGAAGATAAGTTGATTGAGGCGCAGCGTATCGCAGAACGTACCAATTTCGATATCGAAATGCTGCGTGAGACGGGATTTTGCAGTGGCATTGAAAATTACTCCAGACAGTTGGCAGGCTTGGAGCCGGGGGCCACACCCCATACGCTGATGGATTTCTTCCCGGATGAATTTTTGATTATCGTGGATGAGTCTCATATGTCCATTCCACAGATTGGTGGTATGTATCACGGCAATCTTTCCAGAAAACAGACCTTGATTGATTATGGGTTCCGTTTGCCCTCCGCTTTGGACAATCGTCCCTTGAATTTTGAAGAGTTCGAAAGCAAAATTGACCAGATGTTATTTGTTTCTGCGACCCCGAGTAGATATGAAGAAGAGCATGAGCTCCTTCGCGTAGAGCAGATTATTCGTCCGACAGGACTGTTGGATCCGGAAATCAGTGTGCGACCTATTGAAGGGCAGATTGATGACTTACTGTCTGAGGTCAATAAGGAGATTGATCAGCATCACAAGGTTTTGATTACTACCTTGACCAAGAAAATGGCAGAGGATTTGACCGATTACTTGCGGGAAGTCGGTGTGCGTGTGAAATACTTGCATTCTGATATTGATACGTTGGAACGTGCAGAGATTATTCGAGATTTGCGTTTGGATGTCTTTGATGTTTTGGTCGGTATCAACTTGCTGCGAGAAGGTTTGGATATTCCGGAGATTACCTTAGTGGCGATTTTGGATGCAGATAAAGAGGGATTCTTGCGTTCTCGTTCTTCTTTGATTCAGACTATTGGTCGTGCAGCCCGTAATAGTGAAGGGCGTGTCATTATGTATGCAGACAATATGACAGATTCTATGAAGGAAGCCATTGAGGAGACGGAGCGCCGTCGCGCGGTACAGCAGGCTTACAACGAAGCCCATGGTATTACCCCACAGACGATTCAAAAGTCTGTACGAGATTTGATTTCCATTTCCAAGAAGGTGGCCAAAGAAGAACTGAATTTCAAGAAGGATCCGGAATCCATGAACAAGGGAGAACTGGAGAAGCTTGTAAAGGAAGTGCAAAAGAAGATGCAGAAGGCAGCGGCAGAGTTGAATTTCGAAATGGCTGCACAGCTGCGTGATCAGATGATCGAGTTAAAAGAAATGTTACGAGATTTATAGAGGTTAAAAATGAGTGAAGTAACCAGAAAATACATTAAAATTCGCGGAGCGAAAGAACACAATTTAAAAGGAATTAATATCGATATTCCAAGAGATGAGTTTGTAGTTTTGACCGGACTCAGTGGTTCCGGCAAATCCTCCTTGGCTTTTGATACGATTTATGCGGAAGGTCAGAGACGATACATGGAGTCCTTGTCTTCTTATGCGAGACAGTTCTTGGGACAGATGGAAAAACCGGAAGTAGACTCCATCGAGGGACTTCCACCGGCTATTTCCATTGATCAGAAATCTACCAACCGCAACCCTAGATCTACCGTTGGTACGGTGACGGAAATTTACGATTATTTCCGTTTGCTTTATGCCAGAGCAGGGATCCCTCATTGCCCCAATTGCGGCAGAGAGATTAGCAAGCAGTCTGTAGATCAGATGGTGGATAAGGTGATGGAACTTCCGGAAGGCACCAGAATCCAAGTGCTTGCACCGGTGGTACGTGGCCGCAAGGGTGAGCACCAGAAATTATTTGAAAAAGCAAAACGTAGCGGATATGTCCGTGTACGTGTGGACGGCAATCTTTATGATTTGTCGGATGACATCAAATTAGAGAAAAATGTAAAACACAACATTGAAATCGTTGTAGACCGTTTGGTAGTAAAGCCCGGCATTGAAAAACGTTTGACAGATTCCTTGGAAAACGTGTTGCAGTTGGCAGAGGGCTTGGCTACTATCGATGTGGTACGTGGAGAGGAGATTCATTTTTCCCAGAGTTTTTCTTGCCCGGACTGTGAGATTAGTATTGAAGAGATTGAGCCTAGAAGCTTTTCTTTCAACAATCCCTTCGGTGCATGCCCGGCTTGTTTTGGACTGGGCTACAAGATGGAGTTTGATGAAAATCTCATGATTCCGGATAAGAAGCTGAGCATCAATGAGGGTGCCATCCAGGTTATGGGGTGGCAGTCCAGCAATTCGGATGGCAGCTTTAGTAATGCTTTGTTGAAAGCGTTAGCCAAAGAATACAAGTTTAGTTTGGATACTCCTTACAAGGATTTGCCGGAAAAAGTGCGCCATATGTTGATTCATGGTACCGACGGCAAGAGCGTGGTGGTTCACTATGTAGGACAGCGCGGAGTAGGAGATTATGATATTGCCTTTGAAGGGTTGATTAAAAACGTACAGAAACGTTATCGTGAGACTTCTTCCGAAAGCACCAAAGCGCAGTATGAAGAATTTATGCGTATTACTCCTTGCGAGTCCTGTCATGGACAGCGTTTAAAGCCGTCCTCTTTGGCCGTGACATTGGGAGATAAGAATATACATGAAGTGACAAGCTTCCCGATTATGCAGTTGTTGGATTGGTTGGATCACTTAGAACTTACCAGCAAACAGCAGAAAATTGGAGAGCGTGTTTTAAAAGAAATTCGTGCCAGAGTCCAGTTCTTGGTAGATGTGGGATTGGATTATTTGACCTTATCCAGAGCTACCGGTACTTTGTCCGGAGGAGAAGCCCAGCGTATTCGTTTGGCGACACAGATTGGTTCCGGTTTGGTAGGTGTAGCGTATATTTTGGATGAGCCAAGTATTGGTTTACATCAGAGAGACAATGACAAGTTGCTTGCTTCCTTGAAGCATCTGCGTGACATAGGAAATACCCTTGTGGTGGTAGAGCACGACGAAGATACCATGCGTGCAGCTGATTACATTGTGGATATTGGACCTATGGCCGGAGAACATGGTGGACAAGTGGTGGCTACCGGTACCGCAGAAGAAATTATGAATAACCCTAATTCCATTACCGGTGCTTATTTGAGTGGAAAACGATTTATTCCAATACCGGAAAAACGTCGGAAACCCACCGGTACCATTGTGGTAAAGGGTGCCCGAGAGAACAACCTAAAGAACATTGATGTGGAGATTCCGCTTGGAGTTTTGACCTGTATTACCGGTGTTTCCGGTTCCGGAAAGAGTTCATTGACCAATGAAATTCTTTACAAGCATTTACAACGGGATTTGAATCATGCCAGAACCATTCCGGGAGACCATGATGATATCTTAGGCCTGGAACAGTTGGACAAAGTCATTGATATTGACCAGTCTCCGATTGGACGTACGCCACGTTCCAATCCGGCGACCTATACCGGTGTCTTTGATTTGATTCGTGACTTATTTGCTGGGACTCCGGATGCAAAGGCAAAGGGTTATAGCAAAGGACGTTTCAGTTTCAATGTCAAGGGTGGCCGCTGCGAAGCATGCTCCGGAGATGGAATCTTAAAGATTGAAATGCATTTCTTGCCGGACGTCTATGTGCCTTGCGAAGTTTGTGGTGGAAAGCGATACAATCGTGAGACATTGGACGTGTATTATAAGGGAAAAAATATCTATGATGTGTTGGATATGACCGTAGAAGAAGCCTTGACTTTCTTTGAAAACGTACCATCCATTCGTAGAAAGATTGAGACTTTATATGATGTAGGACTTTCCTATGTAAAATTGGGACAGCCTTCTACGGAATTGTCCGGAGGAGAAGCACAGCGTATCAAACTGGCTACAGAATTATCCAAGAGAGCCACAGGAAAGACCATTTATATTTTGGATGAGCCTACAACTGGATTGCATTTCGAAGACGTCAAGAAGTTGGTAGAAATCCTGCATCGTTTGGCAGAAAATGGCAATACCGTTGTAGTGATTGAGCACAACTTAGATGTAATCAAAACAGCAGACTACATCATCGATATGGGACCGGAAGGCGGAGACGGCGGTGGAACCGTCATTGCACAAGGTACACCGGAAGAAGTGGCGAAGGTGAAGAAATCCTACACCGGCCAGTTCTTAAAGAAATATCTAAAGCAGTCAAAGAAATCCACGGCTTCTGAGAAATAGCAGCGGCGAAGATATTAACAAATTAGTAATAGAATCCTTCGAAGTGAGGTCGCAGCATTTTTGTACAGTGTATGCAATCTCTCTTTCGGGGGATTTTTACGTTTTTTTTCAGTGGGATTTCCGGTAGAATGTGGGTGAAAAAATGAAAAGTATAAATTTGAACCAACAATCCGGCAAGGTGTCTTGTGGGGAACGCACAACAAAGTGAAAAAAGTGGTGCATAAATATAAGGCGGAACTCACAAAACAGCGTAAAATGGGAGAATTCGGTTGATAAAAGTGACAAAAGCAAATATAATTTATACAGGACTTAGGTCAAGTTGTACAAAAATAGTTCGATTCGATTTTTCAAGGAAACTGGCTGAATGAGGTGACTGAAGGTGCGGAGACAGAATACAGTTATGGTTTTACAAGGACGTAAAGAGGAATTGCAAGAATTAAAAGAAGAACTATCGGAAAAAGTAGCAATTCTTCCGGAAGGAAAAATTCGTGTGGAGCGATATCGGGATAGTTATCGTTGTTTTCGTTTGTTTGAAGGTGACCGAAAAGGCACCTATATTAAAAAGGATGACGAAAAGATGGCTTATGAGTTAGCAACTCGTGAGTATTATCAGCGCATGTTGGATGCTGCAGAGAAAGAGATGCGCGTAGTGGAAAAGACATTGAGAAATTATCCCAAGACTTTACCGGAAGATGTCTATGAAGAGCTTCATCCGAATCGTCAGGAATTGGTAAATTCCTATTGGCAGACAGATGAAGAATACGTCAAAACTTGGAAAAGCCAGAGCTTTCGTGCAAATTCTTATCACAGAGAAGATTGCATTTATCGTACAATCCAGGGAGAGAGGGTTCGTACAAAATCTGAATTATTCATCGCAAATGCACTGTATCGGTGCGGAATACCTTATTTTTATGAAAAACCATTACAACTGAATCAAGACCTTGTGGTACATCCGGATTTCACAGTTTTAAATGTGAAAACCAGGAAGGAATACTATTGGGAACATTGTGGAGATCGTGGACCGAAAGACAATCTGGAATTGCTGGCAATGCGTCAGGGAGAATATGAGAATGCCGGATTATTTTTGGGTGAGGACGTGATTTTTACTTTGGAAGCGGAGAGGGTTCCCTATCTGCAGGAACGAATCAACCGCATATTGACCCATTATTTTCCGTTGCAAGAAAGGAAAATTCAAGAGAGCAAATAAAGATGTTTGGGGAGCCATTTTTATTTTCAAACAATGATATATCACCGCAGTATTGGGAGGTATATAAATCTTTGTTTGCAGCATATAACAATCTTAAGGCGGACTTCTAAATTCAAAGACTTAAAAATTTCTTGCCCCTTTATGCGAGCTTAAGAGAGGGGAATCTCTAGAAATTCAAAATGCGTTACTTTACATGCCAACGCGGTTCGCGTTAAAATATGCAGGTAGTTTGTAGAACCGGAGATTTGGAATGGAAGTTTTAAAAGGATATATACAGCATGTCATTTATCGAAATGCTGAAAATGGATATAGTGTTTTTGAATTTGTTTCGGAAGAGGAAGAAATCACCTGTACCGGAGTTTTTTCGATGCTTACAGATGGGCAAACCCTGGAATTGGAAGGGGAATATGTAGAGCACCCGTTGTATGGGACGCAGTTTTCCATCAATTCCTATCGAGAATCTGAGCCGGAAGACGCGCAATCAATCGAACGATATCTTGGTTCCGGAGCGGTCAAGGGAATCGGTGCGGCTTTGGCAAAGCGCATTGTAAAAAGATTTGGTACCGATACGTTTCGCATTATGGAAGAAGAACCGGAGCGTCTCGTAGAGATCAAAGGGATTTCTGAGCGAAAAGCCATGGAAATTTCTGATCAGGTATCCGAAAAAAGAGAACTTCGCCAAGCGATGATCTATTTGCAACAATATGGAATTACGCTAAATTTAGCAGTAAAAATATACAATCAATACGGACAACAGATTTACAACATTCTGCAGACAAATCCTTACCGATTGGCAGAAGATGTACAAGGTGTTGGTTTCCGTATTGCAGATGAAATTGCGTCCAAAGTGGGGATTCATACGGATGCGGACTTCCGTGTACGAAGTGGAATTGTCTATGCCTTGAATCAGGCGGCTTTGGATGGACATACTTTTTTACCCAAAGAGGAATTGACGGAAAAAGCAGCGGAACTGCTCCAAGTTCCTGGGGATGTGATTGAAAAAAACTATATGGATTTGGCTGTGGATCGAAAAATTGTTTTCCGAGAGACAGAGGAAATGACCCAGATCTATAGTCGCCCTTATTTTAATATGGAATCCAATGTGGCTGCCATGTTGATGGGACTTGATATTTCTTATGACGTGCCGGATATTGAGCTGGAACAGCAAATCCGTCGGATAGAAAAAAAGACCGGTATGGAGCTGGATGAAAAACAGGCCGACGCTGTAAAAGAAGCAGCGAGAAACGGTATTTTTATTTTGACCGGTGGACCCGGTACCGGAAAAACCACCACAATCAACGCGATTATTCAGTACTTCGATTTAGAAGGTATGGATATTTTCCTGGCGGCACCTACGGGACGTGCGGCGAAACGTATGAGTGAAATGACGGGCTACGAAGCCAGAACCATTCATCGTATGCTGGAAATTAATGGCGGCGTGACAGATGGCAATTATTTTGAAAAAAATGAAAAGAATCCGCTAGAAGTGGACGTGATTATCATAGATGAAATGTCTATGGTGGATTTGAGTTTAATGAACTCCTTATTAAAGGCTGTGGTTACAGGAACCCGCTTGATTTTGGTGGGTGATGTGAATCAGTTGCCGAGTGTTGGCGCAGGTTCTGTCCTAAAGGACTTGATTGCCAGCCAAAAGTTTCATGTAGTGGAACTGACGCGTATTTTCCGTCAGGCGCAGCAGAGTGACATTATTTTAAATGCTCATAAAATCAATGATGGGGAGGAGGTTGTCCTCGATAACAAGAGCAAGGACTTCTTTTTCCTAAAACGCTACGATGCGGATGTGATTTTAAACGTAGTGCTTCAATTGGTAAAACAAAAATTGCCCGGATACGTGGATGCCACACCGTTTGATATTCAAGTGCTGACGCCTATGCGAAAAGGTGCCCTTGGAGTGGAACGTGCCAATGTGATTTTGCAAAAATATTTGAATCCGGCTTCTCCGGAGAAAAAAGAACGTGAGCTACGAGACGGCATAATCCGCGAAGGAGATAAGGTCATGCAGACCCGCAACAATTATCAATTGGTCTGGGAAATTCGTTCGAAATATGGAATTGCTGTGGATGCCGGCACCGGTATCTTCAACGGCGATATGGGAATCGTGAAAAAAATCAATGATTATACAGAAACTGTTACCGTAGAATTCGATGAAGGACGGACTGTAGAATATCCCTTCAAGGAATTGGATGATTTGGAATTGGCCTATGCCGTAACAATCCATAAATCCCAGGGTAGCGAATACCCGGCAGTGGTACTTCCGCTTTTGAGTGGCCCGCGTATGCTGATGAATCGCAACCTCTTGTATACAGCCGTAACCCGTGCGCGAAAATGCGTTGTGTGTGTAGGTGACGAAAAAACCTTCCAGCAAATGGTGGAAAATACCTTGGAACAAAAAAGATATTCCGGTTTGTGTGATCGCCTGTTGGAATTTGATTTGTAGTATGAAGAAACATCAAGAGGAACTCAGTGAGAAAATGAAATGTCTTTTCATTATCTAGGTTACATGAGTGGCGTGAGGATTATCTTATGTTTGTTACATAGCGTAAATTCGAGTTCCTCTGATGATTGTTGCATAGCGTGGTGAAGAGTTCCTTTGAGTGTTTCTGGAGGAGAGTTTTATTTTCAGTCGTTACTTAGTGAACGAAGTGAACTTAGTAACGCGACTAGAAAATACGAAGCGGAAGCGACTCGACGAAGAAACATCAAGAGGAACTCCTATAAACAATAATCTAAACCACAAACATCTGAGGAACTCGCATAGATTAGGTATAAAGCATACACATATCATGACTATCCTGAGAGAGATAAGGGAAAGGCCATAGAGTAGTGAACTATCATGTTGCATACGAAACCCTTCGCGCCCTCGTAACATCTTGCTGCAAAATAATCGCGGAAGTTGTATTTCCGAGTCGATGTCCGATTTGCGATGATCTTCTCCAGGAACTCCCGAAAGATGCTATTCGGATCTGCCCGGAGTGTTTGCCGAAAGTGACATTTATCCAAGAGCCCATCTGTAAACGATGTGGGAAACCGGTGGATGATGAGACAAAGGAATTCTGCATGGATTGTAGATTGAAAAAGCATTATTTTCTGGCGGGGCGAGCAGTGATGCTGTATAAAGGAGAGACGAAAGTAGCGCTTTACAGGTTTAAGTATAGTGAGAGACGCGCCTATGCAGAGATTTTTGCAGAGGAAGCCGTGAGACGGTACGGTGATTGGGTGAAAAGACAAGGAATTACTTTGATTGTTCCGGTGCCTATGTACCACAAGAAAAAGAGAAAACGTGGGTACAATCAAGCAGAGGATTTTGCTGTAGAATTGGGGAAATTACTGCAGATTCCGGTGGAGCGAAAACTGGTGCGGCGTGTGCAGGATACCAAGCCTATGAAGGGTCTGCAAATGCAGGAGCGTACTGCAAATGTGAAAAATGCTTTTCATATAACGAAAAATCATGTAAAATATAATAATAGAATATTGGTTGTAGATGATATCTACACCACGGGAAGCACTGTAGATGCCATCAGTTTGGCTTTACAAAGAGCAGGATATTCCACTGTGTACTTCCTTTCGATTTGTACCGGAGAAGATGGATAACTGCTTTTTTAATATCATTTTCAGGAGGCAAAGGAATGGACGTTAGAAATTGTAGAAATTGCGGTAGACTTTTTAATTATCTGCAAGGACCGCAGATTTGTCCGGAATGTGTGGATGCACTCGAGAAAAAGTTTATCGAGGTGCGTGATTACGTTTGGGACAATAAAAATGCTTCAATTGAAGAGATTTCTGAAAAGAACGAAGTTAGCGTGCAACAGATTAAGCAGTGGATTCGTGAAGAACGTTTGGTGTTCTCAGAGGATTCTGCATTCGGTATCGAATGTGAAAACTGTGGAAAGATGATTAAGGGCGGAAGATTCTGTGATCAGTGTAAGGCAGAGATGTCCAATAATCTCTCTACAGCTATCAATAAACCAAAGGTAGAAGCTCCGAAGAAGAAAGATCGTGAAAGAGATCGTATGAGATTCTTGGATAAATAATCTACTTTAAAATGACTTAGAAAAGCAAAAGGACCACACATTTCAATAGGAAGTCCATTCCTGTTACTTGTGTAGTCCTTTTTTGTGTGTTAAAATATTTTAGCATGTAGAAGTATGACTTTTTGTCAGAATAACGATAGTTAGGTTGGATAAAACATGATAAATGAGCAACATGTGAAACTCATGACAAAAATGGAAATATTCGAAGACAAAGAAATGCAGGAATGCCTTCCAATGGCAGAGTACTACAGAAGCGATTATGTCAGTAAGCACATTATAATTAGCGTGTTTACAGGAACTTTCGCTTTTCTTTTGCTGTCCGGACTTCTTTTGACAGATGGACTGGAAGATCTACTTTATTCTTTGGATTTCAGTAATCTTCGAGGAATTATCGGAGTGTATTTGCTATGGTATTTGCTCTTTATGGGCATTTATTTGTTGGTGACTTTTGTTGTCTATCATACGAGATATACCGCAGGCAGAAAGAAACTTCGTAAAATGTATCAAAGACTGTCTTTGTTGGAAAAGATTTACGAAAAAGAAGAACAACAGACGAGACCTACCGGAGGAAATGCATGACCACTTTATTGGAATGGAAAGAAAAAGCGAAACAAATCTATGGGGAGTATGGAAGAGTCATTGAGCCTTGTGCCAAGTTTTTTGTTGCTTTTTTAACACTCCTGGTAATACGAGTAGAACTTGGATATATGTCATCCATTAGTTCTATCCCGGTTACATTGGTATTGGCGTTGTTATGTGCCTTTTTACCACAAAATGTCACATTGTATATTTTAGGAATTGTCGTACTGGGCGACTTATATGCCTTGTCTACTGAGGTGTTTGCAGTCAGTGCGTTACTGTTTTTGGTTATTATTTTGTTGTATTTGCGTTTTGCACCAAAGACAACTTACTTGACACTTCTCACGGTATTAGGTTCTGTGCTGCATGTACCATATTTGGTAGCCGGTGGAGCAGGACTTTTATATGGACCGGGAGCAGTGGTATCCGTTGGATGCGGTATTTTTATCCGTTATTATGTGAGAGGTATCAGTGAAAATGATGCAGCACTTGCCAGTGCAGATAGTTCAGCGACCACGGTACTTTCCACTTTACTTTCCCAGATTACAGGAAACCGGGAAATGATTTTAATGTTACTTGTATTGATGCTGATGACACTTTTGGTTTATTTGATCCGTCGTTCCTCTATGGATCATTCTTGGAGTGTTGCGATTTTAACAGGATTCTTAGTGGAATTCATTATTTTATTCGCAGGCCTTTTGATCATGGGATATGCTACCAAGTTGATTTGGCTTGTCATTGGCAATGTTATTAGTTTTGCCGGCGTCAATATTATTCAGTTTTTGTTTTTTAACGTGGACTATAAACGTACAGAAACCGTACAGTTTGAAGATGATGATTACTATTATTATGTAAAAGCTGTACCAAAGATCAAAGTATCTTCACAGGAGAAAAAGGTTAAAAAGTTTAAAGCCAGCGGTAGGAGGGAGTGATTACCATTTTTGAACAAATACTTTCATATGTGGTAAATTTTAAAAATACATATTTCCTATGGTCAGACCTTCCGGATGTGACAGTTACCGACGTTTTAGAGATTTTGATCATTGCTTTCCTTTTTTACCATGTTTTGGTTTGGGTAAAAAACACCAGAGCTTGGAATCTGGTAAAAGGTTTGCTAGTGATTGTACTATTTGTGTTGGTGGCAGCGATTCTTCAGATGAACACCATCCTCTGGTTGGCAGAGCGTACCTTTAGTGTTGGACTTGTTGCCCTTGTGGTTATTTTTCAGCCGGAGTTGCGTAGAGCCTTGGAGGATTTGGGCCAGAAGCAGTTATTATCCGGTTTTATAAATTTCAACAACGAAGATGAAAAGAAATTCAGCGACAAAACCGTCAATGAAATTGTAAAAGCCTGCTATGAAATGGGAAAAGACAAGACTGGCGCCTTGATTGTAATTGAAAATCATGTAGGTTTGACAGAGTATGAGCGTACCGGTATTCCGGTGGACGCCATTGTCAGCAGCCAGTTACTTTTGAATATATTTGAAAAAAATACACCTCTTCATGATGGAGCGGTGATTGTCAGAGGGGACAGAGTAATCTCTGCCACCTGTTATTTGCCTCTATCCGACAATATGCAGCTTAGCAAAGAACTGGGAACCAGACATCGTGCAGCTGTGGGCGTCAGTGAGGTGACAGATTCCATGACCATCGTGGTTTCTGAAGAAAACGGCAAGGTTTCACTTGCTGTAAACGGTGTTTTATATCGCAATGTGGATGCGGATTTCTTGAAAGGAAAGTTGACTTTCTTGCAGAATGATGCAGTGAAAAAGCCGGAAAAAGGAAATAGATTCATAAGGAGGTTCCGTCATGTTAAAGAAAATCGGTAATTCTCTTTTTGAAAATGTAGGACTGAAACTTGTGGCACTTGGCGCGGCTTTTATTTTGTGGCTGGTAGTTGTAAATATCAACGACCCCAACGTGACAAAGACGTTCAGTTGTTCTGTAACGATTGAAAATGAAGATTATTTGGAAGAACAGGGATACACCTACGAAATCGTGGATGGTTCTACGGTTTATTTCAGTGTGACTGCCAAACGTTCCATCATTGGAAATTTGAGCAACTCTGATTTTAAGGCGACAGCGGATATGCAGTCGGTAGAAAATTTGAGCCAGATTCCGATTGATGTGACAGCGACTCGTTACAGCAGTCAGGTAGAAATCACCAAGCGTACCCAGTACGTGGAGATTACAGTTGAAGAGTTGATGACATCTCAGTACATTATTACGACACAGCAGTCCGGAGAACCGGCAGATGGCTATGTAGTCAGCAGTTTGTCAGCATCACCAAACGTATTAAAGGTGAGTGGACCGGCTTCTGTAGTAGAACAGATCAGCAAGGTTGTAGCAATCGTATCGGTAGACAACATTTCCACGGATATTTCCGATAGTGTCATACCGACGCTTTACGACGAAGATGGCAACACCATCGATACCAGCAAGTTGTCTATGAATTTGGATAGCGTCACCGTATCGGTTAGCGTACAGAACGAAAAGACCATCACTTTGGAAGCGGAGACCACAGGTACTCCTGCAGATGGTTATTATTTAATGGATATCACTTTTGATCCGGAAGAGATTGAAGTCATGGGTGAGGCGGTGAACCTCAACACCTTGAGTTCAATTGTGATTCCGGCGGATGTACTTGATATTGATGGCGCCACAGAAGATGTGGTTGCTGAAGTAGATATTTCTGCTTATTTACCGGATGGCGTGACTTTGGTTGATTCCAGCCAAAAGAATGTCACCGTAACAGCCAAGATTGAGCAGGCTTCCACCATGACCGTGGAATTGCCTACCTCCAACTTGACCATCGTAGATACACCGATGAACAGCACAGCAAGTTTTGTAAGCGACACTGTGTCTGTAGTAATCATTGGTTTGGATGCGGATTTAAGTGCACTTGATACCAGCAGTATTACCGGTACCGTAAGTGCAGCGGGGCTTTCGGCAGGTACCCACAATGTAGAAGTAGAATTGGATTTGGATGAGGGTACCTATTCTTATCAGTATGCCACCACCAGTATTTACATCCAGGAAACAACAGCGTCTACATCTACCACCACCAGTGGTAGCACGACCTTGGATTCCGGCACTTCTACAGACTCTACTTCCGATACAACGGAGTAAGCGAAAGAAAGGAAAGTTATGGCAAGATTATTTGGAACAGACGGCGTTAGAGGCGTCGCAGGAAAAGAATTAACAATAGAATTGGCAATGAAATTAGGTCAGGCAGGAGCTTATGTCCTTACTAAGGAGCAGGAACATCAACCTACCATTATCGTAGGATGTGATACCCGTATTTCCGGAGGCATGTTGGCGAATGCATTGATGGCCGGTATTTGTTCCGTGGGAGCAAATGCGATTTATGCAGGAGTTCTTCCGACACCGGCAATTGCTTATTTGACTAGAAAACATAAAGTGGATGCGGGAGTTGTGATTTCCGCTTCTCACAATCCCATGGAATTCAATGGAATCAAGTTTTTCAACGGCGAAGGCTACAAGCTTAGTGATGAGTTGGAAGATGAAATCGAAGCGTTGATTTCCAACAATATGAAGGATGTGAACCTTCCAACCGGTTCTGAAATCGGTTCGATTGATTATCGTTTTGATTTGAAAGATGAATACGTAGAATTCATGAAGAAAACCGTACCTCTTGATTTGTCCGGTTTGAAAATCGTGATTGACTGTGCAGAAGGTGCTTCTCATTACACTTCTGTAAAAACCTTGCAGGATTTAGGGGCAAACTTGATTGCCATCCACACCAATCCGGATGGCACCAATATCAACTCCAACTGCGGTTCCACACATATGGAAGAATTGCAGACCAGAGTGGTAGCAGAAAAAGCAGACGTTGGTTTGGCTTTTGACGGGGATGCAGACCGTTTACTTGCAGTCGATGAAAATGGAAAAATCGTAGATGGCGATGAATTGATGGCAATCTGCGGAAATCATATGAAAGAAAAAGGCTTGTTAAAGAAGGATACCATCGTGGTTACGGTTATGACCAACTTGGGATTCTCTTTGATGGGTGAAGCACAGAATATCCATATTGAAAAGACAAAGGTCGGTGACCGTTATGTTTTGGAAAATATGAGAGAAAACGGTTACAATTTAGGCGGCGAGCAGAGTGGACATATTATTTTCTTGGATGATAATACCACCGGAGATGGCTTACTCAGTGCCTTACAGGTATTGAAAGTTATGGTAGAGACCAAGAAAAAATTGTCAGAACTTGCATCTATTATGACGGTATTGCCACAGGCCCTTGTCAATGCCAAGGTACCGAATCATAAAAAGGAAGATTACATGGAATACTCTGAAATCGCAGAAGCAATCGCAGCTTTGGAAGCGAAGTTCAAGGGAGAGGGCCGTGTCTTGATTCGTCCATCCGGTACGGAGCCGTTGGTACGTGTCATGATTGAAGGAAAAGATCAGGCCGTGATTGACGAAGAAGCAAAGAAACTTGCAGCGTTGATTACAGAGACCATGTTATAAAATTTGAGAAAATATGATAGATAAACGAGGAGAACAGGTATGGTAAGTCAGACAGTTACAATTAAAAATCCTACGGGCTTGCACTTACGTCCGGCAGGAATTTTATGCAAAGAAGCAATGAAATTTCGCTCTGTAGTTACCTTTATGTATGGCAACAATATAGCAAATGCTAAGAGTGTACTCAGCGTTTTGGGAGCGTGTATTAAAACGGGAGATGAGATTACCCTTCAGTGTGATGGGGACGATGAAGAGGAAGCATTGGCAGCTATGGTTGCCATTGTGGAAAGTGGTTTAGGCGAATAAGTAGCAAAAGTGGTTATGTCATGAGATAGGAGAGTGGACTACAATGATGAATTACAGAAAATACAAGAGAACCCCCGTGGTAAATTACCCGGAAAGACAGTGGCCAAATAAGGAGATTACAAAAGCACCGACTTGGTGTTCTGTAGACCTTCGTGATGGCAATCAGGCTTTGATTGAGCCGATGAACGTAGAAGAAAAAATCGAGATGTTCCAGTTGTTACTAAAACTTGGTTTTAAGGAAATCGAAATTGGTTTCCCGGCAGCATCACAGATTGAATTTGACTTCTTACGTCGCTTGGTTGAAGATGATATGATTCCGGATGATGTAACAGTACAGGTGCTTTGCCAGTGTAGAGAGCACTTGATTGATCGTACGTTTGAAGCTATTCAGGGAATTAAAAATATTATTTTCCATATTTACAACTCCACCTCTACATTACAGAGAGAAGCTGTGTTCCATATGGATCGCGAAGCCATCAAGCAGATTGCGATTGATGGTACCAATATGGTAAAAAGTCGTTTGGATCGTTACGACGGCAATTTGACTTTGGAATATTCACCGGAAAGTTTTACCGGTACAGAACTTGATTTTGCTTTGGAAGTGTGTGAAGCAGTACAGGAGACTTGGAATCATGCCACAGACAACAAAATCATTTTCAACTTGCCTTCCACAGTAGAAATGACCACTCCAAACGTTTATGCAGATCAGATTGAATGGATGAGTTCTCATTTCAAAAATAGAGAAGACATTATTGTTTCCGTACATCCACACAATGATAGAGGATGCGGTATCGCAGCTACGGAACTTGCACTTTTGGCAGGCGCTGACCGTGTAGAAGGAACTCTTCTTGGAAACGGAGAAAGAACCGGAAACGTTGATATCTTAACCGTTGCTTACAATATGTTTACCCAGGGTGTCAATCCAAAGTTGAACCTGGAAGATATCACAGAAATCATCGACGTTTACGAACGTTGCTGCAAGATGAAAGTAGACCCGAGACATCCATATGCCGGAAAATTAGTATTTACCGCATTTTCCGGATCTCATCAGGATGCCATCAATAAGGGTATCAAGCATATGGAGGAAAAGGATGACGGCATTTGGGCAGTTCCTTATCTTCCGGTGGATCCTTCCGATTTGGGAAGAAAATACGAAGGAATCGTTCGTATCAACAGCCAGTCCGGAAAGGGCGGCGTAGCCTTCGTTATGGAATCCATGTATGGATACAAGTTACCGAAGGAAATGCAGAGAGAGTTTGCAGATGTGATTCAGAAATTGTCCGAAGAAAGAGGAGAAATCGCTCCTTCCGTAATCATGGACAACTTCACAAGAGAATATCTGGACGTCAAGACTCCTTATGAATATGTAAAAGCTCGGATTACCGAGGATGAAGAAGGAGATGAAGCGACTGCAACGGTTCGTTTCCGCATCAATGGAGAAGAACGTTTGGCAGAAGCTACCGGTAACGGACCGATTAATGCAGTAAAGAATGCATTGATCTCTGAAATCAGTGGATTGGATGTTACCATTTTAAATTATTCAGAACATGCATTGAGCCAAGGATCTGAAGCAAAAGCAGCAGCTTATATCGAGCTTCGTGACAATACCACCGGCAATGTGACCTTTGGTGTAGGCGTAAGCTCCAACATTACCAGAGCTTCCATTCGCAGTATGTTTAGCGCATTGAACCGTTTGGCGGCAAAGTAAGAAAAGAAAAAAGAGCACATTTCGGTTTCGGGATGTGCTCTATAAAATGAAACGAGGAAGAAAAGATGAAAAGATTGTTTCAAACAATCCGCACCAATTTTAAGCGACGTCATCTTATCCAGCTTCTCGTTATGACAGCCTTGTTCCTGATTGGAGCAAGGGTGTGTTATGTTAACGAGATTGTTCCGAGAAAAGAGGATGCTTATACCATCGACCCGGTGGATGAAAATGACGACACAGACATTTATTTATTGGAAGAGGGAGAGACCATTACCCAGGAGTTTATTTATTCCAATAATCAGATGATTGCCACAGGTATCATGCTGTATTGCGATTCGGATACCGATGACAACGAAGGCCAGTTGACTTTACGCCTTTATGATGTGGAAACCGGAGAACTCATGGGAGAGACCGTAAAAGACGTATCTGAAATTGAAGATATGGATTTAACGGATTATGATATTGAATATCTCAACGTAGGAATGAGTACCATTTTAGAAGGTATGAATGGAAAAACCTTACGTTTGGAACTCACCGTGGATGAACTTGGAAAAGATACGGATCTTTACATCTATGCAGACCCTTATAAGAAATCCAATGGTTATGCCCAGGCGGTTGTAACCGGCGCAGAAGATCCGGAGATCAGTATTTTGGTTCGTGGCTATTGCTACCTTTACAATTTCTGGGAATTCTACTATCGCGTATTTGCAATTTTGATTTATTTGATGATGTTCTTAGGTTATATGATGATTTTCGTACTTCATACCGGTTTGGAAAAAGTGTTCCTTGTGGCAGGATTTACCTTTGCTATTGTGTACAACTTCCTATTGCCACCGGTAAGTACACCGGATGAAATGAATCATTATGCGACCGCTTATTATTATTCCAATGCCTTGCTTGGTATTGAGGAACCAATCAATACCACAGAATACTTGGATAATGAATGTATTTATGTGCGTGAAACGGATTTGGAAGCCCTTGCAGTGTTGCAAACCACACCAACCTTAAAGGAAATGGCTTACATTCACTGGAATTTGCTTCGTAGTCCATCCTCCACAGAACTAGTGGAATTCAATAAATCCAAGGAATCCGACAACTGGATTTTATACATTCCGGGAACGCTCGGTATTACCTTGGGACGATTGCTGAATATGAACGGAATCACCACCCTGTATTTGGGTCGATTCTTCTGTGTATTGCTGTATTTGCTGTTGTTTTATCTTGCAATTAAAATCATACCTATCGGAAAGGCGGCGGTATTTGTCTTTGCCATTTGCCCGATGGTGATCCAGCAGTGCTGTTCTTATTCCTATGACGCCATGCCAATCGGTATGTTAGTGCTTTTTATGGCATATTTGTTCAAGTTGTTGTATGGCGGAGAAATGTTACAGAGAAAACAAATCATTGCTCTTGCAGTGATGCTGTTTTTACTGGCACCTTGTAAAGGTGGCGTATATATGCCTTTCTGTTTCCTGACCTTATTGATTCCGGCAGAACAGTTTGGTGGCAAGAAGCAAAAGAAAAAAATTATGTTACTTTTGACGGCAGTAATGGTAGTCAGCTTTGCTTTAAATACCTTAACCTACCTGCTTCAGGTACTTCATATTATTGAGCCGAAGACCGCGACACAGTCCTATTCTGAATCCTTGGATCCGTACACGGTAAAACAGGTACTGACACAGCCGATTTACATGATTTATGTGACCATCAATACCGTGCTTATGTATGCAGATTATTATTTCCAGGGAATGTTCTCCGGACCACTTGGCTGGTTAAATATTTCCATCAATCCATTCTGGGCATACACCTTATTTGCCTTGATGTTCTTGGGCATTAGCAGAGTGGATGGAGATGAAGTGCATGTCAAGAAAAACCAAAAAGTTTGGTTTGTGATTTGCTTCGTGTTATTATTTGCCATGTCCGCAGGATCCATGTTGATCAGTTGGACCACCCAGGGAAATACCACTATTCGTGGAATACAGGGTAGATATTTCACCCCGGCATTTTTGTTTTTACTTTTCTGTTTCAGAGGAAAATTTATTACTTTGAAGAGAAACATCGACAACCGCATTGCATTCTTAGGTTTGACAATGGGCGTTGTTATTGTTAATAATATACTTTCGAGCATACAATCCGTACAATCGTAAATTTTGTTTAAAAAGATACGGTGTGAAGGAAACTCGTATAACGAAAAACAGATTTTTTTATAAATAGTTACATTGTGTAAAAAGGAGAAAATCATGAAGAAGATTTTAGTAACAGGATGCAATGGTCAGCTTGGCCGTGCAATTCAGAAAGAATATGGAGATACTGTAGAATTTATCCGCACGGACGTTATCGATGCGGATGGAATTACAAAATTAGATATTACAAATGTAGAACAGGTTATGGCACTTGCTCGTGAGACCAAGCCGGATACCATCATCAACTGTGCAGCCGCTACCAACGTAGATGGATGTGAAAAAGATTGGGATTTCGCTTATCGTGTAAATGCAATCGGACCGAGAAACTTAAGTATCGCAGCTACCGAAATCGGTGCAAAGATGATTCATGTTTCTACCGACTATGTATTCCCGGGCAACAATCCAAAGCATTTGACCGAGTTTGATACTCCGGACCCAATCAGTGCTTATGGAAAGACCAAGTACGAAGGAGAAAAATTCGTACAGGCTTTTGCAAAGAATTACTTTATTTTACGTACAGCTTGGCTTTACGGAGATGGAAAGAACTTTGTAAAGACCATGCTTGGTTTGACTGAAAAATATGATGAAGTAAGTGTTGTTTGTGATCAGTGTGGTTCTCCAACCTCTGCTTCTGAACTTGCTCGTATGATTCGTTTCTTGGAAAACACAGAAAACTATGGTCTTTTCCATGCAACTTGCGAAGGAGATACCAACTGGGCTGACTTCACAGAAGAGTTTTATCGTTTAGCAGGAAAGACGACCAAGGTAAATCATGTTACCAGCAAGCAGTACAAGGAAATGAATCCGGCTTCTGCAGATAGACCGGCATTCTCTATCTTAGAGAATTATATGATCAAACTTACCAGCGACTTCATGATGAAGGATTGGCATGATGCCATTGAAGAATACATGAAGGCACTTCAGGCATAAGGAGAAATCATGGAAAAACCACTTGTTAGTGTATGCATTCCGGCATACAACAATGCAGCATATATTACGGAAACCATTGAGTCCGTGTTAAATCAGACTTATGAGAACCTGGAACTTGTCATCTGTGATGACCAGTCCAAGGATAATACGGTAGAGGTCATTGAATCCATCAATGACCCACGTATCCGTGTGGTAAAAAATGAGAAAAACCTTGGAATGAGCGGCAATTGGAATAATTGCCTGAAGCATTGCAAGGGTGAATTTATAAAATTGATTTGTGCCGACGATTTATTGGCAGAAACCGCTTTGGAAAAAGAAGTACAGGCTTTGATTGAGAATCCTACCGCAGTCCTGGCAGAAAGTGACACGGTGCTTGTGGATTTGAATGGAAAAAAGAAGGGCTGGTACAAGCGTTACAAGAGAAGTGGTATGGTAAATGGAAAGGAAATCGTAAGAGCCGGTTTCTTTTCACAGAACTACTTTGGTGCACCTCTTGCCAATACCTTTCGTCGCTCTGTGATTGAAGAATTCGGCGATTTTGATACGGATTTTGTATATATTTTGGACTACGAACTGTGGGTGCGTTTGGCATGTCAGGGAGATGTGTTCATTATTCATGAACCGTTAAACTTCTTCCGCGTCCGCAATGATTCCAACACCGGAGAAGTCATTGCCGGTGATAAAACAGACATTTACGTGGCAGAACATAGAATGCTTTTGGATAAGCATGGGGATGCTGTCCACATGACAGAAGCAGACAAGCAAAGAAGTGTACGTATCCGTAAACTTCGCAACTTCGCTGCGAATATTTATTTGAAAATATTTGTACACAAATAATCACTGGGTTTGCGAAGGCAGGAATTGCGAAACTGTTATGCGGCATAGCCGCATAAGCAATCTGCAAGAAAATCCTTCTGGCAAGCTTGCTTGCCAAGAGGATTTATTTGCAGATTATATATGCCACTTAGGTGGCATAATAGTTTCGCAATTTCGTGTATACGATTTGCCGTACATTTCACAAACTCAGGTGTATATCAATCTCACACAGTTAGGAAAAAAGATGAAAAAATTAGTCATAATTCCTGCTTACAACGAGCGGGGGAGTATTTTAAAAACGGTACAGGACGTAAAGGATCATGCCCCAAGTTTTGATTACGTGGTAGTGAACGATTGTTCCAAGGATGATACGTTAAAAATTTGTAGAGAGAATGGCATCAATGTCATTAACTTGCCTATGAATCTCGGTATTGGCGGTGGCGTGCAAACCGGCTATATGTATGCTTTTCGTAATGGCTACGACGTAGCGGTACAGTTCGATGGAGATGGCCAGCACAATGCAGCTTACTTGGATCAAATGGCAGAAACCGTAGACAAAGAAGGCTTGGATATGGTTATTGGTTCTCGTTATATTGAGAAAAAAGGCTTCCAGTCCAGTGGACTTCGTCGTATGGGAATCCGTTATTTTACCTGGTTAATCAAACTCATGACCGGACAAAAGATTACTGATCCTACTTCCGGTATGCGTATGTGTAATCGTGATGTCATCGAAATCTACGCAAAGGATTATCCAAGAGATTATCCGGAACCGGAAAGCGTGACAGAGATTTTGAAGAGGGGAAAAAAAGTAAAGGAAATCCCGGTAATGATGAATGAACGTACGGAAGGTGTTTCCTCAATTTCTCCGAAGAAATCCATTTATTATATGATTAAAGTAAGCCTGGCAGTCATTATGGCGGGAAAGCGCGTATAGGAGGAACGAAACATGGATATCAGAATGAGATTTTTTATTGGCATTATCATGGTTTTGGCCTTTGTTTACATTGTGCACGCCATTAGAACCAGCTTAATTGACATTCGTCATTCTTTGGTATGGATGGCTATGGTGATTATCTTAATGATTTTGGATATTTTTCCAAATATCCTTGAGGTTCTGGCAAAGGGACTTGGCTTTGCATTGCCGGTAAATATGTTATTTTTCTTGGGTGTATTTATTTCCATTGTGATTATTTTTGGCCTCACCGCGAAGGTGTCCAAACTCAATGATCAGATGAAGACCATGACACAGGAAATGGCCCTGATGGAAAAGAAATTGGAAGAAATGGACAAATAAGATGAAATATCGTCACGAGCTGAAATATCAAATCGATAGCAAACAGTTGGAAGAATTAAAAATAAGACTACAGAATTGTATGACACTAGATCCTCACGTAGGTGAGAAAGGCTATTATACCATTCGTAGTCTTTATTTTGATGATTATGACAATTCTTGTTTTTATGCAAATGAGGACGGAACGGACCCCAGAGAAAAGTTTCGCCTCCGCATATACAACGGAGCGGATGACCGCATTCGTTTGGAATTAAAAAGAAAAGAAGCAGATAAAACATTGAAAAAATCAGCCCTTGTGGACCGGGCATTTTGCGAAACGGTTATGGCTGGGGATCCGGTGGCTTTTTCCCAAAGTGAAAACCCGGTGCTGAACAAGTTTTATCTATGGCAGGAGATGCAAGGTCTTGGACCGAAAATCATTGTGGAATACGACCGCATACCTTATATCCATCCCGATGGGAATGTGCGAATCACGTTGGATATGAACATGCGCTCTTCCCTGGAAGTGGATCGATTTTTACCGAAAAACCAGGAAGATTCCTATGTTTCTATGCGTCCCATCATGCCGGTAGGCCAGCATTTGTTGGAAGTGAAGTACGATGAATTTTTACCGGATTACATCTATCACGCCATTTCTATGCCGGGACTGCAAAGGACTACCTATTCAAAATATTATTTGTGTAGAAAATTCTGTGGGTAAAGGAAGAAGAGCATGATTCGACGAAAAAAAGAAATCCTTTTATTGCTTCTGGTAGGACTTCTTAGTGTGGTGCTTTTCTTCTTTTTTTACTGGAGCGATGAAATATATACGGACAGCTACAATATCGCAGAGCAGGTCTATTTTTACGGAAACGAAAGCAATAGCAGCTCTGTGGTGTACAGCCAGCTGGTGGATGACGAATACTATCTGTTTTTACCCTCCGGCACGGATGTCACGAATTTGTTGTTGCATTATACGGCACCGGAAAATGCAGTGGTTACCATCAATGGCAACACGGTCAAAACCGGCAAGCGTATCAATTTAGAAGAGATTAGTGAAAAAAAAGACGACATTTACACCTTGGAAATTACATGCAGTACCGATACGAACAGCGAAACCAGCGAACTTCATGTCATGGTTTCCTCAGGCATTCGTTCTTGCTACATTACCAGTGAAGATGCGGAAAAATATGGAAAAGACTACGTAGAGGCCACGCCGGACCATAGCAATCAAGCTTCCGGTGAGATTTTAGTCTTGGGCTCTGACGGCTCTTATATTTGTGCAGAGGAATTGTCTACCATACGACTTCGTGGCAATACCACTGCTTATGCCGACAAAAAATCCTATAAGATACATCTGAAGGATTCCCAGGATCCGTTACAAACCGGAACGGATGGTTCCAATTTTGCTTTGTTAGCAAATGCTTATGACGATACTTTGATGCATAATATGGTGACGTTGAAACTAGCCAAAGAGATTGGGATGGATATCACCACAGATTGCGAATGGGTAGATCTTTATTACGATGGCGTATATTGCGGCAATTATTTGATGACGGAATTGCCGGAAATTTCAAGCAATGTATTAAACATTGAAAGTCAGGAAACCAAAAACAAATTGGTGAATACGTTTCTGTCCAGCATAGATGCGGCATTGTTCCAGGAAATTGACATGGACGAAGAGGATATGTCCGAACGTGTTTCGGTAGTGAACCTCAATCAATTCTTGGAAAACATCGGTGCCTATAATCTTTACCTGGATACCGGAGAAAATAAATATGGAAACGAAATCCAATTTGTGGGTGGCCTCACAGAGCCGGACAGCGTCACCAGCGGCTATTTGGTGCAGATGGATATGGCTTATTATGAAAGTGGTATCAGTCGTTTTACCACAAGTCGCGGGTTGCAATATGTCATAGAATCTCCCACTTATGCTACAGAAAATGAAGTGACGTATGTCAGCGAACTTTACCAAGCCTTGGATCAGACAGCTGTGAATGGCGGGGTGAATCCGGACAACGATGCAACCATAGAAGAATATCTGGATGTGGAATCCTTTGCAGATTACGTCGCCATCCAGTATTTGACACAAAATGGAGATGGATTTTACTCTTCGGTGTATTCCTATATTTCTCCGATAGACGGACTCATTCATTTTGGCCCGATTTGGGATTTTGATTATACCTATGAACTCAGTGACGATGGAACTGAGGGCTTCTATATGGAAGACACTTATTCCGCTTATGTTAATAAAGTGCCGGTGGTGGCACAGGCTGTAAAGGACAGTGTGCTAGAGCAAATTTGCCCGGCAGTGGAAAATATTTTATTCGGAGAGAAAAAAGGAATTTTCCTAAAATCCTTTGCGGAATACGAAGCAGAAGTCGCTGCTTCCCGTAGCATGAACGAGGTGCTGTATGGTTTGGAAGATACAGAAGAACAAGTGCAGGATTTCGAAGATTGGATACAGGAACGAGTGGCATATATGGAAATGGAAATTTCCAAATGGAAGGGCACGGCAGAGGTAGAAGAAATCAACTTTATCATCGAGCCTCCTTACGTGGGCTTAGCCATTGAACCGGTGGTATATGTACAGGAAGATTATGGATATACGTCTATTTTGTCAGTAAGTTGCACCAACGACGGCACCTATTACGAAGAAGACCAACACTACTATTATGAGGTGGTGCTGACAGCCGGTTATGGTTGCAGTTTCGCTGAGGATATGCACATATCCATGGGTATAGGCGGCGTGGCTGACATTACCTTCAACGAAGACCGAACCGAAGCCACAGTACTCATCGATGTTGGCGAGGCCACCGTGAAAAATACCATCTATGATCACACCGACTACGAAGAAGTTTACGACAAAGACTACTACTTGGAACACTATCCCTACGTTGCAAAAACAGTTGGAACAGATGATGAGGATGTGTTAGTATACTTCTTGACTGTGGGCATTCGCAAAGGAGAAGTGGCAAGCGCTGACTTTTCCGTCAAACTGTTCTGCGAAAACTGCCCGGACATTGCAGAAGAATTCGATTACGATTACTATGACATCATGAACTGGTACGTCCATGGTGGTTACATCTATGGTCAGTGGGGTAAGGTGGAGGAGTAAACTTCGCATACTTATCTTAGCCACTTACCGGAGAAATGAAGTGTCACACAGCCCAGCTGGCTAAGAGAAATCAAAAAATAAAATTCACATATAAAAGGAGCAACAAAATGTCATTCACAGATATTTTCAAGAAATCATTCCTGGAAGGCTATGTTTCATCAGACATCAGCCCGAAATCCATTGCGGTAACTTTAGGAATTACCTGCATCTTTGCTTTATATTTGTTTTTTGCATATCGCGTGTTCAGCAGAAAAACTTTTTATAGCAAAAACTTTAACATTTCCATCGCTATGATCGCAGTTATCACAGCGGCAATCATTATGACCATCCAGTCCAGCATCGTGGTTTCCCTCGGTATGGTAGGTGCCCTTTCTATTGTACGTTTCCGTACAGCGATTAAGGATCCTATGGATTTGGTGTTCTTGTTCTGGTCAATCGCAGTCGGTATTATTTGTGGTGCCGGTCTTGCAGCCATTGCCCTTGTCACAACTGTCGTGATTACCATTGGACTGATTGTGTTGGATTACATCCCGGTAGCAAAGGCTCCGGTACTTTTAGTAGTAAATGGAAAAACAGGAGATTTGGAAGAGCCGGTTTTAAATTGTATTGAACAATATACAAAAACCTATACTGTGAAATCTCGTACTTTGACTCCGGAACGTATGGATCTCATCGTGGAGTTGAGAGTGGCGGAATGCGCGAAATTAATACAAAATCTGGCAAAAGTAGAAGGTGTTACCAGATGTTCTTTGCTCTCTCATGATGGAGAAGTGACCTTCTAAGACAAGAATTGAAATTTTGAATACCCTATGCTATAATTCAAAGGATTATGACAAAAACGAGGAGGACTCATAGAAATGAGAACTTATTTAGTAACCGGTGGTGCTGGTTTTATCGGATCAAATTATATTCACTATATGTTCCGTAAATATGACAATGAAATCAGAATCATCAATGTAGACGCATTGACATATGCAGGAAACTTAGAAAACTTAAAAGACCTTGAAGATAGAGACAATTATACTTTTATTCGTGCAGATATTACAGATAAGGAAGCTATCTCCAAGATTTTTGCAGAGAACGACATCGACAGAGTGGTACATTTCGCAGCAGAAAGCCACGTTGACCGTTCCATCAAGAACCCGGAAGTTTTCGTTACAACCAACGTTCTTGGAACAGCCGTTATGTTGAACTGTGCAAAGGCGGCTTGGGAATTGCCGGATGGCAGCTTCAAAGAAGGAAAGAAGTTCCTTCATGTTTCTACTGATGAAGTATACGGATCTCTTCCGGATGATGGAAAGAGCTACTTCTATGAGACAACTCCATATCAGCCACACAGCCCATACTCAGCTAGTAAGGCATCTTCAGATATGTTGGTAAAAGCTTATATGGATACTTATAAATTCCCTGCAAACATTACCAATACTTCTAACAACTACGGACCTTACCAGTTCCCGGAAAAATTAATTCCATTGTTAATCAACAACGCATTAGCAGGAAAAGACCTTCCGGTATACGGCGACGGTATGAATATTCGTGACTGGTTATATGTAGATGACCACGCAAAGGGAATCGATATGGTTCAGGAACAGGGTAAATTGTTCGAAACCTACAATATCGGTGGTCACAACGAAAAGAGAAATATCGAAATCGTTAATATCGTGATTGAAACCTTACAGGAGTATTTGCCAGACAGCGATCCTCGCAAAGCAAATGTTTCTAAGGATTTAATTAAATATGTTGGAGATCGTAAGGGACATGATCGTCGCTACGCAATCGCTCCAGACAAGATTAAAGCAGAGATTGGCTGGGAACCGGAAACCATGTTCAAAGATGGTATCAAGAAGACTATTAAGTGGTACTTAGAGCATCAGGATTGGCTCCAGAATGTCACAAGCGGAGATTATCAGAATTATTATCAGGATATGTACAAAGACAAATAAGATATCCTTGTGAAAAACATCAGCAGTAATGTCGATCAGATGTTACTGCTGATGTTGTGTTTAAAGATTTTGTAAAAAAGTTGAGAAAATCATAATAGAAAACAATGTAACATTGAATTATGCCCCATGGGTATGAAGGAGGAAAAATGAAAGGAATAATTCTCGCCGGAGGTTCCGGAACAAGACTTTATCCATTAACAAAAGCAATCAGCAAACAGATTATGCCAGTATATGACAAGCCAATGATTTATTATCCATTGTCTACATTAATGCTTGCCGGCATTCGTGAAGTACTTATTATTTCTACACCAAGAGATTTACCTGTATTCCAGGATTTATTAAAGGACGGATCTCAGCTTGGTATGAGACTTGAATATGCAGTTCAGGAAGAGCCGAGAGGACTTGCTGATGCCTTTATTATCGGCGCTGACTTCATCGGAAACGATGCAGTAGCTCTTGTTTTGGGAGACAACATCTTCTATGGTCAGAGTTTCTCCGGCGTGTTAAAACGTGCCGCTGAACGTACCGAGCAGGAAGGTGGAGCTACTATCTTTGGTTACTATGTACGTGACCCAAGAGAGTACGGTGTAGTAGAATTCGATGAAAACGGAAAAGCCCTTTCTATTGAAGAAAAACCGGCAAATCCAAAGTCCAACTATGCAGTACCGGGACTTTACTTCTACGACAACAACGTAGTAGAAATCGCAAAGAATGTAAAACCATCTGCCAGAGGAGAAATCGAAATTACTTCTGTAAACAACGAATACTTGGATCGTGGAGTACTTTCTGTAGAAACTTTAGGTCGTGGATTTGCTTGGCTTGATACCGGAAATCATGACATGCTTCTTGCAGCAGCGGAATTTGTTTCCTCTGTTCAGAAACGTCAGGGTCTTTACATTTCTTGTATCGAAGAAATCGCATACAAGAGAGGCTTCATTACAAAAGAGCAACTTGTAGAATTGGCACAGCCACTTTTGAAGACTGCCTATGGCCAGTACTTAATCGAGGTAAGCAAGGGACTGTAAGAGAGGCTTATTTTTGGTCGTTACTTAGTGAACGAAGTGAACTTAGTAACGTGACCAGAAAATACGAAGCGGAAGCGTCCCGACGTGGAAAATATCGCGAGGATGCTCAACAATAAGAAATGACGTAATAATACAAAAATATAAATAAGGAGAACAACAATGGGAAAATTAAAAGTAGAACATGATTGTAACGGAATCAAAGGTTTAAAAGTCATCGAACCGGCTGTTTTCGGCGATGCGAGAGGTTACTTCATGGAAACCTATAATTATAATGATTTCAAGGAAGCAGGTATCGACTGTGAATTCGTACAGGATAACCAGTCTTCTTCTACAAAGGGTGTTCTTCGTGGATTACATTTCCAGATCAATTATCCACAGGATAAATTGGTGCGCGTGGTTAGCGGTGAAGTTTTCGACGTTGCAGTAGATTTAAGAGAAGGTTCTGAGACTTTCGGAAAGTGGTATGGCGTTGTGCTTTCTGCTGAGAATAAGAAGCAGTTCTTTATTCCAAAGGATTTCGCACATGGATTCATCGTACTTTCCGATCATGCAGAATTCTGCTACAAAGTGACTGATTTCTATCATCCAAACGATGAGGGCGGACTTATGTGGAATGATCCGGAAATCGGTGTAGAATGGCCAATGCCGGAAGGAATGACAGAAGCTGATTTGAATCTTTCCGACAAGGATAAGGTACATCCAAGCTTCTCAGAATTTGTAGCATCTCGCAAATAGGAGACAGATATGTCAGACAAAAAGACAAAAAACGGAGAACTGAAACTGGTTCTCCGTCTTGCAAAAAATGATTTCAAAGCTCGTTTCGCAGGTTCTTACCTTGGTATTTTTTGGGCTTTTGTACAGCCCTTGGTACAGATTTTGGTGTACTGGTTTGTATTTGAAAAGAGTTTGAATGCCGGTGGCGTGACTTTGCACGGTGGAATTGAAGTACCTTTTGTACTTTGGCTGATTGCCGGTATGGTACCCTGGTTTTATTTTTCCGAAGCGGTCAGCAGTGGTACCAATACCCTGTTGGAATACAGCTATTTGGTAAAAAAGGTGGTTTTCAACATCAATGTGTTGCCTTTGGTTAAGATTTTATCTGCCTTGGTTGTGCATGTGATTTTGGTTGTAATCGCCTTGATTTTATACGCATGTTATGGGTTTACCCCGGATTTATACAGCTTGCAGGTGATTTATTATAGTTTTGCCATGATTATGCTGGTGCTTGCACTGGTGTATGGAACCTGCGCAATTGTAGTATTTTTCCGTGATATGAGTCAGTTGGTAAATATTTTAATGCAGGTGTGGGTATGGGTGACCCCAATCATGTGGAACTTAGACAACATGATTGAACAGGGCAGCATTCCTGGTTGGCTTGCAACGGTATTCAAGTTGAATCCGGTTTATTATATTACAGCTGGTTATAGAGATGCGTTGATTAATAAGGTGTTCTTCTGGGAACGCACCGAATTGACCATTTACTTCTGGGCACTGGTTGCAGTGTTGTTTGTTTTAGGACAGGTGATTTTCCGCCGTTTACGTCCACATTTTGCAGACGTACTTTAAAATAGTCGGAATTCCTAAGATTCCGGAATGAGGAAAAAAATGACAGACGAAACAATTATTAAAGTTGATCATGTAGAAAAAATGTATAAATTATACGAAAAGCCAAGTGACCGCATGAAGGAGGCTCTTGGCTTTTCCAGAAAGAAGCGCTACAAGGAGCATTATGCTTTGAATGGCGTTTCCTTCGAGGTGAAAAAAGGAGAGACCGTCGGAATTATTGGTACCAATGGTTCCGGAAAGTCTACCATGTTGAAGATTATTACCGGCGTTTTAAACCCGACAGCCGGAGATGTGGAGATCAAAGGCCGCATTTCTGCTTTATTGGAGTTGGGTGCCGGATTCAACAGTGAATATACCGGTATTGAAAACATTTACTTGAATGGTACCATGACCGGTTTTTCAAAAGAGGAGATTGATGAAAGATTAGACGATATTTTGGCTTTTGCAGATATCGGAGATTTCGTAAACCAGCCGGTAAAGACATACTCCAGCGGTATGTTGGTACGTTTGGCTTTTGCGGTTTCCATTAACATTGATCCGGAAATCTTAATCGTAGACGAAGCCCTTTCCGTAGGAGACGTGTTCTTCCAGGCCAAGTGTTTCAAGAAGTTTGAGGATTTCAAAAAAGAAGGAAAGACCATCCTTTTTGTAAGTCACGATTTGTCCAGCGTACAGAAATACTGTGACCGCGTCATCTTGTTAAACAAAGGAAACAAGTTGGCAGAGGGTTCCGCCAGAGATATGATTAACCTTTACAAGAAGGTGCTGGTAAACCATTTAGAGGATACCACCCTTTCCAATGCTGACAATCCGGCCCTTGAGAAAAAAGGACAGGAAGTGGAAGCTTTGGCAGAAAAGGCGAAGAGTGGCACCGGCCTCTGGAGAGACAATTATGACATCAACCCGAACTTAATCGAGTACGGCAATAAAGAGGCGGAAATCATTGATTTTGCTGTGATTGATGAAGAAGGGCTTTTTGCAAGTTCCATTGAAAAAGGAGCAGATTTTACCATAAAGAGCAAGGTTTTGTTCCATCAGGATATTCAAAACCCAATCTTTACTTTAACCTTTAAAGATATTCACGGTACGGCCATTACCGGTACCAACACCATGTATGAAAAGGTGGATGTAGGCGTTGCCAAAGAGGGTGAGATTTATGTGGCATCCTTTACTCAGAATATGAATCTGCAGGGCGGCGAATACTTGATTTCCATGAGTTGTACCGGCTATGCCAATGGAGAATTTACCGTTTATCACAGACTTTATGATGTGCTGAATATCACTGTGGTTTCTGACAAAGATACCGTAGGTTATTACGATATGAATGCACAAGTATCCGTAGAAAAGGTGGAAAAATAAGTGAATCCTTTTAAGGCATTTGATGAATTTTCAAATTGGTTTGATACAAAAAAGAAAATCGTATTTTTTTCAGGATTAGCAGTGGGAGTGTTGACACATCTCCTGCTGTTAACCCATATGATGATGTGCCCGGACGGGCTGATTTCCTCTCTGCTTTATAGTGCAGGGGATTGGGAAGTATCCTTAGGCCGTTGGGGGATTGACATCGTGGATAGTCTTCGGGGAAATCGTTCGGTTTCCGCCATATCCTCATTGGTTTGCATTGTACTTGCAGCCGCTTCAAGCGTCTTTTTGTATGATGCGTTAAATTTAAAATCGAAATTAGCAGCATTCCTGACAGGAGTGCTTTTTGTGCTTTCTCCGGCATTTACCATTACTTTGTACTATGAGTACACTTCGGATGCCTATTTATTTGGGCTTTTCTTTAGTGTCCTGGCAGTTTGGTTTGCAGTGCGGATGGAAAAGAAAATCGTACGCACCATTCTTTCCGCCCTATCCATCATGCTGTCTTTGGCTATGTACCAAAGTTATTTCGGCATTACTGTTGCCACCTTTGTCATGGTGGTGCTTTGTCAGGTATTATCTGAAAAGGAAAATTGGAAAGATGGATGCAAACGGTTGGGCTATTACGTAGGCACCAGCGTTCTTGGATTAGTCTTTTACTTTATATCTGTAAAGATTCAGCAGATGCGATATGACGTATCTACGGCAGATTATAACGGAGCCAGCAGCATAGGTGTTTTGAACTCCGTGACTTCTTTGCCTACTACGGTGAAGCAGGCCTACAAAGATTTTGTTTATTACTTTATGCGTGATGATATTGTCACCAATGACAGTTGGTATCGCGATTATTTCTTTTTGGCATTCTTTGTAGCAGTGGCAGTAGCAGGCATTTATCTTTTGGTGTCAAAGAAGCTGTATAAAAAACCGGCAGAACTTGTGATGATACTGGTATTGGCAGCCTTGATGCCTGTCTTTTTCAATATCATTGACCTGATGGCACCGGCATCTTCCGTTGCGTCCTTGAGCTGCATGCAGATGATGCTTGTGATTCCTTTTGGACTTGCAGTGCTTGAAATGGTAGAGGAAAAAAGAATGGCGCTGGTTTCTTGGGTGGCCATTGCAGCAGCCCTTCTTGTGATGCTGACTTATTGTTTTGCAGATATTTATTCTCATGCCTATATGAAGATGACTTACGATCAGGCTGTGGCCGTGGCAGAGAGAATCGTAGATCGTATGGAAAATATGGAAGGTTACTACACAGGCATGCCGGTTATGATTTCCGGAATTATTGAAGATGGAAATTATCAAAGGGATGATTCTTATCAGACCTACACCGTGGGCGGTGTTTCCAACATCATGATTTTCCATGGTGGACGTATGATTAGCCAGGAAGGTTGGCGAAGATTTTTGATTTTATACCTTGGTATGCCTATGAATTTCGTGGGAGATGAGACTTATCTGGCAATTACCGAGACAGAAGAGTTTGAAAATATGGGCGTGTACCCTGACACAACATCGGTGCAGATTATCGATGGTGTCATGGTAGTGAAATTACAAGAAGACGTATTTGGATTTTAGAGGAGCGTTATGAAGCGTATTAGGAATTATGTGGTTCCCATCTTTTTGGGACTTTTGACTTTGTGTGTGGTTTGGGCAGTTTATCGGGATACCGTAGTGGAAAATGCTACCACGGTATTTGAAATGCCACAGACCAATTACACAGATTTGTTACAGGAAGGTGACAGTTATAGCCAAGAGGTGGTCTTGAGTGAAACAGACAATGTGACATTGACTGCTTTTCAGCTGGCCTTTGTGACTTATGGAAAAGATTATCAAGATGGCACATTAACGGTTACTTTGGAAGATGGCGCCAACGTGTTGTATGAGGAGTCTCTTTCTACGGTATTGATTGATGAATGGGATTGGGTGACTTTTACACTGGATGATGCAGTAGAAGTTGCAGCAGGAGATACCCTTACAATCACGGTGGAAGCGACAGCGATTGGCGAAGACACCTCCATTTCCATTTCGGAAAACGAAGAGGGCAATTTAAGCCTTCGTACCATCGTCAAGGATTTGGACCGTTTTGAAAAACTGTTCTTTGTATTTACCTTTATAGGACTTGCCCTTTTGGGAATGACCTTTTTCTTTGTATATAAGTTGCAGTTGAAACCGGAATATTTATTCCTGACCTCGGTATTGCCATTTATCGTGATGATGTCTGTGCTTCTTCCGGCAGGAGATGGACCGGATGAATATATGCATGTAGCACAGGCATATTTGGTGGCAGATCGTTTGGAAAGTTTTGATTTGTTTGCAGATACTTCGGAGTCTGTGACGATTACCACGGCAGAAATCAACGTGGGATTGGAATTTAGTTCTGCCCCTGACCATGATTACTACAACTGGTATTACAACTATTTGACAGAAAGACAGACGGATGTAGAAAATCGTGAAGCAGATTCTCAATATTTGGGAGAAAATCCATTGCTAATGTATTTCTTCCCAGCCTTAGGAGTGATGCTTGGAAGAGCTTTCCACTTTAGCGGGGCCGGTATTATTTTTATGGCCCGCCTTTTAGGCATGGTTCCAACAACACTTTTGATCTTTAATGGCATCAAGAGAATGCCTTTTGGAAAAGAGTTCTTGTTGGTGTTTACCATGCTTCCCATGGTGCAGCAGATGCTTGGTGTGGTAAATAATGACGGCATGAATTACGCTATGACTGTTTGCTATATTGCGTTATTGCTTAGACAATGGAAAAAAGAAACTTGGGAAAAGTGGGATATTTTGGATTTTGTCTTAATGGCATTCTGCAGTATTATGTTTGCGTTGACAAAATATGGTGCTTTTGTAGCCCTCAGTTTCTTACCATTGATTTTCTTATGGAAAAGAAAAGAGTCTTTGCAAAAGGCCCTTTTGGGAGCAGGAACCACAGTGTTATCCCTGGTGATTTTTGGCGTAAATATTTTGAAAATCACAGGAAGCAACACCAATGGAACATGGTGGAGTTTCTACACGATTTCCGATGTTTTGCATGATCCGCTTTATTTCTTCGAAATGTATATTCGTACCGTAATGCAAGAAGGTGGTGGCTGGATTCTCAGTGCTTTGGGACAGAAACTGGGGTGGTACACCATTGAAATCAGTCCGATTTTGATTTATGGATTTATGGTTTTGCTTTTCATGTCTGTAGTTGCCATGAAAAAAGAGGACTTGATTCCAACTCGTTTGCGTGCGGTGTTTGTAGGAATTGTAGTTTTAGGAATTGGATGTATTTTAGGTGGACTTACCATTAGCTGGACTCCATCTACGGAAGAAGTGGTATGGGGCATCCAGGGAAGATATTTCTTGCCATTTCTGCCATATTTCTTATTTGCAGTACAGCCAAAGAGTGTCATGATAGGAGAAAAGGAAAGCTTTCAAAAGAACGTGGTCATGACAGCCATTTGGTTACAGTTTTTTGTAATAATGTATTTATTTTTCCAAGCATAAGGAGAAACTATGACACAGGACAATAATCTTGCCGGACTTTTCCGGACCGTACAGGAACATAAAGAGCAAGACTTGCAGCAGGCTATGGTGGAAGCCGGTGACTGGTGCCATATGTATCATTTGGCCAGAGGCCGTAGGAATTTGGTGGAGTGGCTGCCTCTTACAAAAACAGATCGGGTATTGGAAATCGGAGGAGAGTGCGGAGCACTTACCGGTTTCTTTGCGGAAAAGACGGAAAAAGTGGTTTCTGTGGAGCTTAGTCGGGAAAAAGCAGAAATTGCACAGGTTCGTCATGCGGCTCATACCAATATTACCTATATTTCCGCGAAGGAAATGACATTTCCGGAAGGCATGTTTGATTATATTTTCGCTATTGGAAGTTTTCCTTTGGCAGAGCATTATGTGACAGCCTTTGGGCTTAATGCAGAAGGGCAAGATGCCTATGCCATCTTTTTGCAAAATTGTAAAAAGATGTTAAAGAAAGATGGCCGTTTGATTTTGGCATTGCCAAATCAAATGGGCCTGAAATATTTTGCAGGTTGCCGGGAGGATTATACCGGCGCACCCTTTACCGGCCTGGAAGGCTATTATTATCACAAAGGAATAAAGACCTTTGGAAAACGGTCCTTGCAGAAACTATTGCAGGACAATGGATTCGCAGAGCAAAACTGGTATTATCCTTATCCGGATTATCGGTTTGCCAACAGTATTTACAGTGACAACTACCTCCCGAAGCCGGGAGAATTACATACCAATCTGGTGAATTTTGACCAGGAACGCTATGTGTTTTTTGATGAGACAAAGGCCTATGACACCATTTTAAAAGAGGACCTTTATCCGGAACTTTGCAATTCCTATCTGGTGGTGACAGGAAAAGAAACAGAGATGTCTTATGTGAAGTTTTCCGGAGAACGTCAAGAAACTTATGCCCTTTACACAGGGATCAAGGGAAAAGAGGGAACCTATACCGGTTATAAAAGAGCCTTGTACCAAGAGGGAACAGCTCATGTTTCCCACATTGCAGAGGTGTATGAAGCCCTGGAAAAGACCTATGAAAAGGCAGGCATATCCTTTGATAAGACATGGAAATCTGAAAGTGATGCCTTAGCAATAGACATGGAAATCTTAGAGGGTAGACCATTGCAGGAAATCTTAGAGGACCTAGCTGTTGCAGGAAAGGTAGAAGAAATCCGACAGTGGATGCAGACCTACACAGAGAAAATGCTGCAGTGTGAGATGCATGTTTTTGAAAAAACAGAAGCCTTTACCAGGGTGTTTGGAAATGTGGAACTGCCGGAAGGTTTGCAGTCAGCTCAAGTGACGGATATTGATTTGATTTTATCGAATATTTTTGTGACACAGGATGGGGAATGGAAGGTTATCGACTATGAGTGGACCTTTGATTTTCCGGTGCCTTATCACTTTGTATTATACAGAGCTTATTATTTTGCTTATCATCAGATTACCCGCAATGATGCCATAGATTTGGAAGTCTTATTGGAAAAAGTGGGGATTGATAGCAAAGAGGCAGCTCTTTACATGGAAATGGAAAAGAATTTTCAAAATCATGTGAGAGGAAATGTATTCCCGGAACGTGACATGCTGGGAATCATTGGAAATGGTATTTTACCATTTGGAGAGCTGGATGCAGCTTACCGCGAGAAACAAAGAGCGGCAGAGGAGCCGGAGGAAAAACCGAGAGGCTTATTTTTCCGAAAAAGAAAAGGATAGAGAATCATGAAGGTGGATACGACTTGTATTTGTTCCGTGGATTTGGGAAACGGATTTGAAGCACAACAGCATATCGATATAAATACGCCGGAGGTGCAGACCATTACTTTGCCGGCAGGTACACAAAATGTGCGATTTACCATTGGACAGGGAAATCGAATTTTGTATATCAAGTCCGTAAAGGGTTGCTGCAAGACCAATGCCGGAGAGGATCTTTGGTATGATTTGGCCTTTGATACCACGGGATATCGTTTGGGACACAACTTGTTTTTGTTGGAACAGCCCAATACCGAAGTGACTGGGGCAGATTTCCGGTTTGCCACAGAAAAGGTGTGCCTTGCAGTGGAAGTGACAGTAATTTCCCCAGAAGAAACAGAAAGTTTGAAAAAATCCACAGAACGTTTGCATCGTGACCGCAAAGAGTTCTTTGATAAGTGGACTTATCAAGTAGAGGTCTATGATAAAAAGGTGCAGGAAGTAGAAGCCTTGGAAGCAGATAAGGTGGAACTTGACCACACCATACAGGAACTCCGCAACGAAGTGGAATTCTGGCGTTCTCATTATCGGATGATGGAAAATTCTCTTTCTTGGAGAATTACCACACCGATTCGTTCCGGAAGTGCTGCCGTGAAGCAGTGGAAGGCTCAGTTCCCATTGCAAAAACGAAAAAAGGCCTTTGCTGCACGAGTGAAAGAAGTTGGTCTGGAGCAGGCTAAAGCAGAGTTATTCCGTAGCGGAATAGAAGGACAGTTGACTTTTTTAGAGACAGAGCATGAAAAACAGGAACAGAGTTTTTCTTATGCATTAAATGAGAATGCGGAGACGACCTTTGGAATGTTGCTTTCCTTGGAAGAAGCTTCTCCGGAGGAAATGGAAGGAGCTATTAAGCTCATTTTGAATCAGAAATATGCACATTTTAAATTGTATATTTGGGATACTTGTGGAAAAAATGAGAAATATACCAAAAAATTGTTGAAATGGTATGAAAAAATAGAAAATAACGTGGATATCCTTCCATTTCAAGGAAGTTTTGACAAGGATGGAAGAGCAGAAGCCACAGAGCAGCAGTTGTTTGCACTTTGGCAGAATTTGCCGGAACAGTACAGTATGTGGGTGAAGGTTTCCGATGTGCTGTCTCCGTATTTCTTGGTAGAAGTTGCCACAAGACTCGAGATGAGAGAATGCGGTGTCCTATATACCGATTCCGACTTTTATGGAAATCAGTTGGGTGACACCAAAAATCCTTGGTACAAACCGGATTTTTCCCCGGATTATCTGCGTTCCATGAACTATGTGGGAAGTAGCTTTGTGATAAAAAAGACGACATTGCAGCGGATTTCTTATGAAGAGGGAATACTGGCGAACCATGGCTATGGATTACTATTGCAATTAACAGAACTTTTGCAGGAACAGGAAATCGCCCACTTGCCAAGAAAACTGTTTTATGAAAAGTACTTACCTATCAGCGGCATGGCTTATGAAAAAGACCGGGAACAGGCCCTTCATTGTCTGGAAAATCACTTAAAGAGACAGGCAGAAAGTGGAAAACTACCTGCCGGAATAGCCAAGTATGTGGATAAAGCAGCAGGAATATTTGCTGTGGAGTATCAGGTAGAAAACCCCTTGATTTCCATCATGATTCCGAATAAGGATCACATCTATGATTTGAAACGCTGTGTGGAAAGCCTGGAGAAGCATAGTACTTATAAGAATTACGAAATCATAATATTAGAAAATAACAGTGCAAAAAAAGAAACCTTTGATTACTACGCAGAGCTGGAACAACGAGAGAACATTCGCGTCTTGCAGTGGAAAGAGGGCTTTAATTATGCGGCCATCAACAACTTTGGCGAAGCTCATTGCAAGGGAGAATACGTACTCTTGTTGAATAACGATATTGAGATTTTGACACCAGACTGGATAGAACAGATGCTGATGTATGCTTCCAGACAAGATGTGGGTGCAGTTGGTGCTAAACTTTTATATATGGATGATACGGTGCAGCATGCCGGAGTCATCATTGGACTTGGGGGTGTGGCAGCCCATTCTCACAAAGATTATGATAAGGATGCCGCTGGCTATATGTATCGCCTCAAGGCAGTACAGAATCTGTCAGCCGTGACAGCGGCTTGTCTCATGATGCGCCGAGAAGTTTATGAAGAAATTCAGGGTATGGACGAAGGCTATCAGGTGGCTTTTAACGATGCGGATTTTTGCATGAAGGTACGAAAAGCCGGCTACAAGGTGGTTTGGACTCCTTATGCTTTGCATCATCATGATGAAAGCAAGAGCCGTGGGGTAGAGGATACCCCGGAAAAGGCAGAACGCTTTGAATCTGAGGTTCAAAGATTTAAAAAGGAATGGCCGGAGATTTTACAGTCCGGAGATCCTTATTACAATCCAAACCTCACTACCCGAGAAGAAAATTTTGCAATAAAGGATGAAGTAAAGTGAGTTTAAAAAGTCATTGGAATAGGGATGCAATTATAGAAAAAGGGAAAAAATGGTGTCCTTCTTTTATGATGCTGGTTATAGTATTGGGAGTCATTTTTTGGTACTTTACGAAAACTGAGTTTGGAAAGGGTATTTCGGATACCTATCATACGGTGTATATGTGGATTGCTATAGTGATGCCGATTGTTATTTTGGTTTCCTACTTTTTGTTGTTTCCCATGCGGGTGAAACTAGAGTGGGTGTTCGCCTTGGTGGTGCTTACGTTTGGAATAGGCATGACTCTTTTGGTGCCGATTATGAACGTGCCGGATGAGGATCCGCATAGTAGCCAGATCCGCTCTATTGCATCAGGCTGGGCGGGATATGGATTGACGGTTTTGGATGAAGATGGGAATAGTACGTATCAATCTTTTTGGAAGCCAAGTTATGAGGACAATAGTAAAGTTCCAACAGGTGTGTTGACGAGAGAGGATTACAACACCATTTTTGAACTATTTGGGGAAGAAATGACCGAAGCAGGTTGGGAAGAAGAAACCTTTTTCCATTCTTTGGAATATTCGGAAATTGTTTATTATCCTGCCGCCTTTGTGGTATTCGTGTGCAGAATTTTTTCCGTCAATTACTATGTGTCTTTGCTTTTGGCAAGACTTCTAAATTTATTACTTTATGTCATTGCCGGGGTTTATGCAATTCGAAAAATGCCCTTCCGCAAAGAGGTGATTTTTGCAATTACAATGATTCCTGTTTATTTGCAACAAGTAAGTTCTTTATCAGCGGATAGCATGATTTTTGCGTTGATTTTGGTCTTGGTAGCCGGATCACTTTATCTGGCATATACAGAGGAAATCACTACGAGAGATAAGTGGCTAACAGGCGCCCTAGTTATCGCGGCAGCCATTATTTTGTCACGTTGTAAGTATGGCGCTTGTTTGCCGTTGGTTTTCTTTGCAGTATTTGTGTTGATAAAAAAATGGAAGGAAAAAGATTATCGGATCATAGGCTTTGCAACGATTTTTGGTGGATTTTTCCTTGGATTTTTGCCATCTATGTATTTATTAACTTTCCAGACAGGAGATGTTTTCCAAAACGATCCTTATACCGTTGGGGAAATCATTACACATCCGTGGAATTCCTTTATTTTATTTGGAAATACCATTGCAACGTTATGGGATAATATTTGGAAAAGTGGCATTGGTAGCGAACTTGGATTACTGAGTTTGTCTATGCCATTGTATCCAATTGCCGGTATAGTATGCATATTGGCAATGTTTGTGGTTACAAACAAGCAGGAAACTTTTTCAAGAGTGGAAAAGTGCATTTTGTTTATGATTTTATTTTTAGGCGTGGGATTTATTGTTGGTGGTATGTTTATTGGTTCTACATTCCACGGAGATTTGATCATTGGAGGCATTCAAGGTAGATATTTTCTTTTGTTTGCACTTCCGTTCTTTTTGTTGTTGTCGACAAAGCAGATTCATATCAAAGATGGGTCTTTGGTGCGTCGCGGATTATTACTTTCTATGATGGTGCTGGACTACATGATTTTCTTCTGCTTATTAAATCGAGCATAAAAGGTGAGAGATGGAAAAATTACGAAATATTTGGAAAAAAGAATACGGAGTCGGCATAGCCGGATTCCTGGTGATGTTGGTGGCTTGGGGATTTACCATGCAGTGGGTTTCCAAGTACAGCACCGGGTGGGATGCCTTTCGTAAGGTGACGACCGTGCTTGGAATTCTCCTATTTATTACGGTTTGTGTGGCTTTCGTATGTTTGAAAATAAAAAAAGTGGCTCTGGAATATGTCTTTGTGCTTGTGACACTGGTATTTAGCATAGGATATAATCTGATGATTCCGGTGTATGCAGTACCGGATGAGGAATATCATTTAAGCGTAGCTTATGCGGTGGCGGGCAACTTAATGGGTTGGTCCACAGAGGACATTGATACGGAGATTTTAAGAACGGTGGAAGCAGAGACTACTTTGCAGGGTTCCGGAATCGCCCATGACTACTACAACAGCTATTTTTCTTCTTTGAAGGAGCGAGTAAGTGATGGTGAAACGGTAGAAGTATCTTACAGTTATAATACAGAAGTACCACATATTTTATATTTGCCTGCAGCAGTGGGAATTGCCCTTGGCAGAGTGTTGCATTTGGGCGTGGCTGCTACGGTGACCTTGGGACGATTCTTTAATATGTTGGTTTATTTGGTAGCAGGCTTTTTGGCCCTTCGTTTGTTACCTATGCGAAAAGAACTGTTGCTTCTCATCATGACTTTCCCGGAGACGTTACAGGAAGTCAATGGCATTAGTAGTGATAGTCCCATTTTTTCCATGGCCTTTTTGGCAACCGCGTTGTTGATAAACTTGGCTTACAAGGAAAAAGATGTGGAAATCAAAGAAAAGAAGACCATTGGAAAACTGGTAATGTTGTTTCTATTGTTGTTCCTATTGGCAAAATGCAAATACGGTGCTTGCGTACCATTTGCAGCCTTGGTGCTTTTATTGGTATTCCGGAAAAAAGGAACCAAGCTTTCGAAGGCTTCACTTGGAATCGGAGGAGCAGCAGTGGTGCTTGGTTTTATTCCAAGTTTGGCAAAGGCGTTTACCGGAAATTATTTGGTGAATTCCGCCAATCCATACTACACGGTTTCCTATGTGTTGACACATCCTTATGAGATGTTTTTACTGTTGGGAAATACTTGGAATCGCTATTTTGACAATTATTTTGCGCAAATGTTTGGGAGTTCCTTGGGATGGTATGAATTCCATATTCCGCTCTATTTGATCTATGGATTATTTGTAATCTTGGTATTATATCTCATGCTTGGAATGGAGGATTCCATGGTGCCAAGTAGAAAAGAAAAGATTTGTATTGGTCTTGTAGCTGTTTGTGGCATGGGATTTGCAGTAGCAGGTATGCTGATTGGAAATACCCCAGCAGGAACAGATTACGTGGTAGGTGTGCAGGGACGTTACTTTTTGCCCTATTTGTTCTTATTTTTCCTTTTGTTTACACCGAAGGTATTTCGTGTGGAAAATCGGGAAGAAACAGGAAAGACCTTAACATTTGCGGCCTTTATATTATATTTTTTGATGTTTTTAACATTGTTTTTGCGAGCATATTAAGATGGGAGGCTTCGATGAAATGAAGAAGCATGTTTGGAATTTAGGATGGCTTTTGGGAATTGCCCTGGTGATTTTCCTATATATGATTTGTAAAGTACGGTTTGAAGTAGGGACCTACGTGTATTCCTATAGTTCCGATTGTTATACGGAGCAGTTGCAGGATGGAGATTCGGAATCGGTAGAATTTACCTTCTGGGAAGATACTACAGTAAAAAATCTACAGTTTGCCTTTGTAACCTACGGTGTTTCAGACCAGGCAGGAGAGATTCAGGTAGAAGTGGTTTCTGAGGATTCCGGTGAGACCGTTGCTACCGGTAGTATTACAGTGAGTGACATTACTGAATGGGCTTGGACAGAAGTAAACTTCGATACACCGGTATCTGCAGCAAATGGAGAAACCTGGGTGGTGACATTGACAGCAGTAGACTTCACAGAGGACAATGCCCTTTCAATCGCCCAGTCTTCTGATGGCAATTTGGGACTACGTATGGACTCCGGCATTTGGGATGCCTTCCAGAAATTGTTTGTGATTTTTAGTCTCTTGGTATTCGCGTTAATTCTATTTGCGTATTTGGCGTTTTTTGTTTACCACGTAAAAATCGAATATGTCTTTGTGGTGTGCTTTACCACCATGGCTTTGATTTTTAACGTGATGGTTCCTGCAAAGTTGGGACCGGATGAGGCGGCTCACTTAAATACGGTATACAAGATTTCTGAGAATCTGATGGGATGGGAATCCTCTGCAGATGATAAAGAAGTCATTACAGAGGAAGAAGCAGAAAATGGTTTGAGCATTGACGCTCCAAATGAAACATACTACAACAACTATATCAGTTGGTTGACTTCTAAGTCTTCGGACGAATCTCAGACAGAACAGAGTTACTGGGGTTCTCAGGAAAATCCGCAGATTACTTATTTTATGGCGGCGCTGGGAATAGTTGTAGGTAGACTTTTACATTTATCTGCAGCAGGCATTATTACTGTCGGTCGTATGTTTAGCTTTATTCCGGTATTGTTGCTTTTGTTTTACGCGATTAAGCGCACGCCTGTGGGCAAAGAAATCATTTTCGTATTGGCTCTGGTACCTTCTATGGTACAGGAAGCGACTACCATCAATGCAGATGGCATCGATATTGCCATGAGTATTGCCTTGACTGCGGCAGTGCTTCGCGTAGCCTATGGCGAAAAGGATAAATTCCGTTATTTAGATTACGGTTTGATTGTGCTTCTTTCTTACATTTTATCCAGATGTAAGTTTGGGGCATTGGTGCCAATGGCAATGTTGCCATTACTTCTCTTTTTCCGTTATCGTAAATCTACGGAAAAGGAAGAGCGTATTTTAAAATATGCAGGTTTGGCATTACCGATTGTTTGTGTGTTGTTCGGATTTTTGCCATTAATCAGCACTACAGTGACGGCATATAGTCAGGATTTGTGGACAGAATACTATAGTTTCTCTGATATTTTGGCTAATCCAAAACACATTTTCTATATGATTATCAATACCATTCATACCAACATGGACTTCTACCTCTTGAGTATGGGAGGTACTTACCTTGGATGGATGAATATTATTTTGCCACAGCATATTTCTGTCATTATGATTGTGCTTGTACTTTTATCCGCAGTACCGACAGAAGTAGAAGCCAAGTTCCTCAGCGGAAAAGCTCGTCTTTACATGTTCTTGGTAGGACTTGCAGGTATTGGATGCTCTGTAGGTGGTATGTTAATCGGATGGACCACTTTGGATTCGGAGGTCATCAATGGAGTCCAAGGAAGATATTTCCTTCCGTTTGTGGTATTATTAGCATTAGCAATCCGCCCGGGAAAAATCTTGGTGGAGGAAGGTGGCACTTATCGCAAAAAAGTATGTATGGCCATTGTATGGGTACAGCTTTTGGTAGTGTCAGCATTATTTATTCGTGCGTTATAATGAGGATGTTATGAACGAAAAGTATATGTTTCAAATTGATGAATGTAAATATTTCAAAAAAATAGACGGTAGCAAAACGCAGCTGTATCTTTCCGGCTGGTGTTTTGATAAGGATACGGAACGCAGTGTGCAATTGGCACTGCGTTACCGTTTTTTGGATGGAAAAGAAGGTCTTGCGACTCCAAGTGTAGAGGAAGTGGTCACCCAGCGAAAAGATGTGGCGGACATGTACGATTTGGAAGAAGAGAAAATCGGATTCCAGATGACTTTGACAGCAGACTTTGATTTGGATGAGGTGCTGGAGGAGATTTGCGTGCAGGTGTCAGAGCCAAATTTTGCAGACCAAAGGGATGCGGTCACAGATACTGTAACTGCAGATACAGAGTCCGCAGCCAAAACGTCCAAAGTTTCAGAGTCCACAGATGTTGTGCCCGCAGAGAATGTGGCTGTAGATACCAGGAAGGAAGAGGTTTTATATCAACTTACCGGAAAAGACATCCTTACCAAGGCAGTCGACAATGTTCACTACTTTGAGGATCAGTTTGCCCTCAACGATACGGTGATTCGTATGGCAGGCTGGGGATATCTCAGTGATTTACACAAGGAATATCGCCCCCTTATGGTTTGGGCCAGAGATTCCAAGACCAAGGAAACCGTGGCAAAGGCAGAATACATGATTCGTCAGGATATCATCAGTCTGTTTGATAAGCCGGAGGATCAGAATCGCCAGTGGGGCTTTTTCTTACTTTTAGATTTAAAAGAGCATCCGGATTGTGAGATATGCTTTGGAGAAGAGACCTGCAACAAGGTGAAGGCCGTGAATTTATACGACCTACAAAGAGAAAAAAGAGAGAAACGACGTGTCTATAAAAATCGTTTGGACATGATGCTGCATGGAGATGCAGACCTGCGCAAGGACGATGCCTATTATAAAAAGCATTTGTCTACGGAAGCGTACCAAGAGATTTTACAGAAACGTTTTCAAAATAAAGATGTGGATTATGATGTATGGATTCGTCGTCACAGTGCCACAGAAAAGGAATTGAAACGTCAGCGTCTGGCCTGTAAGGATGTCATGGAGGATAGCAAATATCCATTGGTTTCCATTGCAGTGCCGGCATACCGTACACCGGTGAAGTTCTTGAAGGAAATGATTGATTCGGTGAAGGCACAGACCTATCCGAAGTGGGAACTTTGCATTGCAGATGGTTCTTTGAATGACAGTATTTTACCTACGTTACAGGAATATGCGGCAGCAGACAGTCGCGTGAAATTCCGTACCTTAGAGGACAATTTTGGAATTTCCGGAAATACCAATGAGGCGTTGAAACTTGCCACCGGAGATTATATTTCCCTTTTGGATCATGATGACATTTTGACTCCGGATGCCTTATATGAAATGGTGAAGTGCGTCATGGAAACCGGCGCGGACTGTCTTTATTCTGATGAAGACAAGGTGGATTTTTCCTTAGAGGATTATTTTGAACCTCATTTCAAACCGGATTTCAACTTGGATATGCTTCGTAGTTGCAACTATATCTGTCATTTCTTCATGGTAAGAAAAGATGTTTTGGAGCGGGCGGGATTATTCCGAGATGCTTATGATGGCTCACAGGATTTTGATTTTATCTTGCGTTGTACCGGTGAAGCAACTCAGGTACAGCATGTGCGAAAAATGTTGTATCACTGGAGAAGCCATGCAGCTTCGACTGCCATGAATCCGGAAAACAAAATGTATTGTTATGAAGCCGGTCGTGAAGCGATTCTTACGGAGTTGAAAAAACAGGGTTACGAAGGTGCTACTGTTCGAAACTACACCAGACTGGGCTATTATGAACCTATTTACCCGGTACCGGCAAATGTGAAAGTGTCTGTGGTACTGCCGGAGGAGAGCAAGGGATTTTTCGAGGAAATCTGTGAAGCTCAGGTTGAAGCAGTGCGGCGTAGAATAGAGCAACTCGAGGCAACTAAGCTTGAGACAGAGAGGGTTGAGAGCGAGCAGTATGAAACAGTGCAGTCTCGAGAGCAACAATCGCAGTTAGAACAGACCAAGACTGAAAGCCCTCAAGAGCAACAAGCTCAGGTAGAATCAGCAGGTAAGGAATTTGAGATTCTCACCTACAAAAAAGAAGACGAACTGGCAGAACGTTTGCCGGAAATTTTAGCACAGACCACAGGAGATGCCATTCTCTTTATTCATGGGGATTTAAGAGATGCCAGCGAGGGCTGGATCAATCGACTCCTTGGCAATGTTATGCGTGACGAAGTGGGCATTGTGGCTCCAATGGTATACAACGAAATCGGTCGTATTTCTTCCTCCGGAAAGGTTTTGTATCGTGATGGAAGAATTCGAGATTTGTTTAAAGGTATTTTAAAAGAAGAACCGGGCTATGCAGCACACGCTTTGATGCAGCAGAATGTATCTATGCTTTCTCCAAATTGTTTTATGATGCGTCGAGAATTGTTGGAACAGTTCCATTTTGGAAAAGATGCCATTTCCTTTGGAGAGGGGGATACCCCCATGCATGTCATGGCTTATCTTTGCCATCAGGCGACACAGGCAGGAAAACTTTTGGTTTATACCCCATTTGTACAGGTAAAAGAAAAGGAATCGCCCATATCTGAGGATATCCGGATTCCGGGACTTGCCACAAATCATGCAGATCCTTATTATCATCCGGATTTTGATGAGGATGGGGATGTATTTACCTTGTGTCTGTAAGTGGCGGGAAAGTACGTTGAGAGACAAAGCTGGTGCTGGGTCCTGATGGACATACTGCCGGTAGAAAGAATAAAAAAGGGATGTTTTGACTATGAATAAGAAAACAATATTCCGAGGCGTTTTGCTCATATTGGGAGTGGTGTTGCTGTCTCTTGGAATCGAAATCTTCGGTTTTGAGTGGAAGTCTATCACTTCTCCAAAGAGCTCCTATACTTACAACCTAGAAGATGGAGAAATCATTGAGAACCCACTGGAGGGCCGTACCGTATATATGGCGGCGGGAGATACCATTTCCCAAACCGATGATTATTCAGAAAATATTTACGATGAGCCGGTATTTTATCGTTTTTCTTTTCCCTCAGAGTTTTTAAATGAAGTTACACTTTATGCAAATGCGGAAGTGGATTTGGAGTACACTGTCTTGGTGGAAACCGTATCTACTTACGGAGAAGAAAAGTTGACCTATTTGGATGATACTACGAGCTCCGTCCTTGGAGTGGGCGTCACAGAGGTGCGAGATACCTGCAATGCCATCGTGATTGAAATCGAAGCAGAGGATGCAGCAAGTATTACATCTGTCACCTTTGCCAATCATTACCAGTTCCATGCAGCTCGCTTTTTACTAATCCTTGCAATTATGACCACCATCGCCATGGTGATCTTTGCAAAGGAATGGATGGAGAAAAAATTACATTTGGTATTCTTGGTGTCAGGCCTATTATTTGGAATTGCCATGACTTTTTCTCATGGAATCACAGGTATGTGCTGGGATGAACAGGTACATTTTTCTTGTATTTACCAGATGTCCTATTCTGATTTGGTACCTCAGACAGAAAGTTATTTGGCTTATGCAAATCTGACTTTGCCGGAGGGGAATACTCTGACAGAGTATGCCTTGATTTCTGAATGGGCGGACAGTCACAATGATGAAAGCACAGCTACTTGGGCAGAACATGATTATCCTTATACCACAGTGTATGGACGTGTTGGGTACAGTGTACAGGCTTTGACCTGGAAAATCGCAAGACACTTTGGGGCCTCCTTTAGCTGGTGTATTTATCTGGCAAATCTGGCCAATTTAGTCATGTATATAGGATTTGCTGCCTTGGCAATCAAGTATGCAAAGATTGGAAAACGTTTGATGTTTTTTATTGCTCTCATGCCGGTACAGTTATTATTGGCAACAGCCTTTAGCTATGATGCCTTTATGAACTGCTTGGTATTATTTGGTTTTGCTTTATTTAGTGAAGAATACCTGAGTAAAGATACTATTTCTTATAAGAGACTAGCCGTTGCTTTATTGGTTACTATGATTGGCACCATACCAAAGGCTATTTATTTCCCATTGGTATTACTTTTCCTGTTTTTACCAAAGGAAAAATTTGCGTCTAAGAAGGAAAGAGGAATCTATTTTGCCATTGTGATTGGTCTTTCCCTGATTTTGGCAGCAACTTTTGTATTGCCGACTTTAGCTTCCGGCAGCGGCGGTGTGGATCTCTATTCAGATCCAAGACGTGCCACAGCCAATACTTATCAGCAGTTGATGTTGGTATTACATCATCCGTTGAAGTATGCGAAGTTATTGGTTTCCAATGTTCTTACCTGGCAGGCGCCATTCCTGCTTGGTATGAAACCCTGGACCAACCTGGTATATTCCGGCATGTACTCCGGCACCGGACTTTATGTTATTCCTTTGATTTTGACTTTCTTGGCACTGACTCAGGGAACAATGGACACGGATGAAAAAGGTACACCGGTGATTGAAGTGCTGACAAAGAAATGCGAAGAATCTCAGGATGTTGCAAAGGATGTAAACAAAGAGAAGGAAGTAAGTGACATAAAGGACGTAGAAAACGGTTCACATAAGAAGTTTGGAGGTCGATTCGGAATTTTGGGATGGAAGAATTGGTCTCATCTTAGTCGTTTCAAATTACTTACTGGGCTTCTTGTATTCGCGACAGAGTGCTTGGTATGGACCTCTATGTACCTTGCTTTTAATCCCGTGGGAGTCGAACGAATCAAGGGCATGCAGGGAAGATATTTGTTTGTCTTTGTATGGCCCATTGTATTGCTGTTCCTCAATGGAAAGGTCCGTTGTAGCTTAAAACAATTGACTTATAATCGTATTGTTGTAGCCGCTGCAGGATATGTAGCCTTTATCACTATGTATATGGTTTATTATTCCGGTTTGTGGATGAATGTGATTTAATGAATTGGAATTCAAACTTGCAAGGAGTTCCGATATTTTTGAATTTTAAAAGGAATATGAGAGATAGAAAAGCGCCGCAAGGCGCTTTTCTATTGGGTGCTTCATGCTAATTGGGTGCTTCATGCTTATTGAGCGCTTAGTACTGATTGGGCGCTTAGTACTAGGGAATATATATAAAGTGAGAAAATACCCTGTATGTAATTTTGTGTAGAAATAAAAAGTACAGGGTATTTTTGGCTTTTTAAGGCGTGATACAGTATAAAATCGAATATGCATTCGCGAAGTAATGGGTGATTTTATGAAAAGCGTCTCCGCGCCGGTAATATCCGGAAATTTAGGAAGAATATGCATGCCAAAAAAGGTGTGAAGTACTGAGTAGAAAGTGGATTCTTTCTTTATTCCCTGTATGTTTCCAGCATGTCCCAGTATGTAGTTTTGTAGTATAATGGAATTATAAGTAGATGCAAAATAGGGGGATTCATATGACAAGACGTGAACTTGAAATTACAGATTTAAAAGAAATAAGAGAAATCATGGATAAAGCATCTTATTTGCATTTGGGACTTGTGGATGATGGTATGCCTTACGTTCTACCTATGAATTACGGGGTATTTGAGGAAAATGGTGTATATCGTTTGTATTTACATGGAGCTACTACCGGACGAAAATTGGATGTGATTCAAAAGAATCCCAATTGTTGTTTCACCATGGAATGTGAAATCAAGCCTTTTGCAGGGGAAGTCGCATGTCAATATGGCGTTTCTTATAAATGTCTGATGGGAAAGGGGAAGATTCATATTGTAGATGATGTAGAAGAAAAGAAACAGGCCTTGTCTCTTTTAATGAAAACCCAGACAGGAAAAGACTTTACCTTTCAGGATAAGATGGTTTCTATTGTGAGTGTTATGCGAATTGATGTAGAAGAGATATCCGCAAAAGCACGCCCATTGCCAGCTGTGCACCGGGAAGAGTAGAAGGTTTGAATATTTAAATATAATCAAATATACTTTGTATTGCATCAGTGATGTCTATGATATCGGGCATGTGAATATGATCCTTTATAGAATAACGACGTATGGTCATATCTAAGAGTGTCATGTTTTCGCAATAAACATAGCCATTCGTTTTTTCTGTTTGAACCTCAATGTGTAATGCGCTAGCTGTAGAGTCGGTATTTATTGGGCAGCCGATAATTTTTCCGCTTTTATTGAAAGTGTTTTTGCTTACAACCAATACAGATTTTTGAATGTTTTCGATTTTAAGAATATCTCCTTGAGATATAGATTCGTTTATTACCATATTTCTTCTCCTAAGGGCTCGCCCCAGTCGAATTCTCCGTTGACTTCTAACTGCCCGTTATATTTCGCCATGCGTTCTTCTAGGGTTTTGTGTCGGAATGGTTTTGTTAATGTAATTATTCCATTTGAAACTTTTATATCAAGGATATCATTTGTAGAGATATTTGCTGTTTGAAGAACTTCTTTTGGAATTCTAATACCTTGGCTATTACCCCATGTTTTTACTTGTGTTTGCATATAAAACCTCCTTTGTATATACATTGTATATCCGATGCTGGGTATATGCAAATAAAAAATTATGAAATTAAAAGATATGTTTCTATAACGCGTTTTATATCTGTGGTTATTAAGGGGAGAGAGGTACTTTCTCCTGTCAAGATAAGGTCTCGCCCGAGCATGATGTTATGAGAACTATAATCTAAAAGTTTTTGTAGATTCTTGTTTACATAGTCTGGGTCACTAAGCATTCCTAAATGTTCCCAATAATAGAATTTACGTTGTTTGATATTTAAGTAACGGGGCTTTCACCCCGGTTATTTATAGCCGAGATGAAAGCCCGTTATTTTATTGTATTGTACATACCATATGTATCACGAAAAAATACCGTATATCATTGACTTTCCGATGTTTTTAGCGTATACTATATGTATGGATAGTAAATACACTCACGCAAGAACATGCGTATACAATATCAATTATCATATAGTGTGGTGCGTAAAGTATCGTAGAAAAGTTCTAAAGCCCGAAATAGCCAATAGGTTATATGAACTTCTAAAAGCTATAGGCAATGAGAAAGGCTTTACTGTCGTAGATTGTAAGGTAGGCGAGAGCGACCATGTTCATTGTTTTGTATCTGCTCCACCTAAAATTTCGGTAACACAGATAGTGAAGTATCTCAAAGGTATCTCAGGTAACACACTGTTCAAAGAATATCCCGACTTGCGTAAATATCTTTGGAAGGGACAACTTTGGAACGGCTCATACTTCTGCGAAACGATAGGCTCTACGTCAGAAGAAAACATACTCAAATACATCGAAAGGCAAAAGAACTGTCAGTTATGAATAAAGCAATCAAGTACAGAGTGTATCCCACAACTGAACAGAGTATTATGTTTGCTAAAACCTTTGGTTGTTGCCGCAAGGTCTACAATCTTATGCTTTCCGATAAGATTGAAGGTTACAAGGCTACTGGTAAGTTCCCAATTGTTACGCCTGCCAAATACAAGAAAGATTATCCTTATCTCAAGGAAGTGGATAGCCTTGCTCTTGCTAATAAGCAGATGGACTTACAAGAAGCGTTCCGTAGCAGATTTAGTAAGTCCCGTAAAAAGAATAACGGATTCCCTAAATTCAAATCTGCCAAGCATAGTCGTAAGGCTTATACCACAAATAATCAGAAAGGTACAGTTGCTATCATAGATAACAAATACATCAGACTTCCTAAAATTGGTAAAGTGAAAGCTGCTATCCATCGTATTCCTGATAGCAACTGGATTATCAAGTCTGCTACGGTATCACAGGAATCAGATGGCAAATATTACATCTCTGTACTTTTTGAGTATGATAATGTCGTAAATCCTTATGTAGCAGACAAAACCAACGCTATCGGATTAGATTACGCTTCTGATGGTTTGTATGTAGATAGCAATGGTAACGTGGGTACTAATCACAAATACTATCGTGAGAGTCATGATAAACTTGCCAAAGCACAACGCAGATTATCCCGTATGCAAGGCTCTAAAAAGCATGAAGATAAATCTGCTAACTATATCAAACAATTACGTAAAGTAAACAAAATTCATAGACACATAGCAAATCAGCGTTTGGATAACCTGCATAAGATATCTACTGAGATAGCCAATCAGTATGATGTTGTCTGCGTGGAATCGCTGAACATGAAGTCTATGGCAAATCACGGTTTTGGTAACGGCAAAGCCACTCTTGATAACGGATATGGTATGTTTCTGTCTATGCTTGAGTATAAGCTAACTGATAGAAATAAGTATCTTATCAAAGTAGATAAGTGGTTTCCGTCATCACAAATCTGTCATTGTTGTGGAACGCTACATCCTGAAATGAAGGATTTAGCTATCCGTAAAATAATATGTGATTGCGGTCTTACAATTAGCCGTGACCAAAACGCTGCTATCAACATCCTAAACGAAGGATTACGACTACTTGCTGAAGTAGCATAAAAACTAAATATTACAGTAGGGATGGAATAGCCCAAACTCATACGCCTGTGGACATTGTGTAAGACATTGAGTTACGTAACATCGTAGCCAACGCAGTAGTGGTTGAAGCAGGAAGCTCGGTTATTTGTAGCCGAGTAGTTCACTTCTTCTAGACGTGTCAAAATATGATTTTGAATATGCAAAAAAAGTCCTCCTTGTAAAATTTTTTTGTTTTATAAAGTTGAGAAAATGATGATTATTGCTAGATTCTCAGAATGGAATTAGATTTGAAAAGAAAATACCTTGTTTATAAATGAATCATATATTTGGAAAAGATAAATTGCAAGCAGTATTTGAAAAGATTTATGAAATAAATTAGAAAAAGATAAAATTGTACTGGGTAAAAATCAGAAAACTGAACAAAAACAAGTAGCTGCAGAATAGCTTAAATGATTGTGACAGGGTAAAGTACTGTAAACAAATAGTTCCACAGTAAAAAATAAAGATGAATTTATGTTTTGTATGAAGTAGTTTGAAGAAAGTACCGGCGTGGAAACAAGTTTTGAATAAATACCACGTATATCGCGGAAAGGAATGCCAAGAAAAAGGAATGCCAAGAACGGCAGGTTAGAACCAAAACAAGGAGTAAAAGCCTAAATAGCCCAAATCCCGACGCGCCTCCAGCTAATGGGGCCTCAACACATACACCGCGGATGAGAAAGAGAAATCAAAATCTATCTTCCAAACAACCCTCCCATCAAGTACAATAAAATCAGAAGCGAATAAAAGAGTAACCCAACAAACCGTACACAACAGGAGGAAATGCCTATGTATGAACAGTATCAGTTACCCTATGGCTATGATGCGTTAGAACCAAGCATTGACACATTGACTATGGAGACACATCATGGCAAGCATCATGCCACTTACACCAAGACCTTGAATGACACCGTCCAGGCAGCGGGCTTGCCGGAGCAGCCTATTGAGGAATTACTTGGAAATCTGAACAAGATTGCAGACGAGAATGTGAGAAATATGATTCGAAATCACGGAGGCGGATATTACAATCATAACCTTTATTTCTCAACTTTGACACCGGGAGGCAGTGCTCCGGAAGGTGCATTCTTAGCCCAGGTAGAGAAGGATTTTGGCAGTTTGGATGTCTGTATAGAACAATTGTCGAAAGCGGCATTGGGACAGTTTGGATCCGGATGGGCCTTCTTGTCTGTGAAAGCAGATGGGCCTCTTGTGATTTCAAAAAGCCCAAATCAGGATAATCCGATTAGTGAAGGTACCGGAAATACACCGATTTTAGCATTGGATGTTTGGGAACACGCTTATTACTTGAAGTATAAGAATCTGCGTGGAGATTATATCAAGGCGTTCTTTGAAGTAGTAGATTGGAAGAAAGTATCGGCTTTGTATGAAGCAGCAAAAAAATAGGCTTATTAGAAAATGGAGCTGTCGCACGAAGTGATTGGTGCGCGGCTCCATTTTTTATATCATAGGAAATTCCTTTCCTATGATATAAAAATACGCTCCGCTATAGAAGCGCACTCGTGCGAAATGAAATGTTGCATAAATGCAACTGCAGTGTATTGCAGATATGATGTAAAAAATGAAATTAAATATACACACAAGAGATGTAGATGTGAATGATTACTGTAAACCAAGACGTTTTAGAAAAAAGGTACGTATACCTATTTTCTAAAATAGAAATTGCAAATAGAGCAATATGGGGTATTGAATGGTCTTCTTAGGAAAAATAATGTTGATGTTGGCGTTGTGGAAATCAGAGCTGACGAGGATGGAAAAAGAACCAAGAAACAATTAGAAGTAGATTTTGTGGTTAATCAGGGGAGTAAACGTTATTACATACAGTCGGCTTTTGCTTTACCTGATAAGGACAAAATGGACCAAGAGCAGGCATCGCTCATACGAATATCTGATTCCTTTAAAAAAATAATCATTGTATCTGGGAATGCAAAGATTTGGAGAAATGAGCAGGGAATCACAATTATGAGCCTATTCGAATTTTTGTTAAATGAGGATAGCCTGGATTATTAGAAACGAAGGGCGTATAGACCATATAATTTATACGTCCTTTTTTTTGCTCTTCAAGAATATTCACTGAAAATCTATCTATATTTCTGTATAAAATGCGAATAGTATTTATATAGGTATCTGTGATACATTTTAAACAACCGGTTGCGCAATGTCGGCGATATAAGAAACAAAAAATTTAATAGGGGGTTTTTATGAAAGAAAAGAAGGTATTTACGAGAAAGCGGGGGATGGCTTTCTTATTTTCGTTCTGTTTTCTTTTTGTACTCATTTTTAGTAATTTTCAGACCACAATGAGGGTAGAGGCAGCAACCACCTCTGTGTCCGGAGTGTCTACGATTTCAAACCTGTCCAGTGATTTTATCAAGGGGGTAGACATCTCAGCTGTTACGGCACTTGAGAATAGTGGAGCAACCTTTTCCTATCTGGATGGCACCGAAGGAGTCATCTTTGATATTTTGGCGGGAGCAGGAGTGAACTATGTGCGTATTCGTATTTGGAATAATCCATATGATTCTTCTTCTCCTTATAAAGGCTATGGTGGCGGAAACTGCGACCTTTACAATGCCAAGGTTTTAGGAAAAAGAGCAACAGATGCGGGAATGAAGGTTTTTATTGACTTCCATTATTCTGATTTTTGGGCTGATCCTGAGAAGCAGTATGCACCAAAAGAATGGGCAGATTACAGCGTTTCTGAAAAAGAGACAGCCGTATATGGTTACACCTATTGGGCACTTGGAGAATTGTTGGATTACGGCGTAGATATTGGAATCGTGCAGATTGGAAATGAAACCAATGGGTCCATGTGTGGAGTAGGGGGACTTTATGATGGAACCTGGGATTTGAGTACCGGTGTTGCTGCCATGATGCAGCAGGGATGCTATGCGGTGGATGATATCAATTCCGCTTATGGCACCAGTATTTTGAAGGCACTTCATTTCACAGATCTTTTGACCAATGGGGAGTGGTATGCCCAGTGCCTGGACGAACAGGGCGTGGATTATGATATTTTTTCCACTTCTTTTTATCCAATGTGGCATGGTACCACCAGTGATTTGGCCACAACTTTGACTAATATCGCAAAGACTTACAATAAAAAGGTTATGGTGGCAGAAGTGGCATATCCATATACCATGACAGATTCCGATGGCACCGGAAATACCGTTTCCTCTACTTCCGGCTGCAGCTATTTGAATTATGATATTAGCGTAGATGGACAGGCTCAGGCCCTTCGGGATGTATTTGCAGCAGTGAACCAGGTAAACACCAATTACAAGTCCGGTTACGGACTGGGAGCCTTTTATTGGGAACCGGAATGGATTGGGGTAGATAGTTCCACCTGGGGAACCTATGGTTCCGGTTGGGCTAGTTCTACCTCCGGAAATTATGAACTTTTATATAGCAGCAGCGTGAATTATTATTCTACTACTGACAAGGGATCTTCTTGGGACAATATGACCTTGTTTGACTCCAATGGACAGGCTATGAAGTCCTTGTATGTATTCAATGATATCAGTGGAACAGCCAGCACGACTTCGTCCGGAGGCTCCTCCAGTAGCTCTTCCAGTAGTTCTTCTTTAGAAGGAACCTACTACATCAAGAGTTATTATAGTGGAAAATATTTGGATATTTCCGGTAATTCTTCATCGAATAATGCAAACTTGGTACAGTACACTTACAATGGTGGTACTGAGCAGAAGTTCAAACTGGTACAGAATAGTGATGGATATTATTACATTTATACCGGCTCTTCCAGCTATACCAAAGTACTGGATGTGGCAAAAAAGAGTACTGCAGATGGAACCAACATAGCGCAGTACACCTACAACGGTGGTACCAATCAGCAGTTCCAATTAGTGGAAGTATCATCCGGAGTATATGCAATTAAGACAAGAGTGAGTGCTTGCGCTTCCTGTCTGGATGTCTATGGCTGGAGCACGGAGGATGGTGGCAATATCGCACAGTATACCTACTGGGGTGGCGCCTGCCAGTTGTGGTATTTAGAATCAGCAGAATAAAGAGGACTGAAATGCCGGAATCGTTGGATTCCGGCATTTTGTTTCTTGGGTATGGTACCTTGACAAGTAAAAAAAAACAGCTAAAATTGTATTACTTCCAAAAGAAGGAACTAATACAATAGAGAGGAGCTATTTATGGTTTTAATGAATTTAAAATTGGATAATTACATGGCCTTCAATGATTTTGAAATGAATATGTCATACCCAAAGAAAATTGTTAGAAATCAATTGGTAGAGAATCTAAAAGATCATCCAAACTTTAGATATAGAAAGTTAAATATTCTTATGGGATCAAATGCTTCCGGAAAAACTTCTATTGGAAAAATGTTGATGAGTATATTTAATTTTATTGGACGAAAAGAATTTATAAATTTAATTTCTTATATTAGTGATAAAAAAAGGAATGCTACATTTGAGGTGCAATTTGTGGTACATGATACATTTTATAGAGTATCATCTGTTATTCAAGGACAAAAAAAGGATGATGAAGAATATTCCAGTGAAAATTTTCTTACTAAAGTTGAAAAGATTGTGATAAATAAAAGCGATACTTATGAAAGGTGTTTGGAAAGACTAGACAAGATTAATGATGCTGAATTTAATAACGACTTTATTAGAGAATTGGAAAAAGTTGAAAAGTTATCATGGGCATTTGAATTTCCTAGCGATAGTCGGAGAGTGGCATCTGGATATATACCGGAAAATGAAGAAAAGTATTTAACAATTCTACAAAACACATTGCAAGCATTGGATCCGTTAATAACTACGGTGGAAAAAGTAAGTGAGGTGAAGGACACATATATAGTAAAACTTGGAAACGAATCTATTATAATAAAAAATGGAAAAGTTGTAGGTGATGATAAACTTTCAAGTGGAACAAAAGAGGGAATAAGTCTTGCCAATATGTATGCAGCTTTGGTCGGTGGAGGTTATGCATTCTTCTATTGTGATGAAAAGTTTTTATATATACATTCTGATGTGGAAAAGGCTTTTTTGTCATTAATGGTTCAAAAATTGGAAGGGGATTGCCAGCTATTCTTTACAACACATAATACAGATATTTTAGATATGGACTTTCCTAAACATAGTTATAATTTCTTGAAAAAAGAAATTTATGGTGAGGAATGTTATATTTCTGTAAAAAATGCAGGAGATTATGTGAAAAAAAATCGGGATTCCGTGAAAAATGCAGTTCAAAACGATTTGTTTTCAGTAGCACCTATGTTAGAAAAAGTATTTGCATTGGCGGAAATTTGAGAGGCGATTATGGGGGATATTTATCAATATTTTGTTGAGGGGGAGAATGAAAAACGTCTTATAGAAGTATTAAAAACGGATATGGGTATGATTCAACCGGGTAAAGTACAGATAGTGAATGTTGTTTAAGAAAGATTGACGGACCTTAAGTTGAGAGTTTTATCCAAAGATACAATACTGGTTTTTGTTTTTGATACAGATACGGACAACATAGATGTTCTTAGAAAAAATATTAATAAAGCTAATAAAGCATCCAATATTAAAGCAGTACGGCTTATAACACAAGTAAAAAATATCGAAGATGAACTAGTACGAAGCACAAATATAAAAAGAATCGAAGAATTGTTAAATTCAAGGAGTAAGACGGATTTTAAACGAGACTTTATAAGGGAGCGACACTTGAAACAGAAGTTGGAAGCGAAAGGTTTTGATATAGGATTATTATGGTGTAAAGAACCAACGGGAGTGTTTGTTGGAATAAAAAATGATGCTGTTGTATTAAAATGTTGCAAATAATCTAAGGAGATTAGACTGTAGTCACTCAATTGTAATCCAAGATTTTTTAAGTGGAAAGATAATGCCTCTTATGGTTTAAAAGGTTATAATGATAACAAGAAGGATTTTGTACTATGGATAATAATATGGCACAGACTATAGTCAATTTCCGAATGGATGAACAATTAAAAAAGGATATGGAGAAAACTTGCGCAGAGTTGGGGTTGAATTTGACCACGGCTTTTACAATATTTGCAAAAAAATGACAAGAGAGCATAGGATACCATTTGAGGTATCCGTGGATCCTTTTTACAGTGATGCAAATATAGAATATCTTGAAAGAATAACCAAGGAAATTGATGAGAAAGGGACTGTGCTAGAACAACATTCTATTTTGGAGGAATAGTTATATGTATCTCTTGTTTCATAGCAATGCATGAGAAGACCATGTGATAATTGCAGCGTGCCGAAATCATTATTAGATTCTGCACTTGGTGAATTTTATTGAAGTATTGATATTGTAAAGGAATAACTGGATGAGCTCAGCATTGCTGGGCTCATTGTGGTATAAAGATTCTTTTTTGGAAAATTGATCTAGCTGCTGAATGGGTTAATCATGCAGAATAAATGATACTTATAGAATTGAATGTTTTCCAAAATGTTGATTTGAATGGTATAATTACTTTCCAAAATGTTGATTTGGACATATAATATACCTATCAAAATGTTGATGAGGAAAAAATATGTTAAAAAGAAAGGTCACAATTCAGTTTGAAAACTGGGCTTTAACCAAAAATAAAAAGTGCTTGATTGTACAGGGCGCAAGACAAGTGGGAAAAACATTTGCTATTGAAAGATTTGCAGAAGAAAAATACGAAGAATTCGTAGAAATTAATTTTAAACAGACACCTTCTGCCAAGAATATATTTTCGGGAGATCTTACTGTTGAAAATATGGTGATGGCTTTACGATTTCGGTTTCCGGACAAGAAGATTAGTCCGAGGAAGACACTCATTTTCTTAGATGAGATTCAAGAATGTGAAGAAGCGATTACATCTTTGAAATTTTGGGCACTGGATAACCAGTATGATGTTATTGCATCTGGATCCTTGCTTGGAATTGATTATAAAAGAGCATCATCCTACCCGGTTGGATATGTAGATTATATTAGAATGTACGGTCTAGATTTTGAAGAATTCTTATGGGGAATAGGTTTATCAGAAAGCGTGATTGTATCATTATATTCATACCTAGAAGCAATGAAGCCGATCCCTGATGCTGTGCATAAGCAGTTGATGGAATATTATAGATTATACATCGCAATCGGCGGTATGCCTGAGGCAGTGCAGAAGTACATTGATACAAAGGATTTTCGAGAAGTAGACGTTGTTCAAAGAAATTTGCTTCAAGACTATCAATATGATATAGCGTATTATGCAACCGCAGAGGAAAAGGTCAAGGCCGAAAAATGCTATTTAACTCTAGCGAGACAGTTATTGGATAAAGAAAATCATAAATTTCAATACAAAGAAATTGAGCATGGCGCTCGTGCACAAAAATATTATTCCAGTATAGAGTGGTTACTAAGGGCTGATTTGGTGCATTTATGTGAACTGGTAACGGACGTTAAATATGATTTAAATGATTATGCAAGAAAAGATTTCTTTAGGGCATATACTACAGATTTATCGCTTTTGGTATCGATGAAAGACTTTTCTTTGAAGCAACATGTTGTAGAAAATACCTTGTTAGGGAATACAAAAGGCGGCTTATATGAATGTGCAGTAGCAGATGCACTTCATAAAAAAGGATACCATTTGTATTTCTATAAAAATGAAACAACAAAAAAAGAATTGGATTTTATTATACAAGTGGATGGTCAAGTTGTTCCTATAGAAGTGAAAAGCGGCATGACGAAAGCAAATTCACTAAGTATGATTGTTAAAAAAGAAAAGAACATATCTTATGCATATAAGTTCATAGATGGAAATATAGGTATAAGCGAAGATGGTATTATAACATTACCTTTATACATGGCTGCGTTTATATAATTTACATTTTTGTATAGAAATTTCTTTATATGTAAATGGCTGTCAAAATCCCCCTCTTTTCTGTTATAATGCCATATGGATTACTATAGAAAAATGAGGATGATTATGAATATAAAAAATATATTAGAAATCGCCATTCAATTTCTTTTCACACCATTGTTTTTGGGATATGTGTGGCAAATCATCAGTTTGCGGAGAATAAAACGACTGTCTGAAAAATATATAACAGGGTACATAACCTTATTTGTGTGTTTTGAAATAACGGTGGTGCCTATGTTGATTGAAAATCAGACTATTGCAGAGATTGCAGTAGTGTGGTTTCCCAGATTGCATGTGATTTGTTTGGTGGCTGTAATTTTGGCAGTGGCAGTAGTGCCCTTTGGTGTCGTAGCAGACGTGAAAGAAATGCTGGGACAGAAAGGTGATACTGCACAAACACACAGTATGGAAAAATTACACGACGCTACAGGACTTAGAAAAACCTGGCAATCCACCCTCCTACGTATTCTAATCTGTGGAGCAGTGATGCTGTTTTCCCTGTTTTTTACGGTGCCATCAGAAGGAGATGCTACCGAGGCCACCATTTACACCAATATGGCAACGGATACCTTATATGAGTACCAACCCTACAGTGGAGACCCCTATGGTGGGATGTCTTTAGACAAGCAGGATGCTCCCTGGGAGCTTTTCTTTCAGGTAGTGGTGGAAAAGACAGGATTGTCTGTGAATATGGTGGTAGAGATGGTGGGAGGATTTTTCTTGCTATTGTTGTTCTTTGCCACAATGTATGAGCTTGGGAATGCAGCTTTTGCAAAAGCCAGGACCAAGCAAGTGGAAGAGCAGGCAACCTTATCGGTAGCCTCAGATATGAGAATTTCTTACGCGGACAAGACCCTGTACTTAGCAATTCTCCTATATCTTACACTTACCTTTTTAGACCGTGCAGCAAGCGTTCATGTGTTTCGAAATATTTGGAATTACACCACTTTGTTAACCAATGTGATGGTGCCGATTCAGTTGATTTTTGTTTTGCGATGGGTAAAGGAAAATAGAATCATTTATTTCTTACTGTTACTTCTCAGTGCCGGAGCGGCGCAGTTGTTATATCATTACGGATTTATGTTTACCCTGCTGGTGGAAGTGGTGCCCGCAGTGATTGTGTGGGTTTGGATGAGAATTTTTGTTCAATCTTTCTATGAGAAAAAGCATTCTAATAAAGAAGTATGTTAGAATTCGATATGTGAGAATTTGCCATAGTATGTTAAAATGATACTTAGTGTCAAAATTGCTTTTGAAGAGGTTTTATATGACATTGATACAAAATTTATATAGTTTTTTGTGGGCAGATTTGAAAAGTTATTCCTGGACTGTTGTGAGTTTAGTCTTGTATGCGATTGCATTATTTTTCTTTCTTTCGCAGGGAAAAAAGGAAAAGCAGGTATTGGGCTTTCAATTGTTCATAGGTGGACTTATCATGTTGAGTCCTATTGCATACTTTGTGATGCAAATGATTGGTATTACAGATGCAAATTTTGTAAATATCTTTTATTGGATTTCTGTTTTGCCGGTATTTGTACTTTTTATTATGGAATTATGCGTGAAATATACAGATACAATTACTCGCGTAGGATGCGTTGTGGCAGCGGTTGTGCTTGTGATGACCAGTGGCAAATTCAGTGTGGATTTGGCTGGTATAAAGATGCCAAACACACAGGAAACCTATCAAATGGAAGCAGAGTCCATTGCGGAATGTTTGATTACTATGGACAAGAAACGTATTCTGGTGACGGATGAATTGGCAAATGCACTACGTCAACAAACTTCAGAGGTGTCTGTGGTCTATGGAGATGACTATGAAATGCCATCGGATTCAGAGCTTGATCGTATTATTACACAAAGTGAATTGTATGGTTGTGTGGCTATAGCTGTATCCTTGGAATACGATGATGAAACCGTGATTGGTCAATTGAGTGAGTATACCAGTGCTCTGGTAACAGAACATTATCATATATATGTGAGATAAAAATGACTTGGATAATAATTATATTGGTGGTTGCACCACTGATTCTAGGGAGTGCAACCCAGCTTACAATTGAAGAAAGAGTCGGAAAAGATATCGTAGATGATAGTATTCGTGCTTATATGCTGGGAGTGACGGAAGTGCTGGCTGTGTTTGCGGTGCTCTGCATTCCTGCAATTCCTTTGGGAATAACAATGTATACTTTAGGAAAAGTATATATGATTGTGTTGGCATTCCTTTTGGTCGGTTTAATTGTTTTACTGAGACGACATATAAAGCATGCACCAAAGCCTTTTATTATCAAATCACAATGGCATTTTGATTTGGAAATGCTTTTGTTTTTTCTGGCAGCACTAATTGTGGTAGGACTACAGGTTTATCGGGTAGTATATTATCAACCGGCGCAATATCGTGATGATAAGACTTACATAAGCCTGGTTAACGACATAGTTGCAACCGGAAATATGGCGACTATTACATCTTATAAGTATGTAATTAATATGTGGTATTCTTTTGAAGCTTTTTTGAGTTGGATCAGTGGGATTCATCCATTAATTATTTGCAAAACTACACTTTCTTTTTTTGTTGAGATTTGGTATGCACTTATTATATGGTTGCTGGGTAGCACGTTGTTTCATGGGAATAAAAAGAAACAGGCGCTCTTTTTGATGTTTTGCGGTTTGATTGGAGAATCCTTCCGTTATTTTAATGCTACCTATATGATTCAATATGTATGGCCTACCTGGGGCAAAAATATTACCGCCATGATAGTAGTGCCACTGTATTTGTATTATGTGTTGGATCAGTACGATACAGAAAGCAATAATCGAAATCTGGTTGTAACAATCCCTACATTGATTGTGGGGGCCTATGTATCGACCATGGGACTCTTGGTATTACCTATTCAAGTGTTTTTGGTCAGAATAGTACTGTTTTTTAAAAGAAAAACAAAATGGACAATCGTCGTTGCGGAAATGATGCCAATGGTGATTGGACTAGCACTGTATCTATCATATGCGAAAGGATGGATTCATGTGTCATGACGGTTATAAAAAATACCTATTTATTTTGGTGGGGATTGGCTGGATGGGATGTTGCCTATATAGCAACGTTATTCTGGATTTTTCTACATAGAGGTAAAGTAAAAAGACTATATTTCGTACTATTTTTACCTAGCATCTTGGGACAGGTAATCTTGTTTAATCCGGTGATTGCTGAAAAAATAGAGTCTTTTGTTTATAGTTACGCAGAATATTCAAGGTTTTTATGGATTCTTTTGATGGTGCCAGTGATTGCATACGGTGTGGTGCAGTTGATTATAAAACAAAGAAAAAAATGGATTTCTTATGTGCTACTGGTTGGGTGTATGGTCACTACAATTTTGACATACGGGGATGTGTTGGAAGTATTTGAAGAAAAAGAAAATGTTTATAAGATCCCTGAATATGTGTTAGAAGTTGATGGAATAATGCAAAGTACGGCGAAAAAGAGTATGGCATACGCTGTTTCAATAGAGTGGGATAAAAATACGTATGATGACGTTATGTCTGATAGTGGGAATATGTATTATGGTTTACAGCAGTATGATGGTGATTTAGATGTGGAATTTATAGTAGAAGAAGCGATTCTTGAAAGTACTAATCAATTTTTAATTTCATATGAGGAACTAGATGGATTAGATAATTACATGTTTTTAATTCAGATTGATTCTTTTTATTTATATCAGAGAACAGAATAATATTCTGAAAGGGGTAAAAGAGTGATAAAAGGTAGAGTAAACTTACAACATTGGAAAATAATAACTATGTATTTGCTTGCTTATGATTATTTGGCAATTGCTTTATCGTATTTTCTAGCTTTGTGGATACGTTTTGATTGCAGCTATACAAGCATACCGGATCATTATTTTTGGGTGTATATTCATTCTATTTGGGTTTATGCTTTAGTATGTTTACTCGTATTCTGGCGTATGCGCTTATATCGCAGCATATGGCGTTTTGCTAGCTATAATGAGCTTTATCGTGTGACTTTAGCCACAGCCATTACCTTTGTAATCTTTGTGGTGGGAAATAGTGTGTTATATGGTAGAATGCCGATTTCTTATTATGTGTTTGGTATAGTATTGCAATTCTTGTTTACACTTGCTGTGCGTTTTTCATATCGTTTTATTTTACTAATGAGAGGGCGCAATCAGGAGGAGTCAGACCATTTAAAACATGTTATGTTGGTTGGTGCCGGAGAATCCGGACAGATGATTTTGCGTGATATTAAGACGGCGAAAGAAATCTCAGAAAAGGTTGTTTGTTTTATCGATGACAATCCGAACAAGTGGAATCGCTATATTGACGGGGTACCGATTGTGGGTGGCAGAGATGATATTATTGAATCGGTACAGAAATATGACGTAGATAAAATTTATCTTGCCATTCCAAGTGCGACTGCAGACCAGACCAGAACGATTTTAAATATCTGCAAAGAAACCGGCTGCGAGTTAAAGAAACTTCCGGGTGTGTATCAGTTGATTAATGATGAAGTCACAGTAAGCGCCATGAAGGAAGTCGCTGTAGAAGATTTGCTTGGCAGAGATCCTATTCGTGTAAACGTAGAAGAAATCTTAGGGGAACTTTCCGGAAAAGTGGTGATGGTAACCGGTGGCGGTGGGTCTATTGGTTCAGAACTTTGCCGACAGATTGCCAGTCACAATCCGAAACAGTTAATCATTTTTGATATTTATGAAAATAACGCCTATGATATTCAATTGGAATTGAAAAAGAAATATCCGGAATTGGATTTGGTGTGTTTAATCGGTTCTGTAAGAGACTCCAGAAAACTCTGGAAGGTATTTGAAACCTACAGACCGAATATTGTATATCATGCAGCGGCGCATAAGCATGTACCACTGATGGAAGACAGCCCGTGCGAGGCCATTAAGAATAATGCCATCGGTACGTATAAGACTGCCTATGCTGCTATGATGCATGGATGTAGTCGATTTGTATTGATTAGTACGGACAAAGCTGTAAATCCGACGAATATTATGGGGGCGTCCAAACGTTTGTGTGAAATGATTGTGCAATCCTTTGATGCGAAAATTAAAGAAGGAAAAGCACAAGAAATTCCACAGTTATTTACTCATTTGACTAAGGACGTACCGATAAAAGAAGAATATACTGAGGTATTTAAGAATGCCAAGACAGAATTTGTGGCAGTACGTTTTGGAAATGTGCTGGGAAGCAATGGTTCTGTGATTCCTTTATTTAAAAAACAGATTTTAGCCGGTGGCCCGGTGACTGTGACTCATCCGGATATCATTCGCTATTTTATGACTATTTCAGAAGCTGTGAGCTTGGTGCTTCAGTCCGGAGCCTATGCCAAGGGCGGAGAAATCTTCGTCTTAGACATGGGAGAGCCTATGAAGATTGATGATTTGGCCAGAAATTTGATCAAACTTTCCGGACACAAGCCAAATGTGGACATCAAGATTGAGTACACTGGTCTTCGTCCTGGTGAAAAGCTATACGAAGAAAAATTGATGGCAGAGGAAGGTCTTCGCCGTACCGAAAATGAATTGATTCATATCGGACAGCCCATTCCTTTTGATACAGATGAATTTTTGACACAATTAGATGGTTTAATGGAAGCTGCATACAAGAATGAAGATAATATTCGGGAAAAAGTAAAGAAAATTGTTATAACATATTATCCGGAAGATATCAAACAATAACAGGAGAATAGAGAGAAAGTAATATGAAATTTGAATACGAGGTGGATGTTAGAGGCTTAGTTAAATATCTTAAAAATAGATGGCTTATTATTGTGTCATTTGTTTTTTTGTCGCTTGTCGTTGGAGTGTGTTACTATCGTTTTAACATTGAATCAGAAGTAATTGAAGAGACAAATGAAATAGTTAGGGAAGATACGTATGATTTTGTTGATACGAAGGATAAGTTGTCGGAAGCGGCAATACTGATTCTAGATGCGGAATTGAATCTATATTATTGTGATGATGATGAGATTCAGATAACTGAAATAGAATTGTTGTTAAATACTTTTTCTAGTACGAATGAAAGGGAATATATATATTCTTTAATAGCGACTATTGATGAGTATAAAAAAGAATATGATTGTAATTCTATATATGATTTAATGAATGAATTAGAGGTTGGTAATATATATGAATTGGAGAATTATATGTATCATGAATTGGAGTTGGTTGTAATTAGTGATGCAGAAAATCAATTGTCTCTATACAGCGTGTTGGTATTTGCGATTCTTGCAGGTTGTTTTTTGGTAACAGGCGTGCTGTCGATATATTATTTTGGAAGTCCGTACGTGAAAAATGCAGTAGATATAAAAAATATACTTATGACTATAGATTATAGAGAAATTGTAAGTATGAATGAGGAAATGGGGGAAATTCGAATTATAAATCTATTGAATAAGAAAAACAAGAGTAATGTTATTATTTATTCTGCGGAGAAAATGGTGATAGAAGAAGCCGATAGCAAAATATTGGATGGATTAAAAGCTGAATTAGAAAAAAATAATTTAGAAATAACAATTATTACTGATGGAATATTAAATAATGTTACAGATGTGCTTCAACGTGCAGATGGTGTTGTTTATGTTGAAAAATATTGGGAGGCTCGAAAACGAGATTTGTTGTTAGCAAAACAAATGTTTGATGAGATGGGAATAGATTGTTTAGGAGTAATTACACTGTAAAATAATCAACTGATATAAAAGGAGCAATAATTATGGCTTATCTAAGAGCAAATGATTTTCAACCTTTTGAAGAAAAAGTATGGTTGTCTTCTCCCACCATGCATGGGGAAGAACTGGAATATGTGAAAGAAGCCTATGAGACCAATTGGATGTCTACCGTAGGCGCTAATTTAAATGAAGTAGAAAGAATGTCCTGTGAAAAAGTGGGCTGCAAATATGCAGTGGCTCTTTCTGCCGGAACTGCAGCACTTCACCTTGCTATGAAACTGGCTGGACAAGATTTATATGGACAACCGGATGTGGGACATGGCAGTCTCGAAGGAAAAAAAGTCTTTGCTAGTGATATGACCTTTGATGCTACCGTTAATCCCATTGTTTATGAAGGTGGTATTCCGGTATTTATTGATACAGAACGTGATACCTGGAATATGGATCCGGAAGCTTTGGAAAAAGCTTTTGAAATCTATCCGGATGTAAAATTGGTCGTTATGGCCCATTTGTATGGTACTCCGGGAAAGCTTGAGGAACTTCGTGCTATTTGTGAAAAACATGGTGCAATGATTATAGAAGATGCAGCAGAATCTTTAGGTGCTACCTATAAGGGTGTACAGACAGGAACCTTTGGGAAATACAATTGCATCAGTTTCAATGGAAATAAAATCATCACCGGTTCTGCAGGCGGCATGTTATTGACAGACTCCTTGGAAGCTGCCAATAAGGTGCGTAAATGGTCTACCCAGGCTCGTGAAGCAGCGCCTTGGTACCAGCATGAAGAACTGGGGTATAACTATCGTATGTCTAATGTGATAGCCGGAATTGTACGCGGACAGTTTTACCATTTAGATGAGCATATCGCGCAAAAGAAAGCGATTTATGAAAGATATCAGGAAGGATTTAAAGACCTTCCGGTTACTATGAATCCCTATGATGCAAAGAATAGTGAGCCGAATTTTTGGCTTAGCTGTTTGCTGATTGATGAAGAAGCCATGTGCAAGCAGGTGCGTGGTGAAACGGATGTCTGCTACATCAAAGAAGCCGGTAAATCTTGCCCGACTGAAATTTTAGAGGCAATCTCTGGCATCAATGCGGAAGGTCGTCCAATTTGGAAACCTATGCATATGCAACCTATTTATCGCTTGAACGGTTTTGTGACAAAGATCGGTAGCGGCCGTGCAAAGACCAATGCTTATATTGCCGGAGAAGTAGAAGATATTGGCATGGATATTTTTAACCGAGGTCTTTGCTTGCCGAGTGATAATAAGATGACTGTAGAACAGCAGAACCGCATTATTGAAGTGGTAAAAGCTTGCTTTGAATAATCGATAAAAGGAAAAGAATATGTACGCAAAGTGTATCAAACGTTTTTTGGACTTTCTCTTATCTTTCTGTGCAGTGGTGATTTTATCTCCGCTCTTATTGATTTTAACTATCGTTGGGGCTGTGCAAATGAAGGGAAATCCCTTCTTTTTTCAAGAACGTCCGGGAAAGAATGAAAAGATTTTTAAGCTAATTAAATTTCGAACCATGACCAATGAAAAAGATGAAAATGGGGAATTACTTCCGGATGAGGTTCGTCTGAATAAGTATGGTAAGTTTTTGAGAAGTACTAGTTTAGATGAATTGCCGGAGCTCTTTAACATTTTAAATGGGAGCATGGCGATTATTGGCCCGAGACCATTATTGGTACGTTACTTAGATCGATACAACGAAGAACAACGACATAGGCATGATGTGCGTCCCGGGTTGACGGGATATGCGCAAGCAAATGGTAGAAATTCTGTTTCCTGGGAAGATAAATTTGCTATGGATGTCTGGTACACCAAGCATGTGACGTTTACTAATGATGTACAAATTATAATAGATACAGTAAAGACTGTACTTCATCACGAAGGAATCAGTTCTGAAACATCGGCAACGATGGAAGAATTTATGGGTACACCGGAAGGTGTGACCGCAACTTGGAAGGAACCGGTATGAAAAATATATTGTTTACAGGTGTAGGTAGAAGAATTGAATTATTGCAAGCATTTAGAAATGCTGCATTGGTTTTAAATGAAAATCTGAAAATATATGGAGCAGATATGGCCGGTACAGCACCGGCCTTGGCTTATTGCGATTATACGAGAAAAGTCGTGGCAATGAAGGATGCGAACTATATAGAGAATCTATTGGACATTTGTAAACAAGATAAAATCGATTTGCTAATTCCAACTATCGATACAGATTTGCTTGTGTTATCGCAAAATAAAGAAAAATTTGCTCAAATTGGAACAAGAGTAATGATTTCTGAACCGGATATGATTCAGATATGCAGGGATAAAAATCATACTTCCCAATTTTTTGTGGATTGTGGGCTTCATGCACCAATGCCGGTGAATCATTGGGAAGAATACAGTTGCGGCTATCCTGCGTTTATTAAACCAAAAGATGGTAGCTCGAGTATAAACGCTTTTAAAGTAAATGATGAAGAAGAATTGAAGGTGTATGCTCAGCAAGTGGAAGATTATATTGTGCAACCATTTGTGTCGGGAAAAGAATATACCATAGATGTGTTTTGCGATTGGGATGGCAATCCGTTATCAATTGTACCGCGTGAACGTATGCAGGTTCGCGCCGGGGAAGTGTTAAAAACGCAAATTTCTATGGATCAGAAGATGATGGAGGAAGCAAAGGCTATTTGTGAAAAATTCAAGCCTTGTGGACCTATGACGGTTCAGTTGATTCAAGATGCCAATGGTGTGAATTGGTATATTGAAATCAATCCGCGATATGGCGGAGGTGCACCTCTTTCCATGAAAGCAGGAGCCAGAAGTGCAGAATATATATTACGTCTCTTGAATGAAGAAAAGATTTCTGACAACGTGAAAATTGCAGATAAAGCGATATATAGTCGTTTTGATCAATCTGTTTGCATTGAAGAAGGTGCAGGAACTGTTCGCGGTATTATTTTTGATCTAGATGATACCTTATATTCAGAAAAGGAATATGTGAGATCCGGTTATCAAGCAGTATCAGAATATTTGGGCGGTCATTACGAAGAAAAACTTTGGAAATTCTTTGAAGAGGGTAAGTTTGCTATAGATGAACTCTTAAAAGACCTTCATAGGGAAAATGAAAAAGAAGCAGTTTTAAACGTTTATAGAAATCATAAGCCAACTATTCATTTATACGATGGCGTGAAAGAAATGATAGAACAGTACCAGAAGAATGGCTATAAAGTCGGAATCATCACAGATGGAAGACCGGAAGGACAAAGAAATAAAATAGAAGCTTTAGGTCTAGATAAAATCGTAGATGATATGATAATTACTGATGAACTTGGTGGAATACAATTTCGTAAACCATGTGATATTGCTTTTCGAATTATGCAGACAAAATGGAGGTTACCTGCAAGTGAAATGGTTTATGTGGGAGATAATCCTAATAAAGATTTTCAGGCACCACAGCAATTGGGAATGAAGAGTATTTGGGTTCAGAATGAAGATGGACTTTATTATGATATGCGTAATGGGACAATAATAAATCATGGAACAGCTGTGAATGGCATAAAGGGTATTTTAGATATTGTTTAAAAATTCAAGGTGAAAGAGAGCGTAAGTGTGAAAGTTTTATTTCTAACATTGGTGGAATTTCAGAGTTTAAATGATCACAACATATATACAGATTTGCTTCGTGAATTAAAAAAAAATGGACATGAAGTATTTGCAATATCCCCAGTTGAAAAGAGAAAACAAGAACCTACAAGATTAATCGAAGAAGACGGAGCTAAGATTTTACGATTGCAGATAGGAAATACCCAGAAAACAAATGTTGTACAAAAAGGTATTTCAACATTGATGATTGAGCCTACATTCAAACATGCTATAAAAAAGTATTTTGCTCAAGTGAGGTTTGATTTGGTTTTGTATTCTACACCACCGATTACGTTGGTTGGTGCAATTAAATATGTTAAAAATCGCGATAATGCAAAAACTTATTTACTTTTAAAAGATATTTTTCCTCAAAATGCAGTTGATATCGGAATGTTAAAACAATCAGGTCTGAAAGGTTTGATATATAAGTATTTTTTGAAAAAAGAAAAAGAGTTGTATAAGGTCTCTGATTCTATTGGATGTATGAGTCAAGCAAATGTAGATTATGTTTTAGAACATAATTTAGAAGTAAAAAAAAGACAATATGAGGAACTATTGCAAGGAAATAATCCGGTAGTAGAGATTTGTCCTAATAGTGTAGACCCGATAGATAAGAGTCTGTCTGACAATGAAAAGAAGGAAATTCGAGAAAAGTATCAATTACCGTTGGATAAAAAGATTTTCGTGTATGGAGGGAATTTAGGAAAACCCCAGGGAATTGATTTTATGTTGCAGTGTTTAAAATCTCAAAAGGATAACGAAGATATATTTTTCTTGATTGTTGGAAACGGAACGGAATATGGAAGGATTGAGGAATTCTTAATTCGAAATGAATTGTCAAATGTAATGCTACATCAATGGCTTCCGAAAGAGGATTATGACAAGGTTGTTGCAGCTTGTGATGTAGGTTTGATATTTTTGGATTATCGATTTACGATACCAAATTTTCCAAGCCGTTTACTTTCGTATATGCAAGCAAAACTGCCAGTATTAGCTGTGACAGATGTTAATACTGATATTGGAAATGTGATTACTGGAGTGGACGTGCATGGAGATAAAACGCATGAACCATTTGGGTGGTGGTGTGAAAGTGATAATAGTGAAATATTTTTATGTGTTATTGAGCAAATTTTAAATAGTGATTTAAAATGTTTTGGTGAGGAAGGATATAGACACCTTGTTAATCACTATTCATCATGTTTATCAGCGGAAATAATATTGAGGAAGAATAATTACTAATGAGAAAAGTATTGATAGTTGTAACTTCATATTTGCCTGGATATAAGAGTGGTGGGCCGCAAAGAACTATAGAAAATGTGTGTGAGCTATATTCTAAACAATGTGAAATATATTTGTATACATTGAATCATGATCATTGTGATTATAATGCATATGATTTGCCTGTTAATAAATGGATAAATTGTTATGGAATACAAATTCAGTATGTTAAAGATAAGGATTATAGATTAAAATCATTCAAGAATTTATATAAAGAATTTGATTATATATACGCGTGTAGCTTATTTGCAAAATCTACATATGAATTAATTCTTATACATAAATTTACTAAGGACAAAAAAAAGCTATATGTTGCACCAATGGGGGTTTTAGGGGAAGGTGCGCTATCGTCAAAGTCTATAAAGAAGTATTTGTTTTTGAATGCGTTTTCTGCACTTGGAGCATTTAAACCTGTTATATGGACATTTACTTCACAATTGGAATATATTGATGCCCAAAAGAATTTGGGAAATGGCAATATCAATAGTTATATTGTGACAAACGATTTACCAAAAAAATATGACTGGAAAAAAATAAAAGAAAATATTAAAGCTAGCGATGAAGGAGAACTACGTATATTATTTTTATCAAGAATTGTACCGCATAAAAATCTTATGTTTTGTATTGACGCTTTAAAGGATATATATGAGGGCAGAATAGTATTTGATATATATGGAAGTGTTGAAAATGAAGATTATTGGGATTTGTGCAAAGAAGAGTTTTCAAAGTGTCTATCTAACATTAGGATTTCGTATAAAGGAGAAGTTAAACCTAAGGATACTATAAATGTATTTAAACAATATGATTGTTTTTTATTACCAACAAAAGGTGAAAACTTTGGACATGTAATATATGAAGCATTGTCTGCAGGATGCATTCCGGTAATCTCTGACAGGACTCCATGGATGGATATCGAGAAAAGAAATTGTGGATATATTTTTAGTTTAAATGATAGAAATCTTGTTAAAACGATAATTAATAATTTGGTTCAAATGAATTCAAAAACTATTGTAGAGAAAAAAATAAATGCAATAGGATATGCACAAGAAAAATATGATTATATAGTTACTAATACAGGATATAATGAGATTTTTTTAGATGGGATAATATAAGATGGTATTTGGCGTTAGTTTGTATGTTTTAATTGTTGCAAGTTTGATGGTTATAACAATACTAAATGAGGTGATGTTTGGCAATAGGAAACAAGTATTTAGGATTGGTAATTATTATTTTGAATTTAGTTTTTGTTACTTTTTATTATGGCTTATGTTGTTTTTGATAGCGGCTTTCCGCTATGGAACAGGAGAAGATTATTATAGTTACGAAAATATATTTGAATACACAAAAAATTATAGTTTTTGCAATTTTTTATATTATATTAAAAATGAACGTTTTGAGATAGGCTGGATTTTTCTAAATCATTTTGTTTATATATTAGGATTTGGATATAAAACATTATGTGTTTTGGTCGCTTTGATTGATATGCTTTTGATTAATTCATTTATAAAGTTTTGCGAAATTCCAAATAAAGTATTGGCTTTAATGATGCTTTTTCCGGTATTTTATTATGTTTTTATTCTTTCCGGAATGAGACAAGGGATGATAATGTCAATATTTGCAGGAATAATGCTACGTGCTTTGAAAGAAAAGAAGTACTTAAAGTATTTATTTATCAATTTAATAGCCATTTCAATTCATACAAGTGCAATTGTGTACCTAGTTTTTTTAATTATTGTACTTTTTATGGAAAAGACTACATTTTCGTTATCGGTGAAGCTGCTTGAAAGATTATGTTTGATTGTTGGAGTGATAGGGCTAATTATTTATTACAGTGGGATGCTGAATTTTATTTATCAGTTACTACCTACATCAATATCTATGCACTTTTATGTACAAATATCTATTGGAGCAATTGTTTTAAGAACGGTATATTTATTTATGATGAGTTTTATGATACGTAGTATAGAATGTGATGTGTATGTTGAAGTGGTATATAAATTATATCTGATAGGGTTATGTGGGTTTTACTTATTTTCGGGGATTACATTATTTGCTAATAGAATGTTCTTAACGTTTGGAATAGCTATTGAAATACTCATTGTTTCAGCATATTTTAGTACAGGAAAAGTTCTACAGAATAAAAGAAGTTTTGTTATGCTATTCGTACTAATAACAAGTTTTATTTTTGTAAAGAATCAGAGTGCAAGACTGGTAAACTTAAACGAACAGCAATATGAATGGTATAACTATCCATATGTTAGTTTTTTTGAAATTAATTAAATTATGAGGAATGATATAAATGAAAGTTTTAGCATTGTATTTACCCCAATATCATGAAATAGAAGAAAATAATAGATGGTGGGGTGAAAAATATACGGAATGGACTGCAGTAAAAAACGCCAAACCTTTATATAGTGGACATAAAGAGCCAAGAGTTCCTTTGGATAATTACTATTATGATTTGTCAGATGAAAGTGGAAGTGTTTGGCGTTGGCAGGCTGAAATGGCGAATAAATATGGAATCTATGGATTTTGCATATACCATTATTGGTTTTGTGGAAAACAACTATTAGAAAAACCGATGGAAATATTAAGAAATCATCCGGATATTAATATTAATTATTGTGTATGTTGGGCAAACGAAACATGGAGAAAAAATTGGTATGGGCAAGAAAAGACGGTTTTGATTGAACAAGAATATGGAGTAGAAAGCGATTGGGTTAAGCATTATGAATATTTAAATACATTTTTTCAAGACAAAAGATACATAAAAATTGATAATAAGCCTGTTATTAATATATATCATAGTTATGAAATTGCAGATTTGAAAGAAATGTTAGATGTATGGAATAAAATGGCTAAGGAAAATGGCTTTAGTGGTGTTTATGTTGTATCTGCAATCACTAATAAAGGAGAGGATATTAGAAATGAATTATTTGATGCAAAATATATGTTTGAGCCGGGTTACACGCTAAAAGAAGGAATGAAAGGATTGGATAAGATAAAATATTTAAGCTCTACTTTTTATCGACGAATTATTAATAAAGTATTTGGAACTAAAAGATTAGAACATATAATTGATGCTCAGACAATATATAAATATATTGAAAGTAGTAATTTACAAAGGGATATTTTTCCGGGAACGTTTCCACAGTGGGATAACACGCCTAGAACAGGATGGATGGGATTAAGTTATATTAATACATCTCCGGGGATTTTTAAAAAACATATTGAAAAGTTGTTTGATAAGTATGCTGAAAGGGAATTTTTATATATAAATGCGTGGAATGAATGGGGTGAAGGTGCTTATTTAGAACCGGATACTGATAATAAATATATGTATTTAGAAAGAATTAAAGAAGTACAGGCAAATTGTAATAAAAAAACGAAAGGATAAAAAGAAAAGAAAAGGTATGATAATTACTCCTTGAAAATTTTCAAAAATGCAATGGGAATAAAAAAAATTATAAAAAAAATTAGAAATAAAAGTATTTCGAATAGGGTGCGGTATATAGGTTCGAACAATTATATTGGACTAGGAGTACGTATAAGTGGAGGAGATTGCATTACCATTGGTGATGGGTTTTCTGCTGGAAAAACATTGACGTTACAAACGTGGAAAAGTTATAGAGGAAAAGATACAGGGTATATACCGCAACTTAAAATTGGAAATAATGTTTCTATGATGGATAATTGCGCAATTTCTTGTATGAATAGTGTGAGTATTGGTGATGGATGTTTGTTAGGTGATAACGTGTTTGTTACAGACAATTTTCATGGAAATAATACTTATAATGAAATAAATATTTCGCCTATAGAAAGGAAGTTGTATTCGAAGGGACCCGTCGAAATCGGAAGGAATGTATGGATTGGAAGAAATGTTTGCATTATGCCGGGAGTGAAAATAGGAGAGGGAACAATTATAGGAGCAAATGCTGTAGTGACTTCGAATTTACCAGCGCACGTAATAGCGGGTGGGGCTCCGGCAAGAATTATAAGAAAAATTGTTGAAAAAGATATAGAATTAAGCTAATAGATGAAATATATAATTTTTATAGCAACAAAATTTTATGGATTCTCTGTACAATGATATGACTACAGTGGATATTGTTCCTGAGAGAGTAGAGAAACTAAATAATTAATTTCATCTATGTAGGATGAGAATATAAAAAGTATTATAGATAGTAGAAGTAGAAATGAAGGATTACGATAATGTCGCACGAAAATAAATACAGCAGAAATAATATGCTAATTAATACATATTATATAGATCAACAAATAGAAAGGAATAAAAGATATCCTGTAATAAAATTTTTTATAAGTGTAATGCGCCGAAGTGTTCGTATATTAAAGCATATCTTGGAGATGCCGAAAAACGGGGTGTTAAAAACAGGTATCCTCATAAGAGCAGAATTAAGTCCTAAGTATCTGCAGGATTATGAGTGTCTAACGGGGTTTGATCATGATTATGAGCTTAATTATCGCTTTAAAAATGAGGAAAGACCAAAGGTGGCAGTGTATACAGCAATCTTTGGTAGCTATGATAGCGTTAAAGAGCCTTTTTTTGCTAGTGAAAACTGTGATTATTATATTATAACCGATATGGAAGTTCCGAAGGACAGTATTTGGCAAAAATATAGTGTGGAGGATGAGACATTTAATAAAATGGATAATTATCACAAATCCAAATATTGTAAGTTGCATCCACATATATTATTTCCGGAATATAAATACTCAATATGGATTGATGGAAATGTGCAGATTGTAGCAGATCTACAGCCTTTGGTAGATCGTATGAATCCAGATTGTAGTATGGCTACTTTTCAGAATCCTCTACATGATTGCATTTATACAGAGCGTAATTTTCTTATCTATTCTAATGCAGTAAAGCTTTCTGATATTGATCGTCAGTTGGCAGATTACCGTAAGGAAGGATTTCCTAAACATTTTGGAATGAGAGAGTTTTCTATAATAGTGAGAAAGCATCATGAATTAAAATTAGTAGGATTGATGGAACAATGGTGGAAGGAAGTTAATACTTATACAATGCGTGACCAGATTAGTTTTCCGTATTTATTATGGAAAAATGGACTAGAAATTGATTATATACAGCTTTTAGGCATGAATTGGAGAAATAATCCGCGTTTTATCGTTTCTCCACATAATTGGCGAATAGTATTTAAAAAGTAAGTACTGGAAGGATATATTATAAATATGTTGATACGATTAATGAAAGAAAAAATAAAAAATAAAGAGATTGAGCATGTATACATAACAGAAAACTTAATTTCAACAGCACAATTACATAAAGACACATTTTTGCCGTTTAAGAATTATTGCCAAGGAACTCGAGAAATCGTAGTTTGTGGTGCAGGCCCTTCGTTAAATGAGTATCAACCAATTCGGGATGCAGTCCATATTGCAGTCAACAGGGCATTTTTATTTGATAAAGTTGATTTTGATTTTATATTTGCACAGGATTTTGAAGGTGTGAATATGGTTCAGGAAGAACTTGTTTCATATCGACCCGATAAATGTGTTAAATTTTTAGGCACACAAAGTATGAAGACAAAGAAAATTCCAGAATCTTTGATTATTCGCTCACGTGCTAGAAAGTTTGATACGGATTGGTATATTCCGGGTTCCGGTATAGGTGGTCAGTTAGTTGTGGATCTTGATCGAAAACCGCTTTGCAATATGTACAATGTAGGACAATCTGTTATGCAATTAGCTCTTTATATGAATCCCAGTAGGATTTATATTGTCGGTTGTGATATGTCTGGTAATCATTTTGCAACTGGTAATCAGACTCCAGAAGAGGTTAAGAGGCAGGAAAAAATTCTGCAGGAAACATGGAAAAAGAAAAGAGAGCAACTTCTTGCCAGATGGAGAGAGATTAAAGAGTTTGCATCTGTTTATTATCCGGACACAGAAATAGTTTCGGTTAATCCTGTAGGATTAAAAGGCGTATTTAGGGACATATATCAAGATGATTTAAATGCGGAAAATTTGGATAAATACCCATTAGTGTAACAGGTAGGTATAAGAAATGAAAAGAAGTAGGACAGAAAATGCTAAGCGTAATGTGATTAGCGGAATGCTAAATAAGATTATCACGTTACTATTACCATTTATTTCGCGTACTATATTGATCTATGCACTCGGTGCAGAGTATTTGGGTTTGAATAGTCTGTTTTCATCAATTCTTCAAGTTTTGAGTTTGGCAGAATTGGGATTTTCGAGTGCAGTTGTGTTTAGTTTGTATAAACCGCTTGCTGAAGACAATCGAGATGCAGTGTGTGCATTACTTGCGTTCTATAGATCCATATATAGAATAGTAGGCCTTATAATCTTTGGAGTTGGAATAGCGATTACACCATTTTTAAAGATACTTATACATGGTGACGTACCAGCAGATATCAATCTTTATTTGTTGTATTTATTATATTTACTAAATACGGTAATTAGCTATTTTGCCTATGCTTATAAGAGTTCCTTATTAACAGCTGATCAGAGACAAGATATTATCAACAACATTAGTACAGTATTAGGCATATTAGCAAACATATTGCAAATTTTTGTTTTATTAAAATATAAGAATTATTATTACTATACAGGTATTATTATTGTGTCGACAGTTTGTAACAATATATGGGTTGCTATTATTACAAAAAAGCATTACCCAGAATATGTTTGTGCAGGTGAGTTAAACCAAGAAGAACGTAAAAGAATTACAACACAGATAAAAGGGCTGGCTATAGGAAAATTTTCAAAAACCGCGAGAAATTCTTTTGACTCTATTGTCTTGTCTATGTTTTGTGGGTTGATTGATGTTTCAATTTACTCAAATTATTACTACATTTTTTCTGCAATAATTGGATTTATTACAGTTCTTATGACATCAATTTCAGCCGGTGTGGGAAATAGCATTGCGACTGAAAGCAAAGAAAAGAATTATCGTGATTTTAAAAAAATACATTTTTATGTTTCTTGGATTGGTAGTTGGTGTACTATTTGTTTGTTTTGCCTGTATCAACCATTTATGCAATTGTGGGTAGGAAATGAATTGATGGCATCTAATCTTGTTATGGTTATGTTTTGCGTTTATTTTTATATTACAATGATAGGCCAAGTGCGCGCAATATACTCTTCTGCCGCAGGACTATGGTGGGAATTTAGATGGTTGGAAATTGGTGAAATGATTGCAAATCTTAGTTTGAATTTTATACTGGGCTATTACTATGGAATGAAAGGAATTCTTCTTGCAACACTTATAACCGTGTTTTTATTTTCTGTTATTGGAATTTCAAACATAACTTTTAAGTATTATTTCGAAAGAAAAAGTATGAGATACCATATGACAAATTTGATATATGCCACGATTACAGTAATTGTAGGACTATTAACATATACTATTTGTGGTTGTATTTATGTGGAAAATTCTTTGATGCAATTGATTCTTATAGGATTTGTATGCCTTATATTTCCAAATCTTATTTTTATGCTTCTATCGATGGCGAATAAGCGATATAAGCAATATCTTTTGGAAATAAAAGCTATTATTAGAGGTGGAAAAATATAATTAAGTGATAAATTCGACTCACAATGAATTTCATTAGGGGAAGTAAAGGTGGATTATTTTTTATCTTTAAATTAGTGCATGGCAAGAGAGTTATTTTTCTCTATTGGTGTAAAATGGATGGATCATTTGGCGAGTTAGAAATGATTCCTTTTGCAAAATTTGTGAAAGAACGTAGCTCGGTTTGGTATTCTGATTATAATAAAGTAAAACATAATCGAGAAAAAAATTTAATAAAGCAAATCTTGAAAATTGTTTAAATAGTATAGCAGAGGTTTTGGCTTTTCTTTATTCTCAGTTTGGAGAAAATGTTATTCAGACTTATGCTAAAGGAATGATGCGGAATCAATTGGGACGAATTAAAGAAAACAGATAATATTAATAAATATAATTTTAATGATTAATGCAGTCAGAGGTAGATAAAATGAGAATTATTGCGGTTATGCCTATAAAGTTAAAAAATGAAAGATGCCCTGGAAAAAATATAAGGATTTTGGGTGATAAACCACTTTTACAGTGGGAATTAGACAATTTAAAAAAAACTGGTTTATGTGATTCTATAAATGTATATTGCTCATCAGAAGAAGTTATTTCTTATTTGCCTGAAGGTGTGAATTATATTAAAAGACCTGAAAGTTTAGATGGTTCAACAACAAATTTTACACAAATTTTCTCAATGTTTATGAAAGAACATAACGCAGATATATATATTTACGCACATGCGACGGCACCCTTTATTTCGGTAGATACCATGAAGAGCTGTATTGAAGCAGTAAAGACAGGAAAGTATGATTCTGCATTTTGTGCAATTAAACTTCAGGATTATCTTTGGAAAAATGGTGAACCATTGAACTTTGATGCTTCAAATATTCCAAGAACACAAGATTTGGAACCTATTTATCAGGAAACTTCAGGTGTATATGTTTTTACAAAAGAAGTGTTTGAAAAATATAACAGAAGAATTGGTAAAAATCCATTTATAAAAGAAGTGTCATATAAAGAAGCAGTCGACATTGATAATCCGGAGGATTTTGAGTTGGCAGATATTTTGGTGGATGTGGATATGTAATATATGTGACAAGTAAATGCTGTAATATACAAGAAAGGAGTAAAATTAATTGTAAGAGGAATAAACAATTAATATATACAATATATGAATAACGTAAAAATTCTTGATGTAACACTACGCGATGGTGGTTGTGTAAATAATTTTAATTTCGGACAAGAGTATATGGAAAAAATTTTAGCAGCACAAGAGGTTGCTGGGGTAGATATTATAGAAATGGGATATCTGGATGAAAATAATGGTTCGTCATCGGGGCGAACCCAATATATCAATGAGAAGGTAATTCCTCAATGCATATTAAAAAATAAAAACGATAACATAACATATGTAGCGATGATGGATTATGGTAAATTTGATATAGATAAATTAGGAATTCGAGATGATAATGGGATTGATGGCATTCGATTAGCTTTTCATAAAAAAAATCGTTATGATATAGTGTCTGCTGGAAAAAAAATTATGGAAAAAGGATATAAGTTTTATATTCAGCCGATGATAACTCTTAGGTATACAGACACTGAGTTATTAGAACTTATACAATTAGTAAATGAACATTTATCAGAGGCATCGGGATTCTATATAGTTGACAGTTTTGGTGAAATGAGACCAAATGATATGAGTCGTATACTTAATTTGGTAGATCATAATTTGAATCCTTCGATGACATTAGGTTTTCATTCGCACAATAATTTACAGTTATCATATTCTAATGCAATGTCAATGCTACAATTTCCTACTAATAGAGAAATTATAATCGATTGTTCTATTATGGGAATGGGAAAAGGTGCAGGAAATTTGAATACGGAGTTAATTTTAGAACATCTTAACTTGTTCTATGGTAAAAATTATAAAATAGAACCATTACTTGAAGTTATCGATAAAGTGATAAATCAGCTTTATGATGAATTTCATTGGGGCTATGCGCCGGAGTATTATCTTTCTTCAACAAATCATTGTACGCCAAGTTATGCAAGTCATTTTTATAATAAGCATATGCTTCCAATTGATCAAGTGAGTGAATTACTTGCAATGATAGATGAAGAAAAAAAGATTTCGTTTGATAAGGATTATGCTGAAAAATTATATAGAGAATATAATGAAAGAAAAACAGTTGATGACAGCGAAGCTGTAGAAGATTTGACGAGGGAGTTGTCAAAAAAAAGAGTTCTCATAGTTGCACCAGGAAAGAGTGTTATAGATGCTTTGGATGAAATAAAACAAATCTCAGAACAGTCTAATGTAGTGACTATAGGATTAAATAATAATATAAATTTTGATTATGTATTGACTACAAGATTTGAAATTTACACAAAAGAGTTATCTGAAGGGAATAAAATAATTGTTCCTTCTAATGTTTCAAAAGGAGGACGAGGAACAGTAAAGGTCTTAGATTATAAAAAGTGGATTGAAATTGACGAAAGAACCCATGATTCGTCTGCGGTAATTGCATTAAAACTTTTGAAAGCATGCAATGTAAAAGAAATAATGCTAGCGGGTTTTGACGGATTTTCTGTTGATATTAATGAAAATTATTATGATATAAGTATGCGAAGACCGGTGAATGCTGAACAAGCAAATCGGAGGAATGTCTATTATAAAAATCTGATAGAAAGAATGGTAAATGATGGTATAAGTGTTAAGTTTGTAACACCATCAAAATATGAGTAGAAGAACTTGAGGTGGAATATAACATGATAAAATATTTGGTGATGGACGTTGATGGAACGCTCACAGATGGCAAGATATATATGGGCGTTTTAGGTGAAATGTTGAAAGCGTTTAATATTAAAGATGGATATGGAATACATGATATATTACCTAAAGAGCAAATTACACCAATAATAATTACTGGGAGAGAAAGTGAAATAGTTCAACGTAGAGCAGAAGAATTGGAAATAAAAAATATATATCAAGGGCAACATGAGAAACTTAATATTTTGCTTGAATTAGTTAATGAGTTGAATACTGTAGCATATATAGGGGATGATATGAATGATTTTCTGTGTATGAAGGCAATTAAAGAAGCTGGAGGAAAAACAGGATGTCCTGCAGATGCATCAGAAAGTATAAAAAAGGTTTCAGATTTTGTCTCTAAGTATAATGGTGGAAATGGTGCAGTTAGAGATTTTATTGAATATATTATAGATAATAAATGAGATAGGAATAATAACATGAGTAGTTTTTCAAATTCAACATTATTAATAACTGGAGGAATAGGTTCTTTCGGAAATACAGTTTAAAAGCATTTTTAAATACGGATATTGAACAAATCTATAAATGCTAATCTGAAACTGAACCCGTGGCTCACATTCAGATTGACAATCATAAACAAATCCGTATTTTTTCACGTAATGAAAAGAAACAGGATGATATGCGTCATGAATTACAGACTTTTTAGCCAGAAGCGGCACATAAGGTAAAATTTATATTGGAAATGTAAGGAATCCTCGTTCTACACGTGATACTATGGATGGAGCGAATTATATTTTCCATGCAGCAGCATTAAAACAGGTGCTTTTTTGCGAGTTTTTCCCTAGGATCCAAAAAAGAATTTTTCGATTGTAGTGCAGTAAAAATGTTATAGAGTCAGTTATAGAACAAAATAATAACATAGAAAAAAACAATAATTGTTATAAAATCAAAGATTCTAGTAGGATACACAGAATCGTTAAAGAAAAAGTATAATATAAATAATATTATTTTTAGCCCAGAATTTTTGCGAGAATTAAAGGCTGTTTTTTGCAAGCTTAAATTGGAAAAAAGGTAATTTATTATGCACTAAATAAAAGGCGTTATATGATAATTTATACTCGTCAAGTTGAGTGATAGTATCATTGTAAATAGATACGATTGCTGTACTTGATGATGTAAGGGAGAAAGTATATATACGAGATTTATTCAGAAGGGATTAGAAGAGGGAAAAAAGAAAGGGAAGTTGATTAATTTAATTCTTTATTAATCATATAAGGTTAAAATATGCTAACAACTGGAGATGAATATTTAAAATTCAAGTATGAAAATCGAGATAAAAAAATAGCTATAATTTATGGGAATTGCCATACTACAGCTATTAGACAATTACTTTGCAGCAACCGAGAGTTCTCGAAAACTTATGCAATGTTTCCAATAAAAGCTATTCAAGAAGTTAAAGACTCAAATTATTTTAGAGGTGAGGTATTTTCGGAATGCGATTTGTTTATCCATCAAAGTATTCAAGAGAATAATCGATATGGAGTTGAATTTTCGTCTAAAAATATAATGGAAAGATTAAAAGATTCAGCAGAAGTTTTAGCTGTACCTAACGTGTACCACCTGCCTATGTGTTATTTTCCACAATATAAAGAAGAACCTGAAATAAAGGGACCGCATGGAGGAACGTTTTTTTTTCGCGATGCAATAATTGATAATGGTATTAAAAGAGGAATGTCGGTTAATGAAATAATTAATGACTATAAAGTTGAAAATCATTATTCAAAAGAAGATATTAATAATTTATATCAGACATTTATTGGAAAAGTTAGAAAAAGAGAAAGTGATTGGGACATAAAAGTGTCTGATTACATTTATAAAAGCAAAGATAAGGTACTTTTTTTTGATCCAAATCATCCAACACCATTATTTATATCTTACATCTGTGAGAATATTTTATATTTATTGGGATTAAACAATGATGATTTTGATTATTCTCAAATGAGACTTTTGGATGCTTATCAGATGCCTATATGTCAGGATGTCATAGATTTTTTTGGGCTTAAATATGATTTGAACACAAAAATACGGCAAAGTGGTAATAAATTAATCCGTGGCGAGATGACCATTGATGATTATGTCAAACAATATATAGCTTTATTGTGGACAAATGATGATTATACAGATTGGTGTAGAAGGAAATCTAAGGTTCGATATTGTGTGTATAAGGGAGTAAATCTATTAAAGAAAGTGTTATGATAAAAATATTCAGTGATGAGGCTGAGAACGACATGAAAAAGGTGTATATGTTAATTTAAATATGGATTATGAAGTTTGCAAGATTTACTAAGTAGCATTTCGAATAAATGAATGTGGAAGGTTATTTAAATGAAAAAAAAAGATGGTCAAATATATAAAATAACAGTTGCAGGAACTGGATATGTTGGAATGTCATTAGCTGTGCTATTAGCGCAACACAATAATGTTATTGCAGTAGACATTTTGTCAGAACGGGTAAATAAAATTAATAATTTGGAATCGCCTATTCAAGATGATTATATAGAAACTTATCTTTTAGAAGCAAAGCAAGGTAGACGAAATTTAAATTTAAAAGCAACGTTGGATGTTTCGGCATATAATGAAGTGGATTATGTGATTATTGCAGCACCGACAAACTATGATCCTAAAAAGAATTTCTTCGATTGTAGTGCGGTAGAAAATGTTATAGAGTCAGTTATAGAACAAAATAAGAATATAGAAAAAAAACCGACAATTGTTATAAAATCAACGATTCCTGTAGGATACACAGAATCGTTAAAGAAAAAATATAATATAAATAATATTATTTTTAGCCCAGAATTTTTGCGAGAATCAAAGGCGTTATATGATAATTTGTACCCATCAAGAATTATAATTGGGTGTGAAAAAGAGATGCAAAAAGAGGCTGCTGCTTTTGCAAGTTTATTGTCGGAAGGAGCAGAGAAAGATCCAATTGATATTTTGTATATGGGAACAACAGAGGCTGAATCTGTGAAGTTGTTTTCAAATACATATTTAGCACTTCGAGTTGCGTACTTCAATGAATTAGATACTTATTGTGAGATGAAGGGATTGAATACGGCGGACGTTATTTCTGGAGTGTGTCTTGATTCAAGAATAGGTAATTTTTATAATAACCCATCATTTGGGTATGGAGGATATTGCTTACCTAAAGATTCTAAACAACTTTTAGCTAATTATAATGATGTCCCAGAAGAATTAATAAAAGCAATTGTAGAGTCAAATCGAACTAGGAAGGATTTTATTGCGGATAGAGTATTGGAACTTGCTGGATTATATGGAAATTCTGAAGAATATGCACGTGGAAGAGAAGAACAAATCGAAAATATTACAGTAGGTGTATATCGTTTGACTATGAAAAGCCATTCGGATAATTTTAGACAAAGTAGTATACAAGGAGTTATGAAGCGAATAAAGGCAAAAGGGGCAAAGGTAATTGTATACGAACCTACATTAGAAAATGAAACAACTTTTTTTGGATCATGTGTAGTTAATGATTTGGAAAAATTCAAAGCGTTGAGTGATAGTATTATTGCAAATAGATATGATTCCGTACTTGATGATGTAAGGGAGAAAGTATATACACGAGATTTGTTTAGAAGGGATTAGAAGATGATCAAAAAAAAAGAAAGTATTGATTTAAATGATAAGACAATCTTGATCACAGGGGCAGCAGGTTTTATTGGTGCAAATTTGGTCCTTCGCCTTTTGAATGATTTTAGAATTATGAAAAAGGGTTTCATAGTCTCTGTGGATAATATGAATGATTATTATGATTCCTCGTTAAAGGAATATAGATTATCGCAGATTAATCACGCGGCTGAAAAAAGTGAGGTAAAGTATAAATTTATCAAGGGAAATATAGCGGACAAGACGCTAATAAATCAATTGTTTCAAGATTATAAGCCGGATATTGTAGTAAATTTAGCGGCACAAGCGGGAGTAAGATATAGTATTGATCATCCGGATGTCTATATAGAATCGAATATAATTGGCTTTTATAATATGTTAGAAGCATGTCGTAATTCATATGGTATAGGAGAAAACGGTGTTCAACATTTGGTGTATGCGTCTTCATCTTCAGTATATGGAGGAAATAAAAAAATACCTTTTTCTGTAGATGATAAAGTTGATAATCCAGTTTCTTTATATGCTGCGACGAAAAAAAGCAATGAGTTATTGGCACATAGTTATTCAAAATTGTATAATATCCCATCAACTGGTCTTAGATTTTTTACTGTATATGGACCTGCAGGGAGACCTGATATGTTTTATTATTCTGCAACGCAAAAGCTGGTCAATGGTGAAATAATTAAGATTTTCAATTATGGAGATATGAAACGAGACTTTACTTACATTGATGACATAGTGGAAGGAATTGTCCGTGTTATGCAAGGAGCACCAATTAAGAAGAATGGCAAGGATGGATTACCTGTTCCACCATATGCGTTATACAATATTGGTGGTGGAACTCCAGAGAATCTTTTGACTTATATTTCTGTATTGCAAGAAGAACTAGTACGAGCAAAAGTTTTGCCGGAGGACTATGATTTTGAATCACACAGAGAGCTAGTTGGTATGCAGCCGGGTGATGTACCTGTAACATATGCAGATAGCAAGGGATTAGAAGATGATTATGGATTTAAACCTGAAATAGACATTAGAACTGGGTTGAGAAAATTCTGTGAGTGGTATAAAGGGTATTATGTATAGGATATTATTTTTTTAATATTAGAATTGATTCGGCTGTAGGAATGGTTGTAATTACACTCAGACGATTGAAATTAAGGTGAAATTTTGTGCTTGGGGTGAAATGTAAATAATGAACTATAGAGAATTTGATTTAAAGGAAATAATTGAAGGAGCATATTATCCCGGAGTATATATAATTCAAGTTAATAAAGAATTTCATGAAGGAATATCGTATGAAGATTTTGATGAACGTGATTGGAGCACATTTATTCATGAATATGTTCATTTCTTGCAAGATATAAGCACTAACCGTGGGTATTTATATTTTGCTCACAAGGCACAGATAATGAATATGTGCTTTTATGAATTGTTCAAACACAAAGGAGGTTCGGTTGCATTACCCATAAAAAGTGAAGAATGTAATGTGCTAAATGCTTCGGAAAAAGAGCTGTTGCTTGATTTTTATGAGGGTGATAGTTACTACAAGAAAATACACCATGTTAATCAAATAAAAATGGAAAAAGATAATGTGGTTTCTGAATTGATGAATATGAGTGGTTGCCCTAAGAAAGATTTCTTCTCTATTATAATTAGTGCAAATGATGGAAAAGTGAAATATCAATTTGGAAATATTTGTATTGCAGAAAGCATGGCATATTTAATTGAAAAAATACTGTTTGGAGCAGAAACAAGACATAACGAATTGCCATATAATGCATGCGAAATGTTATGCAAATATTATTATCCAAATCTTCTAAAGGATTCAAAAAGAATTGCAAAATTATGCGAAGTGGCATTGATGTTTGATGATTGTGGCATGTCGTTTTATGAATTGATTTTATTATGTAAAGAGCATGATATTGCTAACCTGACTGAAAAAGATTTTGATGAATTCTGTAAAAAAAATCTCGAGAAGCAATTTGTTATTTTTGACAAAAGTTATGTAAATGCAAAGAACGGTGTTGATGTCCTTTTTCCAGATAAGTTTCCATATACGTATTCGACAAATCGTGTTTTAAAAAAATTTTTGGAATGTGGACATAATTATAGAAAAGGTGTTGGATTGTTTATAACTAAAGCTTTTGACGCAAAAGATGCAAATAATTATTTTAGGTATTTGATTAGTCGTATGCCTTTTCCTGTGATAATTGACAAATTGGGTGATTATTATGGCCCTGAAGGAGCACAAAATATGCCAGTAGCAGATGCTGTTATTGATATTCTCACGAATCGGCAAACCGAGGGTTGCAAACTTCAAAATTTTTGTAAAAAAAGTAAAATTGAGAATTTTGAAAAAGAAGTATGTACACGAAAACCATGGATGCAATGCAAAAAAAATGGAGCATGTCCTGTAGCAATATACTTTATAGGTTATTCTGTGGATGATATTAATTATACATGGAATAAATGAGGTGCGTCCGTAAATGTTCTATATGAGTATTGACATATAAATGCTAAGCTGAACTATAAAAAATAGTATTATAGAAAAGAGGATGGAAGTTGTTAAAATGAGTAGTTTTTCAAATTCAACATTGTTAATCACCGGAGGAACAGGTTCCTTCGGAAATACAGTTTTAAAGCATTTTTTAAATACGGATATCGAACAAATCCGTATTTTTTCACGTGATGAAAAGAAGCAGGATGACATGCGTCATGAATTGCAGGCTTTTCATCCGGAAGTGGCACATAAGGTGAAATTTTATATTGGAAATGTCAGAGATCCTCGTTCCGTACGTGATGCTATGGATGGCGTGGATTATATTTTCCATGCGGCAGCTTTAAAGCAGGTGCCATCCTGTGAGTTTTTCCCGATGGAAGCCGTACAGACAAATGTAGAGGGTACAAACAATGTATTACATGCAGCTATTGAAGCCGGTGTAAAAAGAGTGGTATGTCTTTCTACTGACAAGGCGGCATATCCTATTAATGCTATGGGAACTTCTAAGGCTATGATGGAGCATGTAGTAAAAGCCAATGCCAGAGTGGCAGCAGAACGTGGGAATACTGTTATTTGCTGTACTCGTTACGGAAATGTTATGTGTTCACGTGGTTCCGTAATTCCGCTTTTTATAGAGCAGATTAAAGCAGGAAAACCAATTACCATTACAAATCCGGAAATGACTAGATTCTTAATGAACTTGGATGAAGCAGTGGATTTAGTGAAATTTGCTTTTGAACACGCAAATCCGGGAGATTTGTTTATTCAAAAGGCAGATGCTTCTACCATTGGAGTTTTGGCGCAAGCAGTACAGCAAATTTTTGGAGATACCGGTACACAGATTATTGGTACTCGTCACGGAGAAAAGCTATATGAGACTTTAATGACGAGAGAAGAACGTCTTCGTTCAGAAGATATGGGCGATTATTATCGCGTATCTGCGGACAATAGAGACCTAAACTACGATAAATATTTTGTAGAAGGTCAGGTTGTGACCCAAGCAGATGAGTCCTATACATCTCATAATACCCAGTTATTGGATGTCCAGGGAACCATTGACAAGATTATGACTACAGATTATGTCAGAGAAGAACTTGCAAAGTTAGGGAAATAAGTAGAACGGAGAAATAGCATGCAATACCCTGTTTGGAAAGAAAATGGAAAATTGAAATTAATGATTATTGTAGGAACCAGACCGGAAATTATCCGTTTGGCTGCAGTAATCAAAAAATGTAGAAAATATTTTGATACAATTCTGGTACATACCGGACAAAACTATGATTACAACTTGAATGGTGTATTCTTTAAGGATTTGGGATTGGATGATCCGGAATTGTATTTGAATGCTGTTGGTGCAGATTTGGGCGAAACCATGGGCAATATTATATCGGAATCCTATAAGGCCATGGTTGAATTGCAGCCGGAAGCTGTATTGGTATTGGGAGATACCAATAGCTGTCTTTCTGTCATTGGTGCAAAAAGATTACATATTCCAATTTTCCATATGGAAGCAGGAAATCGTTGTAAGGATGAGTGTTTACCGGAAGAAACAAATCGCAGAATCGTAGATATTATTTCAGACGTGAATTTGGCCTATTCTGAACATGCGAGAAAATATCTTGCAGATTGTGGGTTACCAAAGGAAAGAACATATGTGACAGGAAGTCCTATGGCAGAAGTACTTACAAATAATCTGGATGCAATTCAGTCTTCTGATATCCATCAAAAATTGGGACTGGAAAAAGGAAAATATATTCTTTTGTCTGCACATCGAGAAGAGAATATTGATACAGAAAAGAATTTTACATCGTTGTTTACAGCCATCAATAAAATGGCAGAAAAGTATGATATGCCAATTTTATATTCCTGCCATCCACGTTCGAAGAAGAGATTAGAAAGCTCTGGTTTTAAATTGGATCAGAGAGTGATTCAACATGAGCCTTTGGGATTCCATGATTATAATTGCCTGCAGATGAATGCATTTGCAGTGGTTTCTGATTCAGGAACACTTCCGGAGGAAAGCAGCTTTTTTACTTCTATTGGCCACCCGATTCCGGCAGTGTGTATTCGTACTTCTACAGAGAGACCGGAAGCACTGGATAAAGCATGTTTTATTCTATCAGGTATCGATACCAAGGGATTATTGCAGGCAGTGGATACTGCAGTAGAAATGGTAAAGGAAGAAAAGAATGGTGGTGCCATTCCGGTACCGGATTATGTGGATATCAATGTTTCTGATAAAGTAGTGAAAATCATACAGTCTTATGTTGGCGTTGTAAATAAAATGGTATGGAGAAAAGACAGTTAAGTCTAAAAAGTGATTATGAAGATACTTGTGACCGGAGCTGCCGGATTTGTGGGAAGAAATCTAGTAGAAAATCTAAAGAATATTCGTGATGGAAAAAATAGAACAAGACCAAATCTTGTGATAGAAGAAATATTTGAATACGACCTGAATTCCACAGAAGAGGAATTGGAAAAATACTGTAAAGAGGCGGATTTTGTTTTCAATCTCGCTGGTGTAAATCGCCCAGAAAATCCGGAAGATTTTCAAAAAGGTAATTTCGGCTTTGCATCTACACTTTTAGATACCTTAAAAAAATATCAGAATACCGCACCGGTCATGCTTTCTAGTAGTATTCAAGCTACATTAGCAGGACGTTTTGGCACTTCTGAATATGGACTTAGTAAAAAAGCAGGGGAAGATTTATTCTTTCAATACGGAGAAGAAACCGGGGCAAAGGTGTTGGTGTATCGCTTTCCGAACTTAGTAGGGAAATGGGTAAAACCAAATTATAATTCGGCAGTGGGAACTTTTTGCAATAATATTGCAAACGATTTACCAATCACAGTAAATGACCCTTCGGTAGAATTAGAGATGCTTTTTATTGACGACTTGGTAGAGGAAATGTTTGATGCATTGGAAGGAAAAGAGCATCATTGCGAATATCCGGAGAGCGAGTCTGTCATTGACGGTGTGAGATATGATGGTGTGACACCTCGTTGGTATGCCGATGGTAGATATTGCGGAGCACCTATAACCCATAAGGCTACGCTGGGATATATCGTAGAATGCTTAGAGCGTTTCCATGAGCAACCCCAAACACTCATCATGCCGGAAATTCCGAATGGTTCTTTTGAAAAGAAACTGTACTCTATGTATTTAAGTTACTTACCTAAGGAAAAAGTGGCCTTTGATTTAAAAATGAATGTAGATGAGCGAGGCTCTTTTACAGAGTTATTGAAAACGGCGAATAATGGACAGTTTTCCGTAAATATCAGCAAACCCGGAATTACAAAGGGACAACATTGGCATAACAGTAAGTGGGAGTTCTTCATAGTTGTTTCCGGCCACGGACTGATTCAAGAGCGTAAAATTGGTACAGATGAAGTGATTGAGTTCGAGGTAAGTGGCGACAAAATACAGGCAGTTCATATGCTTCCTGGTTCTACTCATAATATTATCAATCTTTCCGAGACGGAGAATTTGGTGACAGTTATGTGGGCAAATGAGATGTTTGATGCGGAGAGACCGGATACGTTTTTTGAAACTGTGTAAAGTGTTTTTTGCAAGCCTAAATTGGCGAAAGGGGGGTGCGGACGAAAACTTGGACCGTCTCACCCCGTTATTCTTCATCACGGTATTCTTTATAAGCCTTTAGTAAACCTTTTTTATCCAAAAAATCATAGGTCGCTAGAAGCTCATCCCTCAGAACAGCCTGAGCTGATCTGAGATGCTTAAGCTCATCTGCTTCAAATTCAAAGGTCCTATCTGGACGCATAAAATCTGCAACAAATTCATCAGTACTCACTTCGTCCGAAAAAGGGTTTTCTAAATCCATGAGTCTATTCATTTCTTTGAATGTTTCTGATTTCTCAAACCAGTTCTCTTTATTTTGTTCCAATGATTTAATTCTCCAAATCATGCAGCTATTATACCCAGACTCATTCTGTACTGAATAGGGCTAAGTCCACCAAGTGAAATCTTGATTCTTTTTTCAGCATACCAATGAATATACTCATCGAGAATTTTTATGAATTGGTCTATCGATACACCGTCCCAGCATTTGCCATAAAACATTTCATTTATATTAATCGTCCGAAAAAACCTTCGCACGCTGAATTATCGTAAGCGCTTAATATTCCCCCGTAGAGTAAGAATAAAGGCATCTGTATGTGCTAATTTAAATTTAGGTCACTGATAAAAGTCTAAAAAGTGCTCCTCTTTTCATCGTAAATACGATATAATAAAAAACGTTGGAAAGAGGTGTAAATAATGGTAAGTATTATAACAAAATCAGATACTTTTAGACCATATGACAATACGTATTTTAACATGATAGTTTTAGGTCATGATAATTGGAATGATTATGGTTATTGCACAAATTACATGATGTTTTATTGTGATGAGAATGGTGTTTCCCATGATATTGGTTATGTAAAGATTTACTGTAAACAGTTAGATGAGGAAATTCAACGGACAGACTCTGAAGTCGATATAGTTGATTATCTGAACAATGATTCCCAAATAGAATATTTAGCAAATGGTTTTTGCTCATTGGGACAGGATTTAAAATACTATCACAATTTAATTGAGTTTTTTCCACACGAATATAAAGATATTTTAAAACGATTACGTGATATTGCTGTAGATAAAAAGTTAAGTGAGGAATTTTTTGATTATAAGGGTGTAAAAAAATCTTTATTTAGAAATGGAAGTGCCTTAAAAGCGTTCAATGAGGTTTCTGAAGTTATTGATGGAGATATAAAAAGTCATGATATGTCATTTGGATATGTATATGCTCCTCCATATTCGAATATAACAACAGATATAAAATTTGATTTTTCTAAAAAAAGTGATTGTTTTCCATATAGAGTAAACTCTGTGGTTGGGAAAAATGGAACTGGGAAGACACTGCTTTTGACAAATTTGGCAGAGGCTATAAGTGGAAGTACAGATAATTTTAAACTGTTTTTTGCAAGCCTAAAATGGCGAAAATTGCAAACCATTTTTGGAGAATGTTGCATCTCCAAAATGGCGAAAGTTGCAACGGCTCTACCAGCGGCATAACCGCTAGTAGCATTCCATTGCAGACATTATTTTAGATTT
>JAZOTM010000024.1:0-57191 GCA_045657625.1 Lachnospiraceae bacterium
AAATTTTACTCGGAAAAATAGAATAAAAAAGAAAAAAGAACATCCTTCTTATGTTAAGGTATTAATTACTCAAAAAAATACTTCAAAGAAAGGGTGTTCTTTTTATGCAAACAATTATAGACTATATGGCCGAGGAATTCAACAAAAAATTGAGCAAAAGTTAGCAGAGCTGGAAATATCCTAATTCGATCTTTCTTTCGATTTTAGGACAAATGATGTAGAATGAATAAGCAAATATCTTAATCAAATCTGAAGGATGATTCTATTCTATTTTTTCCGAGAACATTTTTACGCTGCCGAATTGGTATAGAAAGAGATGACAAAATCCAAAAAAGAGGCTATAATGCAATTTAGTGATTTAAAGTACTAGAGAGGTTGCCGGGATGGTTATTTCAAAAAATATGGAAACTCTGGTTGCAGGAAGTTCTACAATCAGAAAATTATTTGAAGAGGGGTTGCTCCTTGCGAAGGAAGTCGGTGCAGAGAATGTCTATGATTTTAGTTTGGGAAATCCGGCAGCGCCTGTTTCAGAAGAAGTGACAGAAGCAATTCAGCAGATTCTGGAAGAAAAATCGGGAATGTATGTACATGGATATATGAAAAATGCAGGATTCGATGAGGTCCGCGAGAATGTAGCGAAGCATTTGAATCGTCGGTTTCAAATGAATTATTCTGCAGAGGATATTTTGATGACGGTTGGAGCAGCGGGTGCCATGAATTGCGTATTTCGCGCTTTGTTAAATTACGAAGATGAGGTAATTACCTTTGCTCCCTACTTTGGGGAATATCGTAGCTATGTATCGAATTATGGTGGAAATTTAGTTGTAGTTCCGGCAAAATTAGATGACTTCGATTTAAATTTAGAGCAATTAGATGAAAAAATAAATGAAAAAACCCGTTGTATTATTATCAATAATCCCAATAACCCTTCGGGAAAAATTTTCCCAAGAGAAACTTTAGAAGTGCTGGGAAAAATCATTGCGAAGGCAGAGAAACGAATTGGACATCCTATTTATGTGATTGCGGATGAGCCTTATCGCGAACTTGTTTATGATGATTATGAAGTGCCTTTTATTCCTTCGATTATCAAGAATAGTATTTATATTTATTCTTTCAGTAAGACCTTATCTCTTCCGGGGGAACGTATTGGATATATGGCTTTGAGCAAAGACATGGATAGTTATGATGAAATGATCAATGCGATGGCTGTTGCAAATCGTTGTATTGGGTATATTAACGCACCATCCTTGTTTCAGTTGGTTGTTTCACGTTGTTTAGATGTTGGTGTGAACTTGGAATTTTATAATCGCAATCGTCAGTTGTTGTTTGATGGGTTAAAGAAATTGGGATTTGAGATGGTGGAACCACAAGGTGCATTTTACTTGTTGTTGAAATCACCGATGGAGGATGAAGCGGAATTTGCGGCCTTAGCGAAAAAGCATCATATCATTTTAGTGTCTACCAAGACCTTCGGATGTCCGGGCTATGTGAGATTGGCTTACTGTGTAGATTATAAAATGATTGAACGGTCCATGCCGGCGTTTGCGGCTTTGGCAGCAGATTGTGGATTGTAAAAGATGAAATAAAAAATGATGGATTATGAACCCTCTTTACTGGAAGAATTCAGTAGAGAGGGTTTTTGCTTTGTACAAGAAAGCGGTTTTGTACAAGTGAAAGAACGGTTTTGGTCATTAAGAAATTCGTGAAAAAAGAGGATATTTTATGTAGATACCATAGAGGAAAAGGAGAATTTTCGTTACAATAGTAAGGAATGAAATGACATCACATGGGGTTATTATATATGGTGGAAAAACAAAAAGATAAGATTAGGGGACTTACGTTTCAAAATAAAATATTTTTCTTGTTTTTATTTTTTGCAATTGTATTAATGGGGGCAACCGGCCTTGGATTAGATTATATGTATGCAATTTATAGTAAAGAACTTTATGATAAATCTTTACAAAATTTAAATTATTATGTCTTAGACGTGAATGATTCTATTGCAGGTTATGATGCACTTACAAAGGAAATGATACTGGATGATAATATTCAGGAATGTTTGAGTGAAATGAGTGAGTTGGATACAAATTCACAAGAATATAAGCTGTGTGTAAATAAGCTTAGAAATTTACTGTATTATGAGATTATTACTTATGATTACATAAAATCCTTTGTTTTCTTAAATGAAGATGAACTCATATTACAACTTAGAAGTAGTGGGACAGATATTCCAACAGATATATATAGTGCATGTTTGGAATTGTGCCATGAAGCTAAGGGTGGATATGTATCTATAAATCCATCGGAAGATTATAATTATTTGGTTTGTAGTAGAGATGTTTTGGAGTTAAAAGATGTTTCTTTAGATTATTTAGGAACTATTGTGTTTTCTGTGGATTTAACTGCGATGATTGCTAGCCAAACCGCAGAAACTGAGAGTAATGGGATGTCTTTAGCTGTTTATGCAGATGAACAGGTGGTTTTTCAACATGAAGAAATGTTGGATTTATCAGAAATCACTCTGGAGGGAACGAGTGGATATAAGATTGTAAAACAAAATGGAGAACGATATTTTGTTTGCTATCAAAAGGATACAGAAACGGAGTTGACTTATGTCAATGCAGCGCTGTATTCAAAAGCTTATGCAAGACTAGGCATGATAAGAAATCTTATGATTCTTTTTTATGCAGGGGTAGTTTGTATATTACTGTTTGTAACACGACGTACGGTCGTGATATTGTTTCATCCGGTTAAAAAATTAGTGGCATCTATGAAAAAAGCGGAAAGCGGAGAATTCAAAGAAGCGCGTATTATGTTGGACACAAAATATCCAAGCGATGAGATTGGAATGGTAATCGATGAATTTAAATCTATGCTTGAGCAATTAGAACAATTGATTTATGAAAATTATGAAAAGCAAATATTGATCAAAGATACAAATTATAAGATGTTGTTGTCCCAGATTAATGCGCATTTTATTTATAATACGTTAAACACGATTTCGCTTATGGTTCGGTTGGGAAAAAATGCGGAAGCGGCTCAAATGATTGTCTCTTTAGGAGATTTGTTACGGGCATCCTTGTCAAAAGATCCAATGGCATCGATTGAAGAAGAAGCAAATACGGCAATGCAGTATATGAAGATTCAAAAGTATCGTTATCAGGATAAAATAGATTTTCGATTAGAGGTAGATGAGAATCTTAAGGAATTTATGATTCCACGGTTGGTTTTGCAACCAATCATTGAGAATGCTGTGTTATATGGAGTGGAGACAGTAGAAGAACAAATTTTAATTCATTGTAAGGTTTGGGAAGAAACGGATTCTATTAAAATTTCGATTCAAGACTCCGGTCCGGGAATGTCAGAAAGTGTATTATCACAGCTACGAGACGGTACCATTGTTCCGAAGGGACATGGAATTGGAATCGCGAATATCCGTGAACGTTTGGCTATGACTTTTGAAAAGGTTGTTTTTGAAATCAATAGTGTTTTGGGAGAAGGTACAACCGTTTTAATTCAGATAGGGAAGTAGGAAGTTATGTATAAAGTTTTATTAGTAGATGATGAAGCAATTGAATTAGAGGGCCTGGAAAAACTGGTCCCTTGGGAGAATTTACAGGCAGAGGTAATTGGAAATGCCTCAAATGGAGAAAAAGCATATGAATTGATTGAAAAAGAGGTCCCGGATATTGTTATTACAGATATACAGATGCCAATTATGACGGGAATCGAATTACTGGAAAAGACCAGAAAGACATACCCACAGGTTGAATTTATTATTTTATCGGGTTATGGAGAGTATGAATATACCAGTAGGGCTATGTTGGAAGGAGTACGACACTACGTTTTAAAACCGTTTGATGAAGAGAAAATTGTATCTGCAGTAGAACATGTCATTGAGAATATAGAGATACAAAAAAAGGAAGAAAATAGAAAAGCGGTAGAAACTATACAGAATCGAAAAATGAAGACAAAGGCAGTACAGCAAGTTTTTCGGGAAGCTTTGCTGGAAAGAGATTTTGTGGAAGAGACAGGCAGAAAACTATCGACTATTTTGGAAATGGAAAATACGAATTTCCGAATTTTGTTATTGAATAAAAAACGGCCATTTGATAATTTGGAAATTTTTTCGACGGTGAATATTTTAAATGAGTTGTTTGAAATGAATGGAATGGAACAAGGAATTTGTGCATTTACTTCTTTGAAGGGGGAAATGGTTATATTGATAAAAGCGGTTCCATTGGATTTGATAAAGGAAATGGTTTCTCAGCTTCAAGAGAAAATGCTACTGCTTATAAAAGAACAAATCAAGGCTTCTTTAAGCGGGTTGTGTGATTATGCACATCTGCAGATGTGTTATTTGGAGGCAAGAGAACTACTAGACTTCATTCTGGTTGAACCACGCATTTCCTTTATTTCGCCGGAAGAAGGAACAGGGGAAGAAGGAACCGCGCAAATAATTGATTATCAGGGATTCCATTCGTGTCATGAATATGCAGATTTATTGTTCCGTACTTATTTATTTTTACTTAAGATGGATTTGGAAAAAAAGAGCCAAGAAGAAAAAATGGTGTTTGCAGAGAAACTGATTCATATTTTTGATAGAAACAAAATAAGGATTGAAAATATCGCCAATAATGAAGAACTGTTTGAATTTATTGTAAAAAAACTGTCACCGTATATGAATCAAGGAATTGATGAAAAAGAGTTTGAAAAAGACTGCGATATGTTGAAAATTATGTATTTAAACATGAAGAATGTGGATTTTAACTTGAAATATATGGCAAAAAACATCTTATTTATGAGTGAGGATTATGTTGGGAAACGTTTTCAAAAGAGATGGGGATCCAAGTTTACCAAATATTTACAAGAAACAAGAATTAAATTAGCCGGTGAATTAATTGCATTTCAACCGGAGTGTCGCTTAACGGATGTAGCAGTTTTAACAGGTTTTGCTGAGGATGGACAGTATTTTTCAAGATTATTTAAAAAGGTTATGGGAATCGCACCTAGTGATTACAAACAAAATATTTTAACTTAATCGAAGAAATCAGAAGTCATGAGAGGGAGCAATGCTCCCTCTTTTGTTTCGGCGGAAACGTTTCTTGGATATAAAAAAACGGTTTTGTACAAGTGAGACTTCGGATTCATCCATTCTATATATGAAAAAAGAAGCGCATAATACAACCATAGAAAAACAACAAGAGTTGAAAGGAGAATAGGGATGAAAAGTTCAGCAAAAAAAATTGTAGCATCATTGCTGGCAGGGGTTATGGCTATGAGTGCAATGGCCTGTGGAACAAGTGATGATTCTACTAGCGAAGCACAAGCAAGTGAGACTTCCTCAGATGAGGAACAGGTAACGATTTCCATCGCTTGGTGGGGAGGCGATTCCAGACATGAATTAACACAGGAGGTTTTGGATTTGTACACAGAGTTGCATCCAAATGTAACTTTTGAAACGAGTCCATCCGGATGGGATGGATATTTTGAAAGCTTGTCTACACAGGCTGCATCCGGAACTATGCCTGATATTGTACAGATGGATTATTTATATATTTCCACTTATGCAAATAATGGAACCTTGGCAGATTTGGGACCATATATAGAAAATGGTACGATTGATACTTCAAATATTGACGAGAGTCTTTTGGCGTCAGGACAAATTGGAGATAGCATGGCAGGATTAGTTATTTCCACTTCGGTATTGTCAGTTTCTTACAATCCGACGGTATTAGCGGAAGCCGGAATTGAAACACCTACTACTGATTGGACATGGTCTGATTTTGCTGATTATTGTGAAGCAATTCATGAGACAACAGGAGGATTTGGTGCAACTTTTGATCCTGTTGCAGATACGAATATTTTTAACTATTGGGTAAGGGAAAATGGAGGACAGTTGTTCTCAGATGATCAAACTACTTTGGGATATGATGATGATCAAATTTTTGTAGATTATGTAAATTATTGGAAAGATTTAATGGATGAAGGGGCATTTCCAAATCCGGATCAATTATCTTCTATCTTAGAAGCTGGAGATACAGGTCTTCCAATTGTTACGGATGAAGCAGGATTCCAGTGTGGATGGAGTAATTACCCTACGATTGTTAGTGAAGTGAATGATTCATTGGAATTGATTACACCGCCAAATGCTGATGATGATCAGGGAGATGGATTATGGCTGAAACCCGGAATGTTCTTCTCTATTACGGAAACATCAGAGGTAAAAGATGAGGCAGCAGAATTTTTGAATTGGTTTGTAAATTCTACGGAAGCAGCAGAAATTTTGGGTACTGATAGAGGTACACCGGTTTCATCAGAAATTCGTGATTACTTGAAGGAAAATGGAAGTTTATCTGAAAAGCAGCAGGAAATGTTTGATTATGTGGATATTGCTGCAGAGGTGGCTGGTGAGACCCCGGCACCGGATCCGGAGGGAATTTCTGAGGTTAATGCAGCATTAAAGGATGCAGCAGTTTCTGTATTCTATGGTACTTCCACAGCAGAAGAAGCTGCGGCAACGTTTAGAGAAACAGCAAATGAAATTTTAGCTAGAAACAATTAAAAATGTAAAAAATGAAGGATGGAGGAAGGAAAACTTCCTCCATTTTTTTGAGAGGTTGGTTATGAAAGCAAAAACAAAAAAAATAGGGTTTGATAATAAAGAAGATAACGTTTTAGGGTATTTATTGTTGACGCCTTGGTTATTAGGATTTCTCTTGATGTGGTTTATTCCTATGTTGGCATCTATTTATTACTCCTTTACTGATTTCAATATGTTAAAGGCACCTACTTTTATTGGACTAGAAAATTATATTCGTGCATTTACTAAGGATAGTTTATTTTGGCAGTCTTTAAAGGTGACTTTCAGTTATGTGTTGTTGGTGGTTCCTTTGCGATTGGCTTTCGCACTGTTTGTGGCAAATCTTTTAAATAAAAAGCACAAAATGTTAGGACTCTATAGAACCTTGTATTATGTTCCGTCCATTATTGGGGGAAGTGTAGCAGTATCAATTGTATGGAAACAGGTATTTGGTGCATCCGGTGTAGTGATGACTTTGTTAAATGCTTTGGGCATAGAACAGGGAACGTCATTTTTGGGAAATCCCAAAACAGCATTGTTTATCATCGTGTTAATGGGTGTATGGCAGTTTGGTTCATCGATGTTGATCTTTTTATCGGCGTTGAAACAGATACCGGTTTCTTTGTATGAGGCAGCCTATATGGATGGCGCAGGGAAAATAAAAACATTTTGGAAAGTTACAATTCCACAGTTAACGCCAACCATTTTCTTTAATTTGATTTTGCAGATTATAAATGGATTCCGCATGTTCACAGAAAGTTATGTCATTACGGATGGGGGACCTTTGAATTCTACGTTGTCATATGTATATTACATGTACCAGCGTGCATTTAATTATTTTGATATGGGATATAGTTGTGCGTTAGCTTGGATTTTGGTTTTTATTATTGCGATTTTTACGGTGTTGCTTTTTAAGACACAGAAGTTTTGGGTTTATTATGCAGGAGAGGAGTAAAAATGAAGTTAGGATTTAAAGCAAAAAAAAGAAAAGATGCAATCTTATTTCACACAGGGGCAATTATACTTGGATTTTTTATGATATATCCGTTGCTATGGCTTGTTATGAGCTCTTTTAAAAGTAATAGAACCATGTTTACAAATACTTATTCCTTGATACCGGAGGAATGGGATGTGATTCAGAATTATTTGAGTGGTTTTGATGGAATTGCCGGAGTATCTTTTTGGAAATTTATGGGGAATTCTTTCATTGTCACAGTGATAGGAATGTTAGGTGCAGTGGTTACATCTTTGTTAGCGGCCTATGCATTTGCAAGAATTAAATTCAAGGGTTCTAATTTTTGGTTTGGCTGCGTCATGATGACAATGATGATTCCAGCGCAAGTTATGGTGGTTCCACAGTATATTATTTTGCGTAAATTACATTTGACGGATACGTTGGTATCTATGATATTACCCTGGTTTTTTGGTGGTGCCTTTTTTATTTTTTTGATGGTTCAGTTTTTTAAAGGAATCCCAAGAGAGTTGGATGAAGCAGCATTTATTGATGGATGTGGAAAATTTCAGGTATTGATTTATATTTTGCTTCCTATTGTAAAACCAGCAATTATTAATGCAGCGATTTTTGCATTCTACTGGATTTGGCAGGATTTCTTCCAACCGTTGATTTTTATGAATACAACATCGAAATTTACAATTCCATTGGCATTAAATATGTTTACGGATCCTACGACTTATAGCAATTATGGAGGTTTGTTTGCAATGTCTGTGGTTTCATTATTGCCGGTAATGGTTTTCTTTATTATTTTTCAAAGATATTTAGTAGATGGTATTGCTATGGATGGTATCAAAGGATAGAGAGTTCGTGGGGAGGTTCAAATCTATGAAGAAAAAAACAATGGGTTTTTTTGTAGTAGGATTTATGCTTCTTTCTAGTTTGTTTGGGTGTGGAACAGCAAGTGAAGAAGGAACGAATTTAAATACGGAGATGAATGAAATATCTTCGGAAGTGGAAGAAATAGAAAGGGAAACGCAAGCGGAAATTACGTTTGCAAATGATTTAGAGGACTGGGACACTAACGGAACAGTTTCTTTGGAAGAGGATGATGAACAGGGAGAAACAGTTGCGTATTTATCAGGAAAAAATACTTCAATCTCAAAAACTGTCACAGGATTAGTACAAGGAAGTTACACCGTTAAAGTATGGCTGAAGGGAACAACTAGCAATAATGGTGCGAAAGTAATGGTGACAGATACGGGAGGACCGGATTCTGTTATTAAAACAGATGCATTGATTTCTGATGAAGAATGGACACAAGTGGCACATCGGAATGTATTGGTTTACAACGGACAGATGACTGTTTCTGTAAATACAGGTTCTTCTGGAGCGGAATTGTATGTAGCAACCATAGAAATATCAAATGATTCTCAGGATGAAAACACGGTAAGAAATTGGGATTTTGAGGAAGGTACTGAGAATTGGAAAGTGGAAGGAGAAGTGGTTGCAGATGCGGAGAATGCAGATACAGGTGAATACGCGTTAAAACTATCTGATCAGTCAGAAATAAGTCAGGTAATATCAGTAACGCCTAACACAGATTATATTGCGACTGTACGATTAAAGGTTGAAGAGGAAGATACTTATTCTCAAGAATTGCAAAATTCCTATGATGAAAGTTCGATAATAGGAGTTTATGTTCAAAGAGAGACACTGGGAGATCGTGTAAATCTTGGTGTTAGAGGTTTGGATGGTACGGTTTTGCGTCAGGCACCGGCATCTACGGAAGGCTATTCTCTTGTTACAATTGCATTTCACACACGAGAAAATGAAACAAGTGTGGAATTGTATGTGAATACAAAATATGACCAAAATTATTTGGATTCTATAACTGTATACGAAAATACATCCGGATATTATGAAAACGGATATCAAAAACCGAATCCTGAGGAAACAGATTGTACGGTCTATGCGGATGAATGGACCACAAACGGAGATCATTTTGCTTGGGTAGATAATGTAGATGTTTTTCAAATAAATAATGATTATGTAAAGGGTGCTGACGTTTCCTTTTTGCAAGCAATAGAGGATTGTGGAGGTAAATATTTTGCGAATGGCGTTCAACAAGATATGTTGAGAATTCTTTCTAATCATGGTGTGAATTCTATTACATGTATGGCATTGGTACATGCGGGAAATGAGGTATATACGTGGTCTGATTTACAGTTATTAACTACTTCTACCGTGGGTTATGAAGGGGAAGAAGTATCGGGTAGACAGATGATTGAAGGATATTTTGATGAAACGCATTGTACAGCCTTGGCGTTAAGAGCACAGGAGTTAGGTTTAAGTTATACACAAAGTTTTCATTACAGTGATACATGGGTAAGTGCGGCAAAAGCGCATATACCATTAGATTTTTTGGATGAAACAGAAGAAGAATTGGAAAATCCGGATATCACAATGTTGGAGACGGCAGTGTACAACTATGTATATGATTTTTTGACGAATATGAAGGATTCCGGTGTTGACAATTTGATTATGGTAAAAAATGGAAACGAGCAAGATGGAGGTTTAGTATTTCCGGTTGCAATGGGTTCGAAATATGCAGAACATGCTGCAATTATTTCAGCATCTTCGAATGCGGTTTCTAAAGTATATCCGGAAGCAATCAATCTGATTCATACAAATACCGGTTATAGTACGTCGCAGTTTCAAAATTTTTTCCAGAATTTGCTTAATTATGGAGCGGAATATGATGGAATGGCATTTTCGTTTTACGGAGGACGAGGTGTATCAAATTTAATCAATATGTTGGAAACAGCAAGTGATGATGAAACATTTAAATGGTATGACTATATAAATGTAGAAACGGGAATGTCATTTACAAAAAATGCTGTAATTTCGGATAGTGAAAGCGCAATGGCTGTAACTGCAAACTATGATGTTAGTATGACAGGACAGTATAATTGGCTTTTGGATTATATACAAGCATCATTAGATGTGCCAAATGAAACAGGTATATTAAGAGGTTTTTATTATTGGAACGCGGAAGCGATAGCTGTTTATGGTGCAGGACATAAGACAGGTGAAGCCGTTGCTGGGACAAAAAGAACGCTATTTAATAATGGAACCGAATCTATTCAGGCAATGGGAAGCAATGAGCCGGGAAAGATGGGGGATATGTCGCTTGCAATGTATGCTTATTTGAATCGTGGTTATTCCAAGGAGGTAGATGCGGAACTTTCTACTTCATTAGGTGAGACGACTTCTTATGAAGTATGTGATGTGGAGAGTCTTTCCTTTTTAGAAGAAGAACTTTCGTTAAATGTGGGAGAAACGTCAAGAGTTCATACACAATTAGCTCCGGTAGATTCATTGTATACGGATTATAGTGTGAGCTTTGTATCTTCTGATGAAAAAGTGGCTAAAGTATCTAAATACGGATATGTGACAGGAGTATCTGCCGGAGAAGCGATTATTACAGCTACGGTTGGAAATGTTTCCAATTCACTACGAATAGTGGTAACTGAAACAGAAACAGCACAGGACATGAATTTGGAGTATGAAACTTATAAAGACGGCGTTTTAGTTGAAAGTGGTGAGATAGAGGATGGAATGGAACTATCAGTAGAAGCGCTATCTAAAGTGAAAATTTATTTGTCACTAGATGAAGACGCGGATGATAGAGAAGTGATATTTTCTATGAATGAAAATGCTACATGTGAATTTTATGGAGAAACATGGCAAACGGATATAACGGAAATAAGAACCTTGGCGACAACATTTTCCAGCAATGAATATGCTCCAATTGTGCAATTAAATACATTGTCTGCTGGAAGTGTGGATGTTACTGCGGAAAGCAATGATAAGGGTGTGGCTATTTCGTTTACGCTGGACGTATTTGAAGTTTCGATGGAATCTATTGAAATAACCGGAAATGACACAATCGTTGTGGGCGATACTTCAATTTATACGGCTACGATTATTCCGGATGACGCTACTTTTTCGGATATCAGTTGGAGTAGTTCGGATGAGAGTATCTTGACGATTGCGGATGGAGTTGCAAGTGGAAAGAGTGTAGGTGTTGCAACGATTATAGCAACGTCAAGTCGTGATTCATCCATATATGCTGAGAAAACGGTAGAGGTGGTTGAAATTCAAGCTACCGAATTGATATTAAGCAGATCCTCCTTTGGATTACTAGTTGGAGATAGTGTTTCGTTAAACGCTACTGTTTTGCCATCTAATGCGGCAAATAAAGAGATTATATGGAGTCAAAGTGAAGCAAGTAAATCCTATTTTTCTGTAGATTCAGATGGATGTGTAATTGCTTTACAAGAGGGCGAAGGTACGGTGTATGCCACTTGTGCAGGAAATGAAGAAGTGGTTGTTACTTGTAAGATTTATGTGCAAACAGAAGCTGTGGAAGTAGAGAACATAGTGTTGTCTGAGGAATCCTATTATTTCGTGTCGTCCTATTTTTCGGAATCGGATGAGTGTCAAGTGGAAGAGGAACCAGTGCATGCATTATCTCTTGCGTTTTACCCGGAAAATGCTACGTATGTGGATACGGTTTGGGTATCCGATAATGAGGCCGTTGCTACAGTAGATGCAGAAGGCGTGGTTACTGCACACAAAAATGGAGTCGCAGAAGTACAGGTGACGGTAGAGGAAAGTGAACTTTGTGCAACGGCAAACATTTACGTACCTCAAGTAAGTGAGGATTTTGAAAATTATGAAGTAGGCGATACCAGTAATTTTATTGATAGTAATACATTCACTTATTCAATTATAGAAGATTCATCAGGAAATCATGTGCTTCAAGCTGCCGTAGAGGGAAAAGCAGGTGGATGGAAAACAGGGTCAGAGTCCATTAGTAGACATTCCTTTGAAGAGGAAATAACCGGTGAGGTAGTTATTGTTGATTTTGATTGGAATGTAGGAGAGTTTGTCGCAGATTCTGCATATCGAGGAGGAAATATTTCCATTGAGGACGGAGATGGAAATACGTATTTAGCTTTGACTACATATCCATCAAAATCAGGTACAACGTATGGAATGACTTATTATCTAAAAGATGGTTCTACAGCGATGCCGACACATAACGGAGATGTGAACGGTGATTTTAACTATGTTCATGGAGGCGCCGTAGGAACGTATACAGATTGCGTTCTGTTAAGTGATGCATTAAGCGGCGAAAATGAAGAGTATCATGTACATGTAGAAGTGGATTTTGTGAATAAAACGATTCGTTTTTCTGTTACTGATATGGATAATCAAGAAAATAGTGTAACGGTCTCAGATATTGCTCTTGATGAGTCTATATCTTATACGGATGGAATTGGCGCAATTGCTTTTTCACATCTTTTTAAAAATGCTGCTTCTTGGTACACCACAATCGATAATTTGGCTGTTTATAGCACATCGGTGTTACCTGAGGAACTGCAATACGAAATAGATTGTATAAATTATAATTCTGTAACTGGAATAAAAATTGTTCCGGTAGAAGGGGCATTGAGTTCTACAGCACAAATTTATGCGTCTGTTATACCGGCAGCTGCAGATCAAACCGTTGTTTTTGAAGTTTCGGAAGAATTGCAAGACATAATACAAGTAGATGAAAATGGATATATTTCTGTCATAGAGGAACAGTTGGTATCTTATGATAATCAAGATGCCATTGAAGAAAAAAGTGGCTATATCAGTTTTTATGCAGAAGGAAATACATCTATTGTACAGACGGTACCGGTTACAGTGGGAAAACCGAATGCTTCTGAAGTAATACAGGTGTACGTGGATAACGAGGAATACACGGAGGAAATTTCCGTGATAGAAAATACAACTCTCATTCTTACTTATAGCGCAACCGGAGGCGATGGAATTTCAGATGTGTATTCCTATAGTTTTGAAGTTATATCCGGAGATGCGATGATAGAGGGCAACGAACTTACTGTGGGAACAGCAGGTCTGGTAGAGGTAGCCTTCACAATTGATTTGTTTCGTGGGGAAGAAACAATAATCATGTATTTCCAAGTGACGGCAGAGGAATAAGGAGAAAAAGATGTATATAACTGGAAACGTAGATATTTGCTGTGATGAGGAGTCGAAAGGAATACAGCATGCGTTGAAAAACTTGAAAAGAGATATTGAAAAGACTTTAGTAAAAATGGAGGAAGAGATAGGTTGGACCTTAGTTTTATATGAGGATAAACAGCTGGCTTCTGAAATGTTTGTAATTGCTTGCAAAGAGCAGGAAGTAAAAATTTTAGCAGCGGATGCATTGGGATTTATTTATGGAATATATTTTTTGAGCAAAGAATTCTTGGGAATTCAAGAATTCTGGTTTTGGAACAATCAAGGGATTACAAAAAAGAAAAAGATAGAGATTCCCAATGGTTATTATTATGCATCGAATCCATATCCGGTAAGATATCGTGGTTGGTTTTTGAATGATGAAGTATTATTGGCTGCATGGGATATACATGGAGATAAGAAAATTCCGTGGGAAATGGCATTGGAAGCATTGCTACGATGTGGAGGTAACACAGTGATTCCGGGCACATACAAAAATGCAGATAAATACTTTGCTTTGGCGCATGATATGGGGCTTTATATTGCACAGCATCATGCGCAGCCCCTTGGGGCAAAGATGTTTCATCAGGTTTATCCGGAGAAGGAAGCAAGCTTTGCAAAGTATCCGGAATTATATCGTAAATTATGGATGGACGAAATTTTAACTCATGGAAAAGAAAATGTGATATGGAGTCTGGGATTTCGTGGGCAAGGGGATTGTCCATTTTGGGAAAATGACCCGCAATATGCGACAGCAGAAGCGAGAGGAAAAGTGTTGGAGGAAATCATTCGTGAGCAATATCGGTTGATTTCAGAAATCAATCCGCAAGCTGTTTGTTGTACGAATTTATATGGTGAAGCAATGGAATTATATTACGAAGGTTATTTTAAGATTCCGAAGGATGTCATAAAACTATGGTCAGACAATGGCTATGGAAAAATGGTGAGTCGCAGACAGGACGATTATAATCCACGGGTAGATGCGATGCCCAAGAAGGACGGAGAAAGGAATGGAATCTATTACCATGTTTCTTTTTATGATTTACAAGCCTCCAATCATTTGACGATGCTACCTGTGGCACCGAATCTAATATGTGAGGAATTGCAGCAGGTATTAAAAAATGATGGAAATGAGATGTGGATAATTAATTGCTCAAATGTAAAACCACATGTATTTTATCTAGCACTTATTTCAGAAATATGGAGAGGAGAATTTAAAAATCTCAATTATTTTAAAAAGAGTTTTATAAAGAAATATTACGGTGTCAATGACATTGAAATAGCAAAACTTTATGACGCCTACAGCAAAGCAGCACTGTGTTATGGAAAATACGAGGATGAAAAGGCTGGTGAGGAATATTATAACCATGTGATACGCATGTTGATTAGCAGTTATATGAAGGAGAAAGGGAATTCACCGGCAGAGCACTTGAATTGGACAGTGAAAGCAAATACTTTTTGGGGGCAAATAAAGAAATTTGCGGTCCTATATGAGCAAGCATACGGTTCTTATAAAGAATTATACGAAAAGGGAAAAGTAATTTGGGCTTATTTACCGGAAAAGGCGAAAGTTCAATTTGAGGATTCCTTGCTTTTACATATCAAAATTTACTACTACTGCAGTAAAGGAGCGCTCGATGTATGTAAAGCATTTAAATACTTGGAAAATGAAGATTATGAGCATGCTTTTTATTTTGCAGGAGTTGCTAAGAAAAGTTACGAGAAAGCAAATGCTGTGATGCGAGATACAGAGCATGGGAAATGGAAAAATTTTTATGAGAATGACTGTTTAACAGACATCAAGCAAACAGCATATGTGTTGGAAGGTTTTCTGTTTTTTATTCGAAATCTGGGAGATGGTCCGCACTTTTATGACTGGCATAGAAGGTATTTATATGCAGAAGAGGATCGCAAGATTACATTAATCATGAATATGGAAAATCATTTAACAAATGAAGATTTGTTCGTTCGTATGGAAAAAGAGATGGAAGATATTTAGGAGAAGATGAAGATGAAGGAAAATGAATTGGAAGAAAGAATAAGTGAAGTGGGAATTATACCGGTGGTAGTTTTGGAGGATGCAAAGGATGCGCATTCATTAGGAGAAGCCCTTACGAAAGGGGGACTTTCAGCTGCAGAAGTGACTTTTCGTACGGATGCAGCTGAAGAGAGTATTCGGATTTTGGCACAGGATTTTCCGGAAATGCTGGTGGGAGCAGGTACCGTATTATCCACAGAGCAGGCAGATCGAGCAATGGCTGCCGGTGCACAATTCATTGTAACACCGGGATTAAACCCAACGGTTGTAAAACATTGCATTGAAAAAGGATATCCGGTAACGCCCGGTGTACAGACACCCGGAGAAATGGAGCAGGCTTTAGAATTGGGAATTCATTTTGTAAAGTTTTTTCCTGCTGAGCCGGCCGGTGGATTAGAAATGATAAAGGCGGTTTCTGCACCGTATTCAAATTTGAGATTTATGCCTACGGGAGGAATCAATAAGGAGAATGTAAAAAACTATTTGAAATATAACAAAATAGTGGCTTGTGGAGGTACTTGGATGGTCAAGGGTGATTTGATTCGAAATGGAAAGTTCGAAGAAATAGAGTCATTGACAAGAGAAGCCGCAGAACTTGTGGGGGAACTTAGATAATGGAAATGACGTTGCGATGGTATGGAAAAAACTATGATACGGTTACCTTGGAACAAATTCGGCAGATTCCGGGGGTAACAGGTGTAATTACTACTTTGTATGACACAAAGCCCGGTGAGGTATGGAGCAGACAACGTATTCGCGAATTAAAACAAGAAGTAGAAGATGCAGGACTTCATATTTCCGGGATTGAAAGCGTAAATGTACATGAGAATATCAAATTGAAAAAAGGAAATTATGAAGAACAAATTGAACACTATATTGAAACATTAAAAAATCTGGGAGAAGAAGGGATCCATTTGGTTTGCTATAATTTTATGCCGGTTTTTGATTGGACCAGAACCGAGTTGGCAAGAAAAAGAGCAGATGGGTCAACTGTTTTGGCATATACACAAGAAGCGGTGGATGCTTTGGTACCGGAAGAAATGTTTGCATCCATTTCCGGAGATATGAATGGAACCATAATGCCGGGGTGGGAACCGGAACGGTTAGAAAGAGTCAAGGAATTATTTACAGAGTATCAAGATATTACAGAAGAGAAGTTGTTTGAGAATTTGATTTATTTTTTAAAACGGATTATGCCGATATGCAATCAATATGATATAAAAATGGCAATTCATCCGGATGACCCGGCGTGGCCGGTATTTGGGCTACCAAGAATTATTACAAATAAGAGAAATATTTTAAGGCTCATGAACGAAGTGGATGACGTGCATAATGGGGTGACATTTTGCTCCGGATCTTATGGAACAAATCTGGAAAATGATTTGCCGGATATGATTCGTAGTTTAAAAGGACGTATTCACTTTGCGCATGTACGAAATCTGAAGTTTCATTCACAGACAAATTTTGAAGAGGCGGCTCATTTATCATCCGACGGTTCTTTTGATATGTATGAAATCGTGAAGGCACTTTTTGAAGTCGGATTTGATGGACCAATTCGCCCCGATCATGGTCGTATGATTTGGGGAGAACAGGCTATGCCGGGATATGGATTATACGATCGGGCTTTAGGGGCAACTTATATCAATGGATTGTGGGAAGCCATTGAAAAAAGTAGTAACGGCAGATAGGGAGGAAACAGAAATGAAGGATTACGAAGTGGATTTCAAAGAGAAAGTGGCTGTGGTGACCGGGGCAGGTGGTGTATTGTGCAGTATGTTTGCAAAAACTTTGGCATCTTGTGGCGCTAAGGTGGCACTTTTGGATTTGAATATAGATATGGCAGAAAAGTATGCGGAAGAAATTCGTATGAATGGTGGTGTTGCCAGGGCGTATAAAGTCAATGTGTTGGAAAGAGAGAGCTTGGAACAAGCACACAATAAGATTTTAGAGGAATTAGGACCCTGTGACATGTTACTAAATGGAGCTGGAGGGAATAATGCCAGGGCAAATACGGAGAAAGAGTATTTTTTTGCTGGAGATGAGCTGGATGCAGAAATAGTGAGCTTTTTTGACTTAAATCAAGAGGGGATAGAGTTTGTATTTCGTTTGAATTTTATTGGTACGTTGTTGCCAACTCAAGTATTTGCAAAGGATATGATAGGAAAAAAGAATTGTTCCATTATAAATATTTCTTCTATGAACGCATATACGCCTTTAACAAAAATACCGGCATATTCCGGGGCAAAGGCTGCAATTAGTAACTTTACGCAGTGGTTAGCGGTACATTTCTCAAAAGAAGGAATTCGTGTAAATGCAATTGCTCCCGGATTTTTTGTGACAGCACAGAATAAAGATTTACTTTTTGATGAAGCAGGAAAACCAACTGCACGTACGGAAAAAATCTTACGGGCAACCCCGATGGAACGCTTTGGCGAAGCAGAAGAATTGAATGGAACCTTGTTATATTTGCTGAATGAAAAAATGGCAAGTTTTGTGACCGGTGTAGTTATTCCTGTGGATGGTGGATTTTCCGCTTATAGTGGGGTGTAGGAAATGAAAACTTTTATGGGAAAAGATTTTTTGCTATCGAATAAAACGGCATTGGATTTGTTTTTTTCTATTGCAGAGAAGCAGCCAATTATAGATTTTCATAATCACTTAAATTCTAAGGAAATATATGAGGATCCCTGTTTTTCTAATATGACAGAGGTATGGTTGAGCGGAGATCATTATAAATGGAGAGCCATGCGCGCAAATGGTATTCCGGAAGATTTGATTACAGGGGATGGAGATCCCTTTGAAAAATTTCTTGCTTGGGCTGATACGGTTCAAAATTTAATAGGAAATCCATTGTATCACTGGACGCATATGGAATTGCAGCGTTACTTTGGAATTTACAAAACCTTGAATACAAGTACAGCGAAAGAGATATGGGAGTTGTGTAATGAAAAATTACAAAAAAAAGAATACTCTGTCCGTAATTTGTTACGTATGCAACATGTTGCTGTTTTGTGTACAACGGATGATCCTGTGGATTCTTTAATATGGCATGAGAAATTGAAAGCGGATGATTTTGAGATACAGGTATTGCCTTCTTTTCGACCGGAAAAAGCATTCGCAATCGAAAAAACAGATTTTTTAGAATATATCCGAAATTTAGAAATGGTTAGTGGCATGACAATTAAAAAATTTGTGGATTTGTTAGCAGCTTTAGAAAATCGTTTGGATTATTTTGTGAAAAAGGGATGTAAAGTATCTGATCACAGTTTGGAAAATTTGTTTTTTGAAAAGACTAACGCAGAAGAAGTGGAGTGTATTTTTCAGAAGAGGATGTCCGGAGATCGACTTTCAGAGAAAGAAATTGCAAAGTATCATGGCTTTCTATATCTACAATTGGGGGGACTTTATAAAAAAAAGGACTTGGTGATGCAACTACATATTGGTGCTTTGCGTAATAACTCAAGCAAGAACTATAGACGTTTAGGTGCAGATAGCGGTTTTGATAGTATGCATGATTTTTCCTATGCGGAACAATTATCTGGTCTTATTGGAAAAATGGAAGAAAAAGATAGTCTTCCAAAAACCATTTTTTATTGTTTGAATCCAAGGGATATGGAAATGGTGGCATCTATGGCTGGAAATTTTTGTGGCAACGAAGAAAAAATCAAAGGAAAAACGCAGTTGGGTGCGGCATGGTGGTTATGTGATCACAAACGGGGAATTGAAAAGCAATTGGAAGTGGTTGCAAGTCTTGGGTTGTTGTCTACATCTGTAGGTATGTTAACAGATTCCAGAAGCTTTCTTTCATTCCCGCGTCATGAGTATTATCGGCGGATCCTTTGCAATAAAATAGGAGAATGGGTAGAAAATGGAGAATACCCGTTGGAACAAGGGTATTTGGAGAATTTAGTTGAAAATATATGTGGCAGAAATGCGATGGAATATTTTGGCTTTAACAAGGAATAATCGTAGAGGAGTTTGAAATGGATTTGAACATAAAAGAGAAAAAAGATTGTAAGTATGATGCAGTGTCCTTAGGGGAAGTGATGCTTCGTTTTGATCCCGGGGAGGGAAGAATTCGTACTGCCAGACAGTTTCAAGTCTGGGAAGGCGGTGGCGAATATAATGTCATTCGAGGATTACGTAGATGTTTTGGAATGAATACGGCAGTATTAACAGCGTTTGCAGATAATGAAGTAGGACATTTGCTGGAAGACTTTATTTTGCAGGGTGGAGTAGACACAGCAATGATTTCCTGGAGAAAAACAGATGGGATTGGAAGAGTCTGCAGAAATGGTTTGAATTTTGTGGAGCGAGGATATGGTATTCGAGGCGCTCTTAGTTGCTCAGATCGTGCAAATACTGCGATATCTATGGCAACAGACAAGGATTTTGATTTTGAATATCTGTTTGGAACTTTAGGGGTCCGGTGGTTTCATACAGGAGGGATTTATGCGGCATTATCAGAGACTTCAGCAGACACTGTAATAAAAGCAATCAAAACGGCAAAAAAATATGGAACTGTGGTCTCTTATGATTTAAATTATAGAGCATCCATGTGGTCAGCAATTGGAGGAATTGAAAAGGCACGAGAAGTAAACCGCGAAGTTGCAAAATATGTAGATGTGATAATCGGAAATGAAGAAGATTTTACCGCTTGTTTGGGATTGGAAGTTGCGGGAAACGATTCGAATTTAAAGGAATTGAATATTGAAGGATATAAAACAATGATTGATCAAGCTGCAAGAGATTATCCAAATTTTAAAGTTGTGGCAACTACTTTAAGATCTGTAAAAACAGCAACGGTAAATGATTGGTCTGCTCTTTGCTGGGCAGATGGACAAATCTATAAAGCAAAGGATTACAATGGTTTGGAAATATTAGACCGCGTAGGGGGCGGAGACTCATTTGCATCCGGATTGATTTATGGATTAATGACAACGGGAAATCCTCAGGAGGCAGTGGAATATGGAACTGCACATGGAGCCCTTGCAATGACTACACCGGGGGACACAACCATGGCAACTTGCCAAGAGGTAGAAGGCATAATGCAAGGAGCAAGTGCCAGAGTGAAAAGATAGAGTTGTCTTACTTCCCGTACTATAATATAATCATAGCACTGCAAAGAAAGAGAAGTCGTAGGGTTTATGATTATAGAAGAGATTCGCAAGGATTTATTGCAAAAGGAAGATAAAAAATACAAAGATTTTCAGGGGAAGCTGATTCCGAGCATCGAGATGGAGACTATGATTGGAATCAGTACTCCGGTGCTTCGAAAAATGGCAAAAGAATATGGGAAGAACCCTGAGATTCAGGTATTTATGAGGGATTTGCCGCATAAATATTTTGAAGAGAATCAGTTGCAGGCGTTCTTGATTTCAGAAGAGAAGGATTTTTTCAAATGTGTGGAAGAAATTCGTCTCTTTTTGCCGTATGTGGACAATTGGGCGACTTGCGATCAGATGTTGCCGAAGGTGTTTAAAAAAGAGAGAGCACAGTTGTTGCCTTATATCCAAGAATGGTTGCAGGCGGAACATCCCTATACGGTGCGTTTTGCGATTGGACTTTTGATGCAGCATTATCTGGATGAGGAGTTTCAGCCGGAATATTTGGAATGGATTGCGAAAATCCGAAGGGATGAGTATTATATAAATATGATGATTGCTTGGTATTTTGCTACAGCTTTGGCAAAGCAATACGAAGCCACCATCCCCTATATAAAACAAAAATCTTTGGAACAGTGGACACACAATAAATCCATTCAAAAAGCAGTGGAAAGCAGACGTATTTCCACGGAAACCAAAGAGTATTTAAAGACATTGAAATGGAAGTAAGAAAGCGAGTAAGAAATTGATATATGCAGATCACGCGGCCACCACACCTATGTGTCAGGTGGCTAAAGGTGTTTTCGTAAATACCGTAGAAGAATGCTTTGGAAATCCTTCTGCTGTTTATGGCGTGGGACAAAAGGCAAAGCAGGTATTGGAAATGGCAAGAGATGGAATTGCACGAATGATAGATGCTTCTCCCGATGAGATTTTTTTCACATCCGGTGGTACGGAAGCTGATAATCAGGCGATTCGTTCTGCCGCACAGTTTGGAAAAGAACAGGGAAAATGCCATATTGTAACCACCGCATTTGAACATCATGCGGTATTACATACGTTGGAGCAACTGGAAAAAGAAGGGTTTGAAGTGACCTATTTATCCATTCCGGAGAGTGGTGTGATTTCGGTAGAAGATGTGGAGCAGGCTTTGCGGGAGGAGACTTGCCTTGTAGTTTGTATGTATGCCAATAATGAAATTGGTACGATACAGCCAATCAAGGAAATCGGTGCTCTTTGCAAAGAAAGACAAGTACTCTTTTTCTCAGATGCTGTGCAGGTGGTGGGACATTTGCCGATTTCTGTAAGAGAGTTAGGGGTAGATTATTTGTCTGCATCGGCACATAAGTTTTATGGTCCCAAGGGCGTGGGATTTTTATATGTAAAAAAAGGCGCGCCTCATGTTTCGGTGCTACAAGGTGGAGCCCAGGAAAAGGGTTTTCGCCCCGGAACAGAAAATGTGCCGGGGATTGCAGCCATGGAAGCAGCTTTGCGAGAAAGCCTGCAATTGGCGGAGGCGGAAAATGAGTCCTTAAGAAAAAAACGAAATCGTTTGCTGGAAGGACTTTTAGAAATCCCGGATACCGTATTAAACGGAGAGAAGGAAAGACGATTACCGGGAAATGTGAATCTTTGTTTTGCCGGAGTGACAGGGGATTTGCTTTTGGCTATGTTGGATGCCAGAGGTATTTGTGCTTCTTCCGGAAGTGCTTGTGCGTCAGGATCCTTGGATCCCAGTCATGTGCTTCTCGCAATGGGAAGAGATTACGAATTGGCCAGAGGTGCCCTTCGTTTAAGTATTGGGCCGGAAATTACAGAGGATGAAATAGAAAGTTTGATTGTTACCATCCAGGAATTGGTGGGTAATATTAGAGGATAAAAAATGGCAAAAGTAGTAGTTGGTATGTCCGGCGGAGTAGATAGCGCCGTGACAGCTTATCTTTTAAAGGAAGCAGGATATGAGGTCATCGGGTTGACACTTCGTACTTGGCAGTCTGAGGATGGCAAGGAAAGTCGTTGCTGTGAAATTGATGATGCCAGAAGGGTGGCTTGGAAATTAAGTATTCCTTACTATACCTTGAATTGCATTCCGGAGTTTGAGGAACAGGTGACAAAGCCTTTTATGCATTGCTATTTAGAGGGAAAAACACCAAATCCTTGTATAGAATGTAATCGATACGTAAAATGGGACCGCATGCTTCATTTTGCAAAGAGTATGGGAGCGGAATACATTGCCACCGGTCATTATGCCCATGTAATACAATTGGAAAACGGTAGATATACGGTGAAAATGGCGGATTTTGCAAAGAAGGATCAGACTTATATGTTGTATAAGTTGACCCAGGAGCAGTTGAAATCCACCTTGATGCCCCTTGGAAAAATGAATAAGGATGATGTGCGTGAAATTGCCAGAACCCAGGAAATTCCAGTGGCTTCAAAACCGGATTCTCAAGAAATTTGTTTTGTTACAGAAGGGCATTATGCAGAGTTTATTGAAAAACATAGTGACGAAACAATTCCGGGAAAAGGAAAATTTGTGAATGAAGAAGGACAGGAACTGGGCGAGCACCAGGGGGTGATTCATTACACCGTGGGACAACGTAAGGGACTGGGAATTTCTTTTTCACATCCATTGTATGTAAAGGAAATTCAAGCAGATACCAATGAAATAGTATTAGGGGACAATGATAGTTTGTTTCATAAGGATATTTTGTGCAGCGATGTGAATTACATGGGAATTTCGGATTTGGCACCGGGAGAATCCTTGGAGTGTTTTGCCAAGATTCGTTATCACCATGATGCACAAAAAGCTACGATTCAGGCCTTAGAAGATGGAAAAGTAAAACTTTCCTTCGAAGAACCGGTACGAGCTGCCACACCGGGACAGTCCGCTGTGTTCTATGATGAAAATCGTTGCGTGCTGGGTGGCGGTATTATCCATCAAGTTTTATAGTTTTTTGAAATACGTTCAGGTTGTGGTTTTGCCGGAAATGGAGGCGCAATGGGGACTTTAAAAGAATTTGTGACTTGGAGAGGAGACCTAAGTTTTGCACAGGATCCTTTTCATGCAGTGGACAATTTGATTTTTTCGACGCTTTCTTATGTACAGTTTGATGAGATTTTGCAGAGCGAAAAGGATTGTTACGACTTGCAGGATTTGGCTGCGTTGTATTTTGAAAAGATACATCCTTTCAAGGAATTCCGTGACAATGCTTTGTCAAAAAGAGCTGCAGAGCTATTGGACCATTTAAAGAACAGTGAGCGTTATGCACATGTGATGGTGCGAAATTATTGCAGCATTGTAAATACAGAACGGACGTTGCAGTTTGCTGCGATGGAATTTGTGTTGACGGATGGCACCAGTTTTGTGGCCTATCGTGGAACCGACGACACCATTGTGGGCTGGAAAGAAGATTTTATGCTGGCAGTGACAGAGGTGGAAGCGGAAAAAGAAGCGGTCCAATATTTGAATCGCATTGCAAAAGATCGCAGGCGTCTTCTGCGGGTAGGCGGACACTCTAAGGGCGGTCATTTGGCGGTTTATGCCTCAGTATCAGCGGAAGAGGAGATCAAGGAGCGGATTTTACAAATTTATACCAACGATGGCCCCGGATTTTCCAGAGAATTTGTAAAAAGCAAAGAAACCAAGAAAATGGCCGGTAAGGTGGTACGTATTTTACCGGAGGAATCCATTATTGGGATGTTGATGGAACCGGTGGGAACTACCATGGTGGTAAAGAGCAGTAACCGTGGATTTTTACAACATGACTTATTGAGTTGGGAAGTTGTGGGAAAGAAATTGGTGGAAAAAAAGACGGTTACGAAGAATGCGAAAATGATTGATAAAGCCGTTTCCGAATGGATTTATTCCTTCCCGGCAGGATCAGAGCAGGGATTTATTGATGATTTATTCGCGGTGTTGGAAGCACCGGGAGTCGGGTCCCTAACGGAATTGCAAAAGAATGGTATGAAGAGTTTGCCGGCTATGACCAAGCAGTTGAATAAGCTGTCACCGGAAACCATAGAACGCGTCAATTTAATATTAAAGGCATTGATTCAGGAAATGATCAATGATACCTAAGTCAGGGAAATACAAAGAGCTGCTCCTAGAACAGCTCTTTTTGTTGCTTGCGATAGTCTTTTGGAGATGTTCCATAGACTTCTTTAAATTTGCGATGGAAATAGCTGGAATTGTCATAGCCAATGGCTTCTAAAATGCGTGTGGTGGAAAGGGTGGTGTTGGTAAGCAGGTAAGAAGCTTGCTCCAGCTTCCTTTTCTGCAACAGTTCCTTGAAGTTCCCACCGCCATGTTTTTTCAAAAGACGGCTGATAAAATAGGTGGGTTCTTGCAATTTTTCACAGAGGTCTTGCAAAGAACCTTCTTTATAATTTTGGTCGATATATTGCAAAGATTGAAATACCAGATTCTGCTCGTAGGAGGAGGGTGTGGTATTTTTTAAGTCCTTGGCAAAGGAGGAAAGGTTCATGAGTACCAATCCCATGGTGGTCTGGTTGATGACATTGGTTTCTTTTTTGTGTTCCACCAGATTCCAAACCATGTTTTCCATTAAATTTTGTACGGGCAAAATATCCTTGGCATGGAAATGCATATAGGAATTTTGACTGTTTTCTCCGGTTAAGGTGGAAAGCAAAAACGAACGGAGACTGTTATCCTTTCCCATCATAGCAATGGCTTGATTGAAAAAGTTGGGTAAAATAATAAAGTTGATGGCAATGTCATGAAGGGAAGCCGGTAGGATTTCCTGAACGGCATTTTGATTTAAAAACAAAAGGTCGCCTTCTTCTAAGGTAATGCGGTCCCTATGATTTAAGATGTGGGTAGTGGTACCGCTGTACATATAAACCAGTTCCACGTAGTTGTGGCTATGGGGTGGAAAATGCACAAAGCGGGTATGAGGACGAATTTCAATAAAACGTCCTTTTTCCATAAGATGTTCTGCATCAATGACAAAGTTTTCTCCCAGGGGGGCTTCATCCAGAGTGCCCGGAGAGATATAGAGGTCTTGATTGATTTTCTTTTGTCCATCTAGGATGGATTGCTCTTCTTGGGTAATGGCTTCCAATTTTGCCAATAAAGTGGTATTCATGTACGCAATCTCCTGGTTGCAAGAGAGGTCCTAAAATTTGCTTCTCAGCGACCTTTTTTGCAGCTCCTTTTTTGTATATATTGGTTATAACAAAAAGCGGAGGTTTTTACAATGCAACCAACATATTTTTTAGCGGTAGACATAGGTGCTTCTTCCGGTAGACATATGATTTCCTGGATGGAAAATGGAAAAATGAGAATGGAAGAGGTATACCGTTTTCAAAACGGCATGGTGCAAAAAGGGACCATGCGTCTGTGGGATATCCAGTTGTTGTTCGGCGAAATCGTAGCCGGTATGAGGGCTGCAGCAAATGCGGGTTATAAACCGAAGACCATGTCCATTGATACTTGGGCAGTGGATTACGTGCTTTTGGATGAGAAAGATCAGGTACTTGGGGAATCATACGGATATCGTGATCACAGAACAGAAGGCGTCGATGAAAAGGTTTATGAAATACTTCCGGAAAGCGAGTTGTATAAACGCACCGGAATTCAGAAACAGATATTTAATACGATTTATCAGTTGTATGCAGATAAATTACAAAGACCGGAGGTATTGCAGAAGGCAAAGACCTTTTTGATGTTACCGGATTATTTTCAGTTTTTACTGACCGGGGTAAAAAAATCAGAGTACACCAACGGCTCTTCTACCCAGTTGGTAAATCCGGAAACGAAGCAATGGGATACGGATTTGATGGATCTGCTTGGTCTTCCGAAAGACATCTTTTTACCATTGCAAATGCCGGGAACCATTCTTGGAGAATTGAGACCGGAGATCCAAGAAAAGGTGGGATTTAACTGTGAAGTGGTTATGTGTGCCAGCCATGATACGGCATCTGCTGTTATGGCAATGCCAAAGAGCAAAGACGGCATTTATTTAAGTTCCGGTACATGGTCCTTGATGGGAGTGGAAAATCAAGAAGCCCTTCGAGATGAAAAGTCACATGGTGGAAATTTCACCAATGAAGGAGGATACGACTATCGTTTCCGTTATTTGAAAAACATTATGGGACTTTGGATGATTCAGTCGGTACGTCATGAAACCGGGGATGCTTATTCCTTTGGGGAAATCTGTGATATGGCTGAAAAATGCAAGGATTTCCCATCCAGAGTGGATGTGAATGACAATGCCTTTTTGGCGCCGGAGTCTATGACAGAAGCTATTCAGACTTATTGCAAGGAAAGCGGACAACAGGTGCCGGAAAGCCTTGGGGAAGTGGCAACTGTGGTATATCAAAGTTTGGCAGAGTGCTATGGAAAAACCGTGCAGGAAATCGAAGCCAATACCGGTGTGGAATATCCGCGTATTTATATTATTGGTGGAGGTGCAAATGCAGGATATTTGAATCAGTTGACTGCAGAAGCTACCGGAAAAGAAATTTTTGCGGGACCTACGGAGGCAACGGCCATTGGAAATATCATGGCGCAGATGATTGCGAAGAAAGAATTGAAGGATCTTCACACAGCAAGAAATGTGGTTCGAGAATCATTTGAAATAAAAGTTTATTAGAAAAAGGAGAAGAAAATGGAACGTTACGAATCAGCAAAGAAAAAATACGAAGCATTGGGAATCAATGTGGAAGAAGCATTGGAAAAATTAAAAAACTTTAAGGTGTCTATGCATTGCTGGCAAGGCGATGACGTGGTTGGTTTTGACCAGAAGGGACCTTTGACCGGTGGTATTCAGACAACCGGAAACTATCCGGGAAAAGCAACGACACCGGAAGAATTAATGGCAGATATTGATCAGGTATTGGAACTTGTTCCGGGATCTTTCAAGTTAAACTTACATGCTTGCTATGCTATTTTTGAAGACGGAGCTTGGGCAAACAGAGACGAATTGAAGCCGGAACACTTTAAGGCATGGGTGGATTACGCAAAGAAGAAAAATATTGGGCTTGATTTTAACCCAACCTGTTTTTCACATGAAATGGTAAAAGACAACATGACTTTGACTCATCCGGACAAAGAAGTGCGTGATTTCTGGATTCGTCATTGCCAGGCTTGTATTCGTATCTCTGAATACTTCTATGATGAATTACAGCAGCCGGTATTGATGAATATCTGGATTCCGGATGGTTTCAAGGACATTCCTGCAGACCGCTATGGAGCAAGAGCTCGTTACAAAGATTCTTTGGATCAGATTTTGGATATGGGCTATGACAAGAACAAAGTAAAGGTTTGTGTAGAATCCAAGGTATTTGGAATCGGTATGGAAAGCTACACTGCAGGTAGTGCAGAGTTTGCTTTGAATTATGCTTCCTACAAACAGATTTTACCATTGATGGATAATGGACATTATCATCCAACCGAAATGGTTTCCGATAAGGTGGCTTCTCAGCTTTTATTCTTCCCGGAAATCGCACTCCATGTAACCAGACCGGTTCGTTGGGATTCTGACCATGTGGTATTGTTTGATGATGAGACAAAGGAAACCTGCAAGGAAATCGTACGTTGCGATGCGATGGACCGAGTATATCTTGCAACCGATTTCTTTGATGCGTCAATCAACCGTATCTCTGCTTGGACAGTGGGACTTCGTTCCGTAGAAAAAGCAATGCTTTATGCATTACTTACTCCAAACGAAACCCTTCGCAAGTTGCAGGATGAGGGCAATTGGACAAAGGTGATGGCTATGCAGGAAGAGTTGAAGACTTATCCATTTGGTGATATTTGGGATTACTATTGCGAAAGCAATGGCAAGCCGGTAGGCATGGATTGGTTCAAAACAGTAGAAGATTATGAAAAAAAAGTGCTTTCAAAAAGAGCATAAGTGATAGGTAATTTAGGAGGACATGATGAAGATTACTGATGTGAAATTTGTAGATGGATTTATTCGTATGGCAAATGACGGCTGGGAACAGGGCTGGCATGAAAGAAACGGTGGAAATTTATCCTATCGTATTAAGCAGGAAGAAGTAGAAGAAGTAAAGGCTTTTTTGAAGGAAGATGGTCCTTGGCAGGAAATCGGAACCAGCGTTCCGGGACTTGCAGGAGAGTACTTTATGGTTACCGGTTCCGGAAAATATTTCCGCAATGTCATCTTAGATCCGGAAGATTCTACTTGTATTATTAAAGTAGATGAGAAGGGTGAAAAATATCAGATTCAGTGGGGACTTGTAAACGGTGGTCGTCCAACTTCCGAGCTTCCAAGTCACTTAATGAACCATGAAGTAAAGAAGGCAGCAAGCAATGGTGCGCATAGAGTTATTTATCATGCACATACCACAAATGTAATTGCACTGACTTTTGTATTGCCATTGGAAGATGAAGTTTTCACAAGAGAACTTTGGGAAATGGCAACCGAGTGCCCGGTAGTATTCCCTTCCGGAATCGGCGTTGTAGGCTGGATGGTTCCGGGTGGAAGAGATATTGCTGTAGCAACCTCTGAATTAATGAAAAAATATGATGTGGCAATCTGGGCACACCATGGTATGTTCGCTTCCGGAGAAGATTTTGATTTGACCTTCGGTTTGATGCATACCGTTGAAAAATCTGCAGAAATTTTAGTAAAGACATTGTCTATGTCTCCAAAGAAATTACAGACCATCACACCTCAGAACTTCCGTGATTTGGCAAAAGACTTTAAGGTAGACCTTCCGGAAAAATTTTTATATGAAAAATAAGATGTGAAGAAAAAATGTACCTGTATAATGAATATAGGTACATTTTTTTCGATTTTGTCTGCAACATCCATTTGGAAAACCAGAGGAAGTATCCTATAATTGTTGCAGAGGAAAGGACGTTGTCGTATGAAAATAGAACACTTTAATACCTTGCCGGAAATGGCAATGCAGATCAGACAAGATGTCTTTGTGACAGAACAGGGATTTGTGGATGAATTTGACGAGGTGGATGCCCGTGCTATACATTTTTTAATGACAGAGGGAGAAAAACCGGTGGCAACTTGCCGCGTGTTTACGGAGGAAAATCCGAAGGTTTATTTCTTGGGAAGATTGGCCGTAGAAAAGGAATATCGTGGAAAGCATGTGGGTTCGAAGATGCTGCAGGCGATTTTAGAATATGTGCAGGAAGTGGGCGGAGCAGAAATTCGCTTACATTCACAATTGCAAGCCAAGGAGTTTTACACTTCGAATGGGTATGAGCCTTACAGTGAGATTGAGGATGAGCAGGGGTGTCCACATATTTGGATGAGAAAGAAACTATAATGGGGATAATACATGAAGATTGAAGACTTAAGACAGGGGTTTGAAACTGCATATGTAAATGGTTCGGTGGTAGCAAATCCGTCCTATACACCGGGAATGGTAGCAAATTGTCCTACAGAGGGGAAGAAGGTGATTTCTTCCATTGAAGATGAATTGTTACGCTGTGAAAAATTTCAAATCAGTGTGGCATTTATCACAATGGGTGGATTGACGCCATTGCTACAAACCTTGCAGGAATTAGAACGAAAAAATATTCCGGGAGAAATTTTAACTACAAATTATTTGGATTTTAGTGAACCAAGGGCACTGGAAAAACTGCATCAGTTAAAAAATATTACATTGAAAATGTATGATGTAAATGCAGCAAACAGAGGATTTCACAGTAAAGGGTATATTTTTAAAGAGCAGGAAATTTATCGCATTATTTTGGGGAGTTCCAATATGACGAGTGCTGCTTTAACCAGTAATATCGAGTGGAATACAAAATTGATTTCCACTGAGCAGGGTGAGGTGGCGCAGGAAATTCTACGGGAGTTTGAAGCGCATTGGAATTCAGAATATGCATTGGAATTCGAACGGTTCTTTGAAGTCTATCAAGAACGTTACCAAATTATAAAGCATCAGAGGGAACTGGCAAAACAAGAACCGCTGCCATCCTTCGAAAAATATAAGTTGAAACCGAACTCTATGCAACAGGAATTCTTGGTGAATCTGAGAAAAATCCTAGAGCAAAAAGAGAATCGTGCGCTTTTAATTTCTGCTACGGGAACAGGGAAAACATACGCAGCGGCTTTTGCTATGCGTGAACTTGGATTTCAAAGAGTGTTGTTTTTGGTGCATCGTGCACAGCTGGCAAAGCAGGCCAAGAAGTCTTTTGAAAAGGTGTTAAATCATAGCGTTTCCATGGGAATTGTGGGAGATGGAAAAAAGGAATACGATTGCGATTATGTATTTGCCATGGTGGAAACCTTGAATCGAGACCAACATTTGTTCCATTACGCGAAGGATGCTTTTGATTGCATTATTTTAGACGAAGCACATCATAGTCCGGCCAATACCTATCAGAAGATTATGGATTACTTCGAACCGAAACTGTTCTTGGGAATGACAGCGACTCCGGATAAGCGGGATGATCATTTAGAGGGCAAAAATGTATATGAATTGTTCCATTATCAGATTGCCCATGAGATTCGGTTACAAAAAGCAATGGAAGAGCAGTTGTTGTGTCCTTTTCATTATTTTGGAATTCAAGACGTGGCAGTGATTGACGAAAAGGATCAAAAGAAAAGATCCTTGGGAGAACAAGCATTTTTGACATTGACCGGAGATGCGCGTGTGAATCATGTGATTCAGCAGGCGGAATACTTTGGTTATAGCGGAGAACGCGTGAAAGGTCTTGTTTTTTGCAGTCGGAATCGAGAATGTGAATTGTTGGCAGAGCAATTTGAAAAACGTGGATATCGTGCATTGGCTTTGAGCAATGAGACGCCGCAAAAACAAAGAGAAACAGCATTTGAGCGTTTGGCTATGAACGAAGAGGATGCCACAGAAGAAATGCAGCCTTTGGATTATATATTTTCTGTAGATATTTTGAATGAAGGTGTGGATATTGTAGAGGTAAATCAGGTGATTATGCTTCGCCCTACGCAATCGCCGATTGTGTTTATTCAGCAGTTGGGAAGAGGTTTGCGTAAAGCGGAGGGTAAGGAATATGTGGTGATTTTGGATTTCATAGGAAATTATGAAAACAATTTCATGATTCCTGTGGCGTTATCCGGAGACCGTAGTTTCAATGCGGATACCATTCGAAAATATGTGATTAGTGGAAATAGCACGATTCCAGGTGCTTCCACGGTACATTTTGATGAGATTTCAAGAGAACGTATTTTCCAGTCAGTGGACCATTTAAAGGCTTCGAAAATCCGTAATTTAATCAAAGAAGGTTATCAAAATTTAAAGAATCGTTTGGGACGTATACCGCTTCTTTTAGATTTTTATGAAAATGGGGAAGTGGATCCATTATTGATTATCAGGGAATATAAAACTTATTTTGCGTTTGTGGAGAAAATGGAAAAACACGAAGACTGGTTTTCTTTTTCCGAGCAAGAAAAACGCACATTAGAATACCTGTCGAAAAATATTTTGAGTGGTGTTCGTCCGGCAGAACTTGAAATTTTACAGGAACTTTTGGAAAAAGAGGAACTGGATTTGCAGGAAGTGGCGCGTCAGTGTGAGAGCAAATATGGATATGCGCTGTCGGATTTACAGGCACAGGCTTCTTGTGAGGTGTTGGAAGGAAAGTTTGTTTCCAATTCCGATGAATTTTTAAAATATCAGGATATTGAAATTTTGAATGTGGATGAAAATCGAAGAGTGCGCAGGCTTGGCAGCTATGAAAAGCGTTTGCAGAATCCTTTGTTTTTAACACAAGTGCGGGATATTCTTGCGGTGGCAAGCATGCGTTACAAAGATAAGTATCAAAAGAAAAAGGTGGAAAACAGTCCTTTTGTTTTATATGAAAAATATTCCAGAAGAGACGTCAGTCTTTTGATGAATGTGGGAAAAGATATTTCATCCACAATGTATGGAATGAGTGCAATTCGGGATGAAGTATTTATGTTTGTCACCTATCACAAAGAGGAAAAAACGGATAAGGACAAATATTATGTGGATGGAAAACCGGATTATGCAGATGCCTTTGCTGACAGTCAGATTTTCTATTGGGATTCACAGATTGATAAAAAATTGGATGGCAATTACATGCAAAATGTCTTGGGGGCAACACGGAAACATTTGCTAGTGAAAAAAAGCGATCATGAAAACTCCTTTTTTTACATGGGCACTTTTGATATCATAGAAGCCCGTGAGGAGAAAAAAAGAAATAACAATGGCGTAGAAAAGCCGATTTGTAAATTGACGTTTCAGATGCACACTCCGGTAAGGGAGGATTTGCTTCGTTATTTACAAAGTACAGTAACATTGGAGGAACAAGCAGTATGAAAACCGTAAGAGTCGTAGCCGCAGTTATCAAAGGGAAAATGGCGGATGGCACATCGATTATTTTTTCTACCCAGCGAGGATATGGCGAATTTCAAGGTGGCTGGGAATTCCCGGGCGGTAAAATAGAAGAAGGGGAGACTCCGGAGCAGGCATTAGAACGAGAAATCCGAGAGGAATTGGATACCAAAATTTCGGTGCAGGACAAAATTTACACGGTAGAATATGATTATCCGAAGTTCCATTTGTCCATGGATTGTTTTTGGTGTGAAGTGGTAGAAGGAGATTTGGTACTGAAGGAACATGAGGCGGCAAAATGGTTGATCAAAGAAGAATTGAAGGATGTGGATTGGTTGCCGGCAGATTTGGAATTGGTTGAAAAAATCAAAGAGCAGTGGAAAGATTAAATATGCGGATTTTGTAAGATTGTATTTCGGAGGGGCTATGGAAAATAAAAAACAATTGATTGACGATACAGGCCTACATAAAGACATGAGGTCCTTGCAATCTACCATTTTTGTGGTTTTATGTCGTATTTTTACGGTGATTTTGATATTACTCGGAGTTATGGCATTATTGCCGATGGAATGATGGAGGGCGTATTATGTATGATTTTAAACACAGAGTTTATGAAGTAATTGAAGTTTCGTCGGTGGGAGATCATTCCAGCCGTGCATATGATGTGTTACTGACTACAGCCATAATTGTAGGAATGGTTCCTATGACTATGAAGGGAGAAAATGTTTTCACCCGTTGGATTGAAGTGGTGGTTAGTGTCTTATTTTTGATTGATTATATTGCGCGTGTTTGGACAGCTGATTACAAGATGGGTTACAAGCACTACAAGGCGTATATTGCCTATGTATTAAAACCGATGGCGATTTTTGACTTGCTTTCCATTATACCGGTGGTTTATTTGTTTTTGCCTGTTTCTTCGTTGATTGGATTGTTGAGGCTTTTCCGAATTTTTCGTGTGTTTAAATTGGTAAGATACTCCAGCACCATGGTGGTCATTGCCAATGTGCTTCGCAAGGTACATAAGCAATTGCTGGCGGTCTTGATTTTGATTATGGTTTATATTTTTGTATCGGCTATGTTGATTTTTCAGTTGGAACCGGATTTGTTTGACCAATTTTTTGACGCAATCTATTGGGCAACCATTTCTATTACCACCATTGGATACGGCGATATTTCACCGACTACAGATGCCGGAAGATTTATCGCTATGATTTCGGCTTTGGTGGGCATGGCTGTGATTGCATTGCCTACCGGTATTATTACGGCAGCTTATATGAATGAAATAAGTAAAAAGAAATCCAAGTATGAACTATAAAATTTCCAACTTTCTTTTGGGTAAGTATATTACAAGAAAGTGCGTTCTTGCATAATAGAAAAATATGGGTTTTAATTATAGTCACAAGGTCAGACCAAGTATAGTTAGCGACTCAGTCGCGGAAAGGAAGAAAAATGGATTTTATTACATTAGCAAAAAATAGATTTTCTGTTCGTAATTATCAGGATACTCCTATTGAACAGGAAAAATTAGACAAGATTTTAGAGGCAGCGCAGGTTGCACCAACTGCAAAAAATAAGCAGGCAGCAAGGGTCTATGTATTAAAGAGTGAAGAAGCGGTAAGTAAGATTCGTGAACTTACCAGATGTGCTTATAATGCGCCGGTAGTAATGCTGATTGCTTATGAAGAATCTGAGCAGTATTACAACGAGATGGAAGATGGAATTACTTCCGGACAGCAGGACGCCAGTATTGTTGCAACACATATGATGCTTCAGGCTGCAGAGCTTGGAATCGGTTCTGTTTGGGTAGATGTTTTCCCAAATACGAAAACAGCAGAGGTTTTTGGGTTACCGAAATCTGTAAAACCGGTTTGCTTAATGCCAATGGGATATGCAGCAGAAGGCGTGACACCTTCTCCTATGCATAGTAGCTATAGACCATTGGAAGAAATGGTTCAGGAATTGTAAAAGTCATTTTTTCAAAAAATCATTGTACAAAATAAAATTTAAAAATCGAAGTAGAGTTACAGATTGCATCAGAAATGCGGGTGTTGTAGGATGAATAGAGAATCCTATGACACCCGTTTTTTTACTTAGTCGGGAATTTAAAAAATAGATGGGGAAACACTTTGCACCTCGTTATGGTAGGCGATATTTTGCTTCATACACCGGTGGAGGATGCGGCTTATGACGAAGATACCGGAACCTACGATTTTCATTTTATTTTTCAAGAAACAGAGGATTTGATTGCGGAGGCAGATTTGGCTTTGGTAAATCAAGAAGTGATTATTGGTGGTGAGGATTTAGGTGTTTCCGGCTATCCCAATTTTAATGCGCCGGATGAAATAGGAGACGCCTTGGTGGATGCCGGGTTTGACGTGATTTGTCATGCAACGAATCATGCCTTGGATAAGGGAAGTAGTGGCATTTTAAATACGATTTCTTATTGGAACATGACCTATCCGGAGATTGCTTATGTGGGCATCAATGACTCGCAAGAGGATCAGGATCAAATCCTTTATCTGGAGGAAAACGGGATTCGAGTGGCGGTGCTGAATTATACCTATGGTACCAATGGAATTGCGTTGCCTTCAGACATGCCTTACGCCGTGAATTTGCTGGAAGAAAGCAAAGTGGTGGAAGATTTACAGGAAGCAGAAGAAAATGCGGACTTTACCATAGTGTGCCCACATTGGGGAACGGAGTATTCTTTGGAGGTGTCTTCGGAACAGGAACCGGGGTGGCAAACCGTATGGTGGGTGGTATGGCGGATGTGACTTTGGAGAAGGATGCTGCAGGAAATGTGGTGATTTCGGATTATGGGGTAAAAGCATTGGTATGTCACGTAACCTCCGGAAAAGAGGGGATTGTGGTGTATCCATTGACTTTTTATTCGGAGGATCTAGGTTTGGAAAATGAAATTCGGCAGCAGGATGATACTTTTTCCTATGAGTACTGTGTGAGTCTTTGCAACGATGTCTGGGGCGACTTATGGGAATAATTAGAATTAGAAAAAAAATAAAAGAAGTTATGACAGTTTCCAATCTTCTGATATAATAGGGTTTGTAATGAAGTAAGCGTATCGGGCTTGAAAAATGAAGAGTAAGAGGTATGGAATATATTGTAAAAAGAATTATGGAGCCGGATTTTGGATGTGAGGAAAGGCCGGAAAACTGTGTAGTAATGGATAGGGTTCTTTTACGAAATGAAAGCGGACAGGGAGAGTTATGAAAAAGAGATTATATGCAATTGGGCTTGTTATGGTATTGGCCGCATCTATGTTGGCTTATGGAGAGACAACGGAAAGTACGGATGCGGGAAGTACAGATATCGTAAGTACAGATACGGAGAGCGTGCAGGATGAAGTCTTGGTAAATGAGACAGAGACAGAATTTACCGATGCAGAAGAGGAAAATCCTTTTAGTATGGAGGATATCCAGGCCGCTGCAGAGGAGGTAGCTCCGACTATTGATTTGACGGATTGTTATACATTTACGGATCTTTTGAATGAGGGAAGAGTCAGTGTAGGCATGGGTTATACCAATATCGATATTGGTGATACGAATTGTTTCCTTGTAACAAGTGGTACTTACGATGATTTAGAAGGCCATACGGCAGCTATTGATGCGACGGTTTTCACTTATAAAGATGGAGAAATCTATGAATTAGGGAAATTGGCTTCCGGTGGAACGGCTTACCCGATTTCTACCAAAGATGGTTATCTTTATGCGGCATCTAATTATTGTGTTTGCAAGTATGTGATTGCAGACGACAAATTGCAAATTATGGAGATGGCGACAGTGTCTTATGATACAGATGGAAATGATACTTATTTCTACGAATCTGAAGATGGTGGAGATGAAGTATCTTCTGCAGATGCACAGGCCATGATGAAAGCGTTGTATCAGGAAATGGCAGATGCAGAGGTAATTAGTTTTGATACCGTCACCGAGTAAAAAATATGAATAGAATATTATGTAAACAATTAGCTTTAGATTATTGCTGCACCGAAACGGAAGTTTCGGATGCAGCAAATCATTTTTCTATCCATCAAAAGTTAGAAGGAAGAAGGCGTTTTCAAGAAACAAATGCCTGTTTCTTAAAAATTGCTGTAGTAAATGGAAAACTTTTATTTTCCGGAGAACAGAGTATCATTGAATGGTGCAAAGAGCAGTATGAAACAACAGGAAGCGAATGGTTTTTTGAGGCAAAAAATTTAAAAAAATTAAATCAAAGACTACAGGAAGATGGCCATCAGATTGAAATGGTACATCCTTTTTTTATATCCGAAAAATGTTCTGGGGTAGATGAAAAAGGGTATGAAATTCGTTGGTATGAAGACCAAGAGATCCAGCAGTTCCGGGGAGATTCGCGTTTTGATGAGGCCTATGCCTTTTGTGAAGAAGCTCCGGATGTATTAGGAGTGGCAGCACTTCTTCATGGAGAATTTGTAGGCATGGCCGGAGCAAGTAGAGATAGTCCGATCATGTGGCAAATTGGAATTAACGTAAGGGACGACCAGGCAGGTTCTGGAGTAGGAACGATGTTGGTTACACTTTTGAAAAACGAGATGATAGAAAGAGGAATTTTACCCTATTACGGAACTGCTTTGTCGCATTTGGCGTCTCAGCGGGTGGCTTTGGGAGCAGGATTTCTGCCGACTTGGGTGGAACTGACGACATCACGGATTTCATCTTGATAAATGCATTAGTAATAACATGGATAGGAATAGGTAAGAAAAACAAATATATAAAAGAAAGACTAACTATTAAAAGTCAACAAGAAAATGAAGTTTTTTGAATAAAACATCATTAGGTGTTTTAGATAGCCCGGAGGCGGGCTTGAGCCTCAATCAGTACCTTGAAAATCGCATGACAAATAGAGCATCTTAATAGGTGCTCGCAGAAAAGGATGTAAAGTTAATAAGGTTATTTCCGGTAGGCTTCGCCTGTAAGTTCCATCCGGTAGATGGTGCGTATCAGCTTCTTCGTTGCATGACCGACAGCAACATTGTAGTGCTTGCCTTCGCTTATCTTTTTAGAGAGGTAAGCGCCGAAGTTCTCATCCCAGTGACAGACATATTTTGTTGCATTGAACAAAGCATACCGTAGGTAACGAGATCCCCGTTTTTCCATGTGGGAATAGCTGGAATCAAGCTGTCCTGACTGGTATGTAGATGGCGATAACCCAGCAAATGCAAGTATCTGATCAGCATTACTGAATCTGGAGAAATCACCAACCTCTGCAAGAATCATGGCTCCCATACGGTAGCTAATACCGGGAATTGTCATAATCGGAGAGTTGCAAGTATCCATGATGGATTTGATTGAAACTTCGATTTCATCAATCTCATCCGTCAGCACCTCGATCAGATGGATGGTGTGTTTCAACTCCATTGATTTTGCTGGTATAACAGAACCAATTGAAACTTTGGCAGCATCTCTTATGGTGACAGCCATATCTCGTCCGTAGCGTCCATTAGAAGCTATTTCAAGGACGTTTTTGAGATGAGTAAGGTGACTGTCAGCGATGTATGAAGCGCCGGGAAATTCGGAAAGCAGAGCGTACACGGAAGCCATATGAAGGCTGGGGACTATCTTTTCAAGTTCGGGGAAAAGAATGTTTACGAGACGAGCAACAGATGTTTTGAGTTTCGCACGTTCGTGAACTTTATCGAAACGGTAGCGGGGCTAATGACTTGAGTTCTTCACTATGATATGATGTGTCTGAGTAGGGCTTGAGAGTCTTATCAGTCATCAACATCATAGCAATCGAACCGGCGTCGACTTTATCCGTTTTCGTCTTTCTAAGGCTTAGACCTTTTCTGTAAAGATTTGTATGTAACGGGTTGATAACACAGGTGGTGAGACCTTTATCAATGAGCGATCCGAGAAGATTGAGTGAGTAGTGACCGGTAGCTTCAAGACCTACTTTTATTTCGGCCTTATCATCAGTCACGGAGAAAATCTTCTCATACAACTCATCAAAGCCCGCCTTGTTATTCGGAATCGTAAATACTGGATAGAGTCTATCGGCTTCCAATCCCAGGATGCAGCAATCGTGCTTATCATTTGCAACATCGATACAAACATAGATCATACACATGATCCTCCTTAAAAGTATTTGACGCTGTATTGGATCCACAGGGCTCTCTGCCGATGTAACCTCGTTCTACATAAACCGTCATGCGGTATCTAACTGATTAACACTTTGACAAAGAGGCTGTGGTTGGAGCCTTTCTACAACCGTCTATGCGGTAGGAGAACCAAACCAATCCACAGCATCTTCAACAGCATACCCTATACCTTAGAACAGGTAAAGAATGGGTATGACTATATAATACGAGGAGACAATTATGTCGAATGAATATTTTTATGAGGATGATGAAGGGATTTTAAAAGAGAATACACGAGAGTCTTCTGATAAATTGAGAACACTGGCTGGAATTTCATTATCATTTAATATTATTATAGGTGTGATTATAATATTTTTTGGATTAATGGGATTTGCACAAGGCGCAGAAATACTAGGTATAGGTGTGATTTTAGCTGCGATTATAGTGATATTTTATGGATATGTAAATTTTGTTATTATATCGGCAATTGCAACCGCGGTCGAAAATTCTGATAGAAGTGATGTGGTGGATGCGATTCATGAATTGACAGATACAATTCGTGAGAAGTCATAAATAAGAATGTCTACGATTATGGGAAATTTGTGGAAGTAAAAAGACCAGTTTTTGAAAAAAACTGGTCTTTTTTGGATAATTCTATGGAAATTACTTGCTGTTCGTTGCCATGACTCCTACTAGAGCATGTGGTACATATAATTCTTCTAGGTAGTGGATTTCATCTGCTGTTAAATGCAAATCACATGCTTTTGCCGGACCTTCTAAATGGTGTGGTTTGGTAGCACCAACAACGGGATATGTGGTTTTTTCCAAAAGCCAAGCAAGGGCAACTTCTGTCATGGAAACGCCATGCTTTTCTGAGATTTCAATGACGCGTTGGATAATTTTGTCATCGGCTTCTTTTGTTGCATCATATTTGCCCTTTGCATATGCATCCAGTTCTAAGCGTTTTGATGTCTCGCCTGGTTTTTTGGAAAGACGTCCGGAAGCAAGAGAACTGTATGGGGTCATTGCAATATTTTCTTCTGCGCAGAGTTTTGCCATTTCTATAATCCTCAAAAATAGGTGCAACTATCGTGTTTCTAAAATATTTTATCATAAATGAAAAAGGAGTCGATACTGCCCCATAGAGAAAAAAACTATTGACATGTTAGTTGACGCTAACTACAATGTTAGTGTCAACTAACATGTTTACAGTGTTAACAAGAGGAAAGAATGGAAAGAAAAGATAAGATTTTAGAAATAGCAAAACAAGAGTTTATAGAAAAGGGATTTTCCGGAGCATCTATGCGAAATATCGCCAAGAAAGTTGGAATTACCGCAACAGCTCTTTATCGACATTATAAGAATAAAGAAGAGATTTTTGAGGCTGTGGTATCTCCGGCAGTGAAGGCTTGGAGGCAGTTTTGTATGGAGGAAGCGGAGACACAGCCGGAATTGGCCTGGCAAGAGGGACTGGATGCTATGTGGGAAGAAGACGTGCAGATGAAACGGGTTGTGGATATGGTTTATGCAAATCTGGAGGTGCAAAAACTTTTGTTTTTTGGAAGCAAAGGCACAAAATACGAGGACTTTTTTCATGAACTGGTGGTAAATGTTCAGAAAGGCACTTTAAGTTTTATGGAGGAGTTAAAGAATCGGGGGATTTCCGTGAATGATGTGGATGAAAAGGATATGCATCTTTTACTGAGTGCCCAATATACAGCCACCTTGGAAATGATCAAACACGATTATTCCTATGAAGAGGCTTTGCATTATGCAGAAACGGTTGCTTGCTTTTTCCGGGAAGGCTGGAGAAAATACTTGGGCTTTTAGATAGAAAGGGCATTGCATAAGGTACTCTGCATAAAAGAACATTACTAGGTAATAAAGAGCTTATTGTGGCTCTTTTACACCCGAGTAGTTTTGTTACCGGGTTTATAAAAGGATTGGAGGTTTTGTTGTGAAAAAGAAAAGTACACTCTCTTGGGTATTAACCTTTGCAGGGAGAAAAGTCGGTTTTTTTGGTGGAAGCGTAATTTTGGCAATTCTTGGAGTTGCTGTGTCTTTTACACCCTATTTGATTATCGCCCGTATGATATCGGAATTACTGGCGGGAAATAGGGAAGGAGACTTTTATTTCCGTATGGTGCTATGGATGGCGGGATTATGGTTACTTCGTGTGTGTTTGCATTCTTGCTCTACCACGCTGTCCCATGTAGCAACCTTTCACGTGTTGGGAGGTATTCGGAAACAGCTTTGTGAAAAACTGGCCAAGATTCCATTGGGCTCCGTACTGGATGATAACAGTGGTTCTTATAAGAGTATCATTGTGGAACGTGTGGATTCCATGGAGGTAACTATGGCACATGTGGTGCCTGAGTTTACTGCAAATATTTTGCTGCCGGCATTGTTGTTTTTGTATATGCTGCTTACGGATTGGCGAATCGGATTGGCAAATCTGATTTCGGTTATTATTGGTTTGGTTTTTGTGGCAATTATGATGACCAAAAGTCAGGGCGGTTTTGATTTGGCAATAGAGAAAACCAAAAAATTGAATGATACAGCGGTGGAATACATTAACGGAATTGAAGTTATCAAGGCCTTTGGAAAAACAGGAACTTCTTATGAAAAGTTTGTAGTGGCTGCAAAAGAAGGGGCAGATTGTTTTATTGATTGGATGCGCAGATGCATTTGGTGGCAGGCAGGAAGTCTTTCTTTTACCCCGGCTACTTTTCTGGGGGTGCTTCCGGTAGGCTTGTATTTAGTCAAGGTAGGGGAGTTGACAGGAGCTGAATTTATTACCTGTATTATTATGTCTTCTTGCATGATTACCCCATTGGTAGTGGCATTTTCTTATATGGATGATTTACTGAAAATGAAAACGATTTTCGGTGAGGTTACAGAGATTCTTACCAGACCGGAAATGGTTCGCCCCAAGGTGTTGGAAAAGAAGCCAAAGGGACACGAGATTGCTCTGACCAATGTACATTTTTCCTATAAGGAAAAGGAAGTATTGCAGGGGGTGGATTTGGTATTACAGGAAGGAAAGGTACATGCCCTGGTGGGTCCATCCGGTTCCGGGAAAAGTACCATTGCAAGGTTGATTGACTCTCTTTGGGATGTGAATGATGGAAGCATAACCTATGGTGGAGTTGACGTAAAGGATTTGCCTCTTGATTACTATGCCGGACAAATTGCATATGTGGCCCAGGATAATTATCTGTTTGATATGAGTGTTAAAGAAAATATTCGTCTTGGTAGGTCCGGAGCAAGTGACGAGGATGTGATTTCGGCGGCAAAAGCCAGTGGATGCCATGATTTTATTCTGGGATTGGAACATGGATATGACACAATTGTAGGCGGTGCCGGAGGGCATTTGTCCGGTGGGGAAAGACAGAGGATTTGTATTGCAAGAGCTATGTTAAAAGACGCACCGGTGGTAATTTTGGATGAAGCTACGGCTTATACGGATCCGGAAAATGAAGCACTGGTACAGGCCAGTGTGGCGAAACTGGTACAGGGAAAAACCTTGCTTGTGATTGCCCATCGTTTGTCTACCATTGTGGATGCAGATCAGATTTTTGTTATTGACAATGGAAAAGTGGAAGCAAGGGGAACTCATGAAGAATTATTAGAAAAGAGTAGCTTGTATCATAGGATGTGGGAGGCTCATTCCCAGTCAAAGGATCAGGATGAAGGACTTCAGAATCAGGTGAAAGGGGAGAAAGTCTATGCTTGAGATGTTGAAAAAGTTTTTCGATTTTTGTAATGGAGAAAATCGCAGAAAGTTTTATAAAGCCATTGCCCTTGGGGTATTGGATGCTATATTTGCCGCAATGAAAATCGCAGCTGCCTATTGTGCAATTCTTGCGGTGCTTAATGGAGAAATTACCAATCAAACTTTTGTTATTGTTATGGGGTGGATGCTACTTTCCACGGTGGGAAAGATGGTTGTGAATCGTTTCTCCCAAATGTTGCAGACGGAGGCAGGTTACAACACGGCTGCGGGAAAAAGAATCGAGATAGCAGAACATTTGAGATACCTTCCTATGGGATATTTCAATGAAAACAGTCTGGGACATATCACTTCTGTTACCACCAACAGTATGGAGCAGTTGAGCGATATTGCCACAAGAGCCATTATTATGGTTATGCAGGGAAGTATTACTACCTTTGTAATTGCCATAGTTATGTTCCTTTTTGATGTGCGCATTGGCTGCATTTCTCTGATAGGAGTTGGTATTTTCTATATAGTTAACAAATGGACCAATTTAAGTGTGGCAAAGGTGGCAGATGAAAAAATTGCAGCAGATAAGGACCTGGTAGGTGTGGTTTTAGAGTATATACAGGGAATTTCGGAAATTCGAAATTATAACCTGTTTGATAAGGGAAATGGTCGCTTAAAACATGCAATTGCCAGAAAAACCAAGGCGGATATCGCCGCAGAGATTGCAGCTATTCCGGCAGTGGGCCTGCAGAACTTTATTTGTAAATTCTCCGGTGTAGTGATTGCCGGTTCTTCCTTGTATTTTTATTTTCACGATACCATGAGCTTGTCGGATACTATAGCCATGTTGTTGTGCTCTTTTATGGTGTTTGAGGCTTTGGATGCAGCAGGTATGTATACGCCTTTGTTGAAAATCATTGGAAAGTGTGTAGATTTGGCTCAGGATATTTTAGATGTGGAAGAGATGGACACCAAGGGAGAGCGTATCAAGCCACAAAACCGGGATATTCGTTTGGAACATGTGAGCTTTGCTTATGAAAATAAAAAAATTATCGATGATGTGTCTTTGGAAATCAAAGAAAAAACCACAACGGCTATTGTAGGTCCTTCCGGTGGAGGAAAAACTACGTTGACTTCTTTGATTGCCAGATTCTGGGATGTGGATGAGGGAAGTGTGACCTTAGGAGGACGTAATGTCAAGGAGTATTCTTTTGACTCTCTCATGGAAAATTTCAGTTTCGTTTTCCAAAGAGTCTATCTTTTTGAAGATACGATTGCCAATAATATTCGTTTCGGAAAGCCGGAGGCTTCTATGGAAGAAGTGATTCAGGCGGCAAAAAAAGCCCGTTGTCACGAATTTATCAGTGCATTACCAGAAGGGTATGACACCATCATCGGGGAAGGTGGTACCTCTCTTTCTGGTGGAGAAAAACAGAGAATTGCCATTGCCAGGGCCATTATGAAGGATGCACCAATTATTATTCTGGATGAGGCCACAGCAAACGTGGATCCGGAAAATGAAAAAGAATTAACGGAGGCCATTGAGAATCTGACAAGAGAAAAGACGATTCTTATGATTGCCCATCGATTAAAAACCGTACGTCATGCGGATCAAATCCTGGTGGTGGATAAGGGAAAAATTGTGCAAAAGGGAAATCATGATAGTTTGATGGCAGAAGAAGGTATCTATAAACAGTTTATTTCCGGTCGCAAACAAGCGGTAGGATGGAAAATAGCATAAGAGGAGAGAAAAGAAAAATGGAAACAAAAAAGCTAACAGCAAAGGACTTTATTACCATTGGAATTTTTACGGCAATTTGGTTTGTTGTAGAATTTGTATGCGGAGTGCTTGGTTATATTCATCCGTATGTGGTGGCGGGGTATGTAGTACTATTGCCGATGGTAGGAGCTATACCCATGATGCTTTTTTACACAAAAATTGAGAAGTTCGGGATGTTGAGTATTATGTCTTGCCTGATTGCAATTATTATGTTTGTAGGAGGTATGGGGTATTTGGGAGCGCCTCTCATTATTTTGGCCGGTGTACTTGCAGATTGGATTGCCATGACAGGAAACTATAAAAGTTTTCAGAAGACAGTCTTGAGCTACGGTGTATTTTGTCTTTGGATTTGTGCAAACTATTTTCCTGTCATTGTGACGGCTGAGGCATACAGACAGGATTTAATTGATGGAGGGTTTTCCGCAGCTTACGCAGATTCTTTGTTTTCGGTGATTAATACACGTACAATTCTGGTTTTGTTGGCATTGTGCTTTGTTTTTGGCATACTTGGTGCATTTTTAGGAAAAGCTATGGTAAAGAAACATTTTGAAAAGGCGGGAATCGTATAAGATGTATTTGAAAATCGACCCGAGGACGAAACTATTTATGATTTTTGTAGTGTCTTCTATCGTTATGATGAGTGCTACGAATCCATTGTTGTGGACTATTCGAATTTTGGTGACCTTGATTCCGATTTTATTATTGCTTTCAGAGAAACGATATGTTACAGCATTTCGTTTCTCTGTCCTATATGGAGTTTCTTTGTTTTTTACTTTTTATTATTTATCAGAAGAATCCACGGGACTTCTGAAATCTTTGCTGACCGGGTATTGTGGCATTGTAACCCAGTTTTTTCCGGCTTTGATAACAGCTTGGTATGTGATAAAAACCACAAAAATAGATGAGTTTATGTCGGCTATGCAGAAAATGCATATGCCGGATGGTGTAGCCATTTCACTTGCAGTAGTGATGCGTTTTTTTCCTACCATTCGGGAAGAGTATGGAGCAATTCGGGATGCTATGAAAATGAGAAATATTGCTCTTGGAAAGGGAAATCCTTGGAATATGATTGAGTACCGCATGATTCCCTTGCTGTTTTCTTGTGTGAATATCGGAGATGAATTGTCAGCAGCTGCAATTACCAGAGGATTAGGTGGAAAGGGAAAAAGAACAAGCGTTGTAGTTTTAGAGCTTCAGTGGCTGGATTATTTGCTATTGGCCGTATTTTCTGTGGCTTTTTTACTGTTTGTGATTTTTAAATATTTTATATGAATAAGATAATAGAAATAAAAGATGTGTCTTTTCAATATAAGGGGTCAAAAGAAGGCTTGTTAAATCATGTATCCCTCAGTGTTTGGGAGGGAGAAGTGCTTTTGCTTTGCGGTGCTTCCGGCTGTGGAAAAACCACTTTGATTCGTTTGATGAATGGTTTGATTCCACAGTATTATCCGGGACATTTAGAGGGACAGATACAGGTGGCAGGATACGATCTGAATCAGACCCCCCTTTATGAGCTGGCAGGGGTGGTTGGAACAGTTTTTCAAAATCCAAGAAGTCAGTTTTTTTCTGTGGATACAGATGGAGAAATTGTTTTTGGACCGGAGAATATAGGTGTATCTGCAGAGGAAATCGGGAAGCGGAAAGAAGCCGTAGTTCGAGAGTTTCACTTAGAGGACCTTTTGGAAAGAAACTTGTTTGCACTCTCCGGAGGAGAAAAGCAAAAAATTGCTTGTGCATCGGTTTCTGCCCTTTTACCTCAGGTTGTGCTTTTGGATGAACCTTCCTCCAATTTGGATATGACGGCTATGGAGGAATTGCGAAAAGCCATTGTGAACTGGAAGTCTCAGGGAAAAACCATTGTTATTGCAGAACATCGGTTGTGGTATTTAAAGGGTCTGGTGGACCGTGTTTTGTATTTGGAAGAGGGAAAAATTCTCCGGGAGTGGCAGGGGGATGCTTTTTTTTCCATGGAAGAAAAGGAACTTACAGATTTTAAATTGCGGCCAACTGTCCGGATTCCCTTGGATTTGACGAAAAATAAAGAAGAGGAATTTGTTGAAAATCATTTGAACCTTCGGAATTTTCAATTTTCCTATGAGAAAAAGAAAAACTTTTTTCAACGGAAAAAAGAAGCACATCCGGATCCGTTAACCTTGACTTTGAATATCCCAAGTCTGGAACTTCCGGTGGGAAAGGTGATAGGAGTGTTAGGCAGAAACGGAACTGGGAAATCCACTTTTTTGAGATGTCTTTGTGGTCTGGAAAAAGATTGTCCTGGAGTTATAGAGTTTCAAGGTGTGGATTATAAGACGAAGGCACGATTGGGAAAATGCTATATGGTGATGCAGGATGTAAATCATCAGTTATTTACAGATAGCGTGGCAGCGGAGGTTCTACTGTCTATGGATAAAGAAGATCCGGAACGGTGTGATGCTATTTTAAGACAACTTGGGCTTTTTTCTGTAAAAGAAAAGCATCCCATGGCGCTTTCCGGTGGACAGAAGCAAAGAGTGGCTGTGGCTTCCGCATTGGCAGCCGGGGCAAAACTCCTGTTGTTTGATGAACCTACTTCTGGCTTGGATTATGTGCATATGGAAATTGTGGGGAAATTATTGCAGGAGTTGGCAAAGGCAGGCTGTACAGTTTTGGTTTCCACCCATGATTATGAGTTGGTGGAGCAGTCCTGTGATTATGTTCTATATTTGGAGGATGGGCGAGTAAAAGATTTTTTTTGTTTGAAAAAGTAAAAAAAATATTCCTAATTCTAGAAATTTTCTTTTGTTCTTTGTATAATAGAGTATATGTAAGCGGGATGGGCTGGATGAGAAAGAGGAGTAAGAGTTATGGAGTATATTGTAAAAAGTATTATAGAGCCGGACTTTGGTTGTGAGGAAAGGCCGGAAAATACTGTGGTTATGGACCGATTGCTTCTACGTAATGAGAATGGGCAGGAAATCTATCTGGAGGTTTCAGACAAAGAGCTATATGCGAAAAATATCAATGAAGGAGATTGGGTTTCCTTCGCATTGAATCATGAAATTATAAAGCAGGCATAGTGAAAAAGGCTATTTTTGAGGAAAGGAGTGTATTTATGAGCTGGAAAACATGCAATATTCATCTTATGAAAGGTTCTATTTATGCTGTTTACGGGGATAGTGCGCTCTTTTTTAGTCGAGGGAATATTTGAAGTTCGGCTTTATATAATGATGAGTGACTATCTCCTTATTCTAATTACAAATAGATTAAGGAGATTTTTTTATGGATAAAAAGAAAGCTAGAAGACAGATTAAAAAATTATATTTGATAGACAGCCTGGGCGGAATTATGATTGGCGGCGTTGCTTGGGTAGCTTTGTTGATGGCAAGAGGTTTTTCTACGGTAGAAATTGGATTTGCAGAAAGTATATTTCACATATCCAGTATGCTTTTTGAAATACCATCCGGTGCACTGGCGGATGTATTTGGACGAAAAAAAGTGATGATGTTAAGTAGCTTGATGACAATTGTGGCATCCACCTTGATGATTTTGTCCAAGTCTTTTTCAGGTGTAGCTATAGCCATGGTGGTAAGTGCATGGAGTTATAACCTTGCTTCCGGTACCAGGGAAGCTTTGGCATATGATAGTTTGAAGGCAGCAGGTCTGGAAGAAGAATACATAAATTTGCATCCAATGATTTGATGATTTATCAGATTTTTAGTTCTTTTGGTACACTGTTGATAGGATTTGCTTTATGGTTGGGTTATAAAAAAGCAAATGTGGTAGATGCAATATTGGCTTTTGTATGTCTGTTGATTGGATTTACTTTTTTTGAAGTGAAGACGGATTTGAATCAGAAGAAAAGTGTCACCGGGCGTTTTAGGGAAGTGGCTGTGGAAAGCGCAAATTTTATAAAGACAAATCGAAAAGCCAGATGGATAATTGTTTTTAATTCTTTTGTGGGTGCAGTTTCTGTGTTGATTTTATTTTTTTTACAGGCCCTCTTACCGAAAATGCAGGTGACGGGTCTCTGGCTTGGAGTGGCACTGCTGGTGGTTGGCCTGGGTGGAGCAGCCGGTGCAAAAGCAATTATCCTATTTTCGAAAACAAGATATCGAACCATTGGAATCATTAGCTTGTTTGGAATTATGATAGCATTTTCTGCTGTTTTTTCCGGCAATTTATGGTTGATTCTTATAGGGGCTTTTATTGGTGCTTTCTCGGATAATTTTCTTCAGGTACGCTCGGATGTAGTATTAAACGATATGGTACCCTCCAACCAAAGGGCAACCTTGATTTCTATAAATTCCTTTGCGTATTCAGTGGTGATGATTGTTTTATCACCCATTTTTGGAGTATTGTTCTCATAAATGATTTGGAATAATTGGAAAGATTATATAAAAGATTTCCATAAAATAAAAAAGGTCGGTTGCAACCGATCTTTTTTTGTGGGAAACATATTTCTAAAATGGAATTTATATAAGAAAAAGTCAGAAAGTAGTATGATAAATATATAATATAAATCTTGGTGCAAAGGTGGGAACGGTATGAGAAAACACTATTTGGACAACATCAGATGGATCACCGTTGTGATAGTTGTCATTTACCATGTGTTTTATATGTACAACGCTGAGGGCATTCCCGGAGTAGTAGGGAACATTTCAGGGTTTAAGGTGCAATACTGGGATGCTTTCCAGTATCTTACGTTTCCGTGGTTTATGTTTCTTTTATTCATGGTATCCGGTATAAGTTCAAGGCTGTACCTTGATAATCATACGGACAAAGAGTTTTTTAAGAGCAGAACAACGAAACTGCTTGTCCCTTCCACGATAGGGCTTTTTGCGTTCCAGTTTATCCAGGGTTACTTCAACACAAGATTATCTAATGCCATGAATGTTATGAAGACGGTGCCTGCATTTGTAGCATTTATGATCATGGCTGTAAGTGGTATTGGAGTACTTTGGTATATTCAGCTTCTTTGGATATTCAGCGCTGTTCTTATTCCTGTAAGAAAGATTGAAAAAGACAGGCTGTGGAATCTTGCCGGGGAAACCAATATCATCGTAATCATTCTTATGGCAGTCCTTGTTTATGGGGTAGCACAGATTTTAAATACGCCCATCATCTGCGTATATAGGTTTGGCTATTATGGACTTGCATTTTTGCTTGGATACTTTGTGTTTTCTCATGATGAAGTGATTGATGTTTTAAAGAAACATGCCATTTGGCTGATATTCGTGGCAGCGGCTTTAGCTATAACATTTTCCATAGTTTATTTCGGAGAAAACTATGCCGATGCTCCGGTATATAAGACACCGCTATTTACTTCGTTTGGATGGTTTGCTTCCATCGCATTTCTTGGTATGTCTGCAAAGTATTTGGACTTCTCCAACAGGTTTACAACTGTGATGAATAAGTACAGCTGGGGACTATATGTTTTTCATTACTTGGGGCTCTCGCTTATTGCTGCTTATATAGCGCCAAAAGGTATATTTCCGTTTTCGGTTGTTTATCTTATAAGCCTTGTAAGTGCATTTGTAGTGGCTTATGTTTTGTATGAACTGATATCAAGGCTTCCTTTCTTTAGATGGGCGGTTCTTGGAATCAAAAAGTAAGGAGATCAGATGTTTAAGGATAACCTATCACATTTAAGGAAATTAAATCATATGACTCAGGAGGATATTGCAGAGTTTCTTAATATGCAAGAAAATACAGAATATCTTGAGTCGGATTTGGAAAGTGCAATACTGGGAAATCTTCAAAAATTTTTAATGGAGTTAGGTAAGGGTTATGCTTTTGTGGCAAGACAACACATCAAGATGTAGGACAGATGAAGATATTGTCAGATATTCTGTTATACATGAAAATGAGCAATTATTTGCTGCTAAGTATAAATTATGCCTTCCTTCAGAAGAACAGTTAAAGGCTGAGATTGAGACTCAAAAAGAGATATTCTATATGCAGCACCCTGAACTTAAAGAGTAGATATGTAGAATGAAGCATAGCTAAAGATATCTAAAAAAGGAAAGAATAAATCATGAGAACATTTAATGATATGCTTGATAAGCAACTGCAGAATGAAGATTTTAGAAAAGAATATGACACTATTAAGGTTGAGATGGGGGTAACCAACAAAGCAGGAAATGAATTCAAACTTGTCTTTATAGGACCTGAACACGCAGAACAATTTTTAGACTTCATGCATCAAGTATCTTGCGATACTCACTTTATGTCTAGATATGGAGATGAAGTTTTGCAGGATGAAAGTGCAATTCAAGCAGAACAAGCTCGATTAAATACATTTAAAAAAGATGATAAACAAGCTATGATCTCAATTCTTGATGGTGAGAGAATTATTGGAAATGTGGCGATTCGTTGTGTGACAAAACATAGAAAAACTTCACACAGATGTAGCATAGGATTAGCTGTTCGAAAAGAATACCATGGTCTTGGATTAGGAACTACGCTTGTAAATCAAGCTATAAGTTTTGCAAAAAATGCTGGATATAAATCCATGGAACTAGGAGTTCTTTCTGATAATATACCTGCACAAGGCTTATACAAAAAAATGGGATTTATAGAATGGGGACGCCTTCCAGGGGCTTTTATTTTGGATGATGGTACAGTTCTAGACGAAATAACTATGTATAGGAATCTGTAAATTGAGGGAGGATACGATGAATGTTTTGGTAATCGGTGGAACGAGGTTTTTTGGAATTCCCATGGTTGATAAACTAATTTTAGATGGACATACTGTATCTATTGCAACAAGGGGAAATGCGACAAATCCATTTGGCGACAAAGTGACGCAAATAAGGATGGATCGTTCAAACTATGATAGTGTTAGTAAATCCTTTAAAGGACAGCAGTATGATGTGATTATTGATAAAATTGCGTATTGTTCTAATGATGTGAAAAACTTGTTGGAGAATGTTTCCTGCAAAAAATATATACAAATGTCTTCATGTTCTGTGTATTTTGATGATTACGAATGTATTAAGGAAGATGCTTATAATCCGGAAAATGAGGAACTTGTTTGGAAAAATAGAGATGATAATTATGCAGAGGGAAAAAGACAAGCTGAGAGAGCTGCACTAGAGTATTTAAATCCATCACAGTGCATATTTGTGAGATATCCGGTTGTAATGGGGCCAAATGATTATACAGGTCGCTTGGATTTTTATATAGATCATGTTCGAGATGGTAAGCCAATGTATATTGACGATTTCGATTGTGAAATGGCTTTTATTTATGAAAAAGAAGCCGGAGAATTCATTGCTGCCCTTGTGAATTCAGATATAAGCGGTCCAATAAATGGTAGTTCTATAGGGATGATTTCACCAAGAAAAATGATAAGTCATATAGAAAAACAATCGAGGAAGAAAGCAATTTTAGATGATCAAGGGGATGTCGCTCCGTATAATGGTGCAGTTGCAAACGTTTCATATGATTTGTCAAAGGCAATGTCGTTGGGGTATAGATTTTCCCAAATAGATGAGTGAATCTATGAGTTGATAGATAATAGATTGCACTCATAAAAAATTGGTGCCCGGTCGAAAAAACTGAAGTGACAAATTGATTATAATTATAGTTTTAGTAGCTATAGAATCCCCTAGGTCGACAAATAAATGAAAAACATTATATTGTATGTTTGTCACGATAGTTATATAATAATCGTGACAAAAGGAGGCTGTATGGCTGAGAAAATATACGATAAAATTAAAAATAGAATAGCGTCATATGAAGCTGGTGAAGTCTTTTTTACGACAGACTTTAAGGATATGGCATCGTTACCTACCATTCGTAAATGTTTGGGGCGTCAGGTAGAAGAGGGTAATATACGTCGTGTAATGGATGGCACATATGAAAAACCAAGATTTAGCAAGGTCATTCAAGAATATTTGCCTGCAGATCCGGAAAAGGTTGCAAATGCGATAGCTCAAAAGTATCATTGGACTATTTCGCCATGTGGAGATATAGCATTGAACAAACTGGGATTGTCCACACAGGTTCCGGTTGTTTGGACCTATGTAAGTGATGGCCCGTATAGAGAATTTTCGTGGGATAATATTACGTTGTCATTTAAGCATAAGACAAACCGTGAGATATCGTTTATGTCACCGGTTTCCATTATGGTCGTTGAAGCACTGAAAACTCTTGGTAAGAATAATATTGATGAGAATATAGTAGCTGTTCTTAAAAATAAGCTAAATGCTGAAGAAAAGAGCATGTTGTTAAAAGAAACAACTGACTTGGCTACTTGGATTTTTAATGTAGTAAGAAGGGTGTGCGAATAGTAAAGAATCGTTTTTTGAAATTATCAGGTGAAGAAAAGAGGGAAGTATTTCAAGTTGTTTCTCTTTCGATGGGACTTAGACCCGACATTGTAGAAAAAGATTTTTGGGTTTGCTTTATGTTGCATCACTTATTTCATGACTGTAAGTATAAAGATGCATTTGTGTTCAAGGGCGGTACAAGCCTTTCTAAAGCGTATCATGTTATTGAATGTTTTTCAGAGGATATAGATATTATTCTTGATTGGTGAAAGATTGTTCCGGCGGATGAAGATCCATGGAATGACAGAAGCAAAACGAAACAAGATCAGTACAATAAATGCAGCTCCTTTTAGAGTTCGTGCTTTGATACAAATTATAAATTAGGCTAGTTTTATGTAGATGTGAATAATATTTGTGGGAGAATATATTTGCCATGGGGAAAAAGAAAAATAATATTTCAAATTCATATATAGAATCGGATGAGACATTTGCATTTATTGCAGGATATACAGAATGTGGATTTGCCTATGGTGTTACGTGGGAAGAGATAGGAGGCAAAGCAGGTATCCACCAAATAGATATAGATGGTACGAAAGAAGATTTGCCATTTGATTAATGGATAAAATGTAAGCTGACTGGCTCAATATATACGTATTATTTAAAGGAGAAGAATACCATGATAACACCAGATAAGGTTCAGCAGGCAGCCGAGTTAAAGGAAGAAGAGAACTATAGGTTCCGTACATTTTTAAAAGGCCATGCGGATGAGGAAAAATTGGATAAACAGTTCTTTGAGTTACATAATGAATTGTTTTCAGATTATGATTGCAGTAAATGTCGAAACTGCTGCAGACTGTATAAAGGGAGTATACCAGCTGAGGATATTGAGAATGATGCGAGACATCTGGGAATATCAGAAGAACAGTTTATTGATTTTTTCTTAGAAAAGGATGAATATGGACTAGAGTATCAAACGAAGCATAAGCCTTGCGATTTCTTGAATGGGGATGGTGAGTGTAAGCTCGGAGAATGTAGACCGGAAAACTGTAAGAATTATCCATATACCAATCAAACGGAAAGATTACATAGCTTACTTGGATTTTTAGATATCATATCAATCTGCCCTGTTGCTTACGAAATATTTGAGAGATTAAAAAAGGAGTATGGTTTTAGGGCAAAAAAATAAGTATTTGTACTTGAAATCTTGAGGGATAGGGCAGGTAAAAATATGAATTGGATGAATTTATTTGAAAACCATATATTAAACCGGGGTATGATGTATTGCGAAGACGGTAAAGTAATTGATTTTGAAGTCTTAGAGAATAGGATTGAGGCTGAGGTTGCTGGAAGTGATTATTATCACGTGTCTATTGATTTAGACGGAGAGGATATCATAGATATGACATGTGATTGTCCATATGCTGCAAAAGGGTATAATTGCAAGCATATGGCAGCAGTGCTTTGCGAATATGAGGGATATTTAGCGAGGAATGAGGATGAAGAGGAAAATGCTATATCTCCTATGTATACTTTGAGACAAGAAGTAGAGACGTTGGTAGATAAAATTCCTGAGCAAGATGCCAAAGAACTATTGGTTCATCTTTTAATAAACGATGATGGCTTGAAAAATCGGTTGCAGTTAAAGTATGACTTTAAAATGACAGCACAGCTAATGGCAGAACTGAAAAAGGAAATAAAGTCTATTTTATATCAATATAGTGGACGCGGCGGCTTTATCGATTGGAATAATGCATACGGTTTTTGTTGTGATTTAGGTCGATTTTTGGATGATAAAATCCCCTTTTTGATGGAACATGGTTGTTATTTGCAGGCTTTTGAGTTGGTGAATATTGTTTTTTATGAAGTCGCAAATGCTGATATGGATGACTCGGATGGTGGGTCAGGAATGGTGGCTCAAACCTGTTATGATTATTGGAAAAGCTTGACATTAAATGCTCCAGAAGAGGAGGTATTAGCTATTAAAAAGTGGTTTCTAGTGAATAAGGAAACTGACTATGTAGTTGATTATATGCAGGAATATATTGATGAATTTTATGAACAGTTTTTCCTCTCGGAAGATGAAATCAAAGAGCGGATGGAAATCTTGGATGATATTATCCAAGAGCATAAAATGCAGAATGATGCTGGAGCTATTTATTCAGTAAGATATGGGTATCAGGATGTAGTACTGCTAAGGTTAGAATATATGAGACAACTTCATTTGTCCGACGAAGAAATCTTGGAATTTAGAAACAAACATAGACATTTTTCTAGCGTGAGAGAGTTGGAGCTTGAAGAAGCACTTGAGGCTAATAATCAACCTTTGGCATTGCAAATATTAGAAGAAAGTAAAAGGCTGGATAAGGACTGTGCAAAGAAGGTTAAGAGATATAGTGAACAACTTATTTCTTTATATGAAGAACTGAGAGATGAGGACAAATATACCAAAGAGCTGATTTTTCAGCTTCTTCACTGCGATCAGACAGATTTGACATATTATAATAAGTTGAAGAAGTGTATTGGCTCAAAAACAGAATGGAATAAGTTTATAGACTCGATATTGGAAGCAAGTGATAATATTTATTTTATATGTGATATATTAGCTCAGGAAAATAAATATGAGAAGCTTATAAAGATTGTGGAAGAAAAAAATAATGTAGCTTTGCTCGACAAATATGAGAAACAAATGAGGAAGGAGTTCCCAGAGAGAGTTATTCGTGTTTATGCTAATTATATTATACATGAAATGGAGCGAGCTAGTAGTCGTGGACGATATAGGGAGCTAGTACAATATCTTAGAAAGCTTGCTAAATGTGAAAATGGAAAAAGTGAGGCTGATAGAATCGTTCAAAAATGGAGAGTGGAGTACAAGCGCAGGACTGCGCTGATGGATGAATTAAGGAAAGTGGGATATTAGTGCTGGGAGTCAAAATGAGAGTTAAAGTTAAGCCAATTCAACCAACACCTGCTTGTCCGGAATAGATGCAAAGAGAATTATTGCTTTTATTTCGTATGTTTTGTTATGTATGCAGGGACAAAAGTATGATGCTCAAAGTGAATATAAGGTTGACTATACGTATTTTAAGGAGAATAACGAATTATTAGCTAATATAAAACATATATGGAAGCTTTTGCTTCTTTGGTGAATAATGCATATTCTGACAAAAAGGAGGGGTATACTCCTGATGTAAGTAAGACCAAATATTTTTTGGAAAAAAATGTGGAGTTGAAAGAGCAGAAATCTTTAAAAAATTGTATGTTGCAAGTACTAATAATGCTTCAGAATTTAAGATTGAAAAAGATGCTTTTGTTGAAGAATTGTTAAAGATGGGATTTGAGAAAGAGGATGGAGAATATAGTCTTGATGTCGAATGCGCTGTATTTGGATCTTTGAACCTTATGGTGGATTTGGTCAGCTGAAGAGCTTGCAGGTCCAGGGCGAGGCTGTCATGGTGGAGCCTTTTTCGGATGAGTATCTGATGCTGATGGAACACAAGAAGATTCCGGTGGAAGCTATGAAGAAGTTGCCACAGTCCATGAACCTGATTAAGGTGGTGCCGACAACTTACGACTATCTGGATTCTGAGTTGAAGAAGGATGGCTTCGGAAGCAGGCAGCATTTGGAGGTTTAGGTAGCATTAATCAATATGGAGGAAATGGTAACTTCTGGTCCCCAATTGGACGAGAAGTTATTTTGCTATATGAGGAATTATATCTGTAGATGGCTTCATAACGCTTATTGACTTTGATAGTTAAAAGATGTTATTATAACTGCAACAGAAATGTACTAATGCGGAAAAAAAGCGTTGTGCAGGAGATATATTTATGTTATACGGATATTTGATTGAAAATTTTAAACCATATGAACCAATCTTCACTGCGGATATTGATATAGATATGGTGGGAAATTCTCTTCGTCCAAAGCTGAAGGAATTATGTGATTCCGGAAAACTTTGCAGATATGAGGCAGGGGTTTATTATTTGCCGGGAAAATGAAGCTGAAGGGTTTAACTCCGATATCTGCTAGTGCCGTGGCTAGAAGTAAGTTTATTAATCGAAGAGGAAAAGTACGAGGATACTATTCGGGTTATACTTTTGCTAATCAGATAGGTCTTTCATTACAGGTGCCTTATGTGCAGGAAATTGTTACGAATGAGGCTAGTGCCAAGGTAAGAGAGATTGACATTAAGGGACAGAAATTTATCATTCGAAAGCCTAAGGCTGAAGTTACAGAAGAAAATGTATATACATTACAGTTTTTGGATTTCCTTAGTGA
>JAZOTM010000025.1:0-65581 GCA_045657625.1 Lachnospiraceae bacterium
ATATATTATATACTTTATATGTAAAATATACTGTATATATTATTTATGCAATCTTGTAATATATATACTTTATATGTATGATATATCAAATATACCTTTCATGCCTTTTCGATTTTATATGCATGAAATACGTAAGGTAGATTATGAATTTAACATGTAACATATAATATATATGCAACATAAGCCAATTATATGTTTTATGTTTTATATGTTTCATTTGACTTCTATACCAAACATGTATTATAAATAATGTATTGCATATATATAATATAAAGAAATAAAGGGAGAGTACTTACATGACAGTAATTATGATATCCAACCAAAAGGGTGGCGTTGGAAAAACAACAACAACACTGGAATTATGTAGTGTCTTAGGGAAAAAATATAAAGTCCTCGGAATTGACATGGATGCTCAGAGAAATTTTTCCATGTACGCAGGCGCAAATCTAGATGAAGGTGTTCCAACAATTTTTGATGTATTGAACGCAAAGATTCTATTAGAAGATGCAGTACAGCATGTAGAAGGATTTGATATTTTAATCTCAAGCAAAGAATTAGCAGACGCACCAAAGGTATTTGGTGAACCGGATGATATTTTCTTGTTGTCAGATGCGTTAGAAGATGCTCAAGATTATGATTTTGTAGTAATCGACAATGCACCGGCACGAAGTCCTTTATTGTATATGAGTTATTGTGCCAGTGATTACATCATACCTGTAGCAGAATGTGACGACGGAGCATTAGAAGGATTAAACGAAGTTCGTAACGATATTGATCGATTTGCAAAAAGACATCAAACTCATGTAGAAGTACTTGGATTATTACTCACAAAATACGAAAATACAGTTATGCATCAAATGGCATACGAAACATTGCAAGAAATCGGAGATACAATTGGTGGAAAACCATTTGCAACCACTATTCGTAAATCAATTGCTGTAAGTGAATCCAAGACTGCTCGTTTATCTATCAATGATTACAAACCAGAAGTAACCGCAGCAAAGGATTATACTAGACTTTGCGATGAAATTATTGATCGAATTCAGGAAAAGCAGGAGGCATAACATGAGTAAGCGAGACGAGTTGCGAAAATTAAAAGAAAGACAAAAACAAAGTACCAGTGCAAAATCGACTCCTGCAGAAAATGTTAGTAAGGCAGCTGCAGAAGCGACATCACAGATTCCTCAAAAAGAGGCCCAAAAAGAAATTAATGAACCAATTATCCAAAATGAGGTAAAAATCGAAAATACGCAAAAATTTGAGCCTCAAAAGGAAATTACACCTGAAGTACCAACTTCTAATAAAAATATAGAAATTGAGGAGCCTGTTATAACCACACCGAAGGAAGAAAAAACGGTTGTTATTGAAAAAACAGAAAACGTTATTGCAGAAACAGTTCCTGAAGTCAAAGTTATTTCGGATCCAATTGTACAACCAGAAAACGTTGTTAATCAGATGGAAACAACCGCAGAAAAAATTATAGAACCTGAAATAAAAGAAACAGCGGCAGCACCTGCTCCACAAATCATAAATGAAACGCCTACTATTCCTGAGGCGCCAATTCAAACACCGGAAAAAATGATAGAGGTAAGTCAAACTACATCTGAAACAAAAACAGTAGATTTGCAGACATACCAATCTGTAACTAATCTTCCGGGAAAGAGAATTTCGGTATCACTGATTACAGAAAATAAAAACTGGATGCACAGAACCGCTATTCGATGTGGACTTTCCATTCAAGATTATATGAATATACTGGTCGAAGAAGCATGGGAAAGAGAAAAATTACATCCATACGTTGTCGAAGATTTAGATATTTTACCGGAACGTTTACCATCAAGTAAAACAGTATTAGTTGCAATTAAACTTTCTGAAAACAATATCAAAAGAACCAAAAGACTTCGTGCCTCTCATTGTATGACTATGACAGGATATATGAATTTTCTTATTGAACAAGAAAGAGAACGAGAAAAAAGAGAAGGTGCTAGAATACCAATCTTTGATGAAGATTTATAAAAGAGAAGGGAAACCTTCTCTTTTTTATGTATGACGTTGTTTTTAAACATATTATATTAATAATAACAACAATTCTTTTTATTATATTTATTTAAGCGTGAAAGAATGCTGAATTTATGAGGGTTTTGGAAGATTATTAAGAGAAAAAATGGAAGAATTGTGATAAAAAAAAGAAGAAGTTTGGGAAAAAATGAGAAGAAGAAAAGGAAAGTTTGGAAGAAATAAAGGTGAAAATGGAATCCAAAATTACAGTAGTTGCGGAAAAAAGGGTAAGACTTAAGGAAAAAAAGGAATTTTTAGAAGAAATATAAGAGAAAGAAGCAGATAAAAAGGAAAACAGGAAAGAAACGGAAAAAATGGAAACCTCTTTAAAAAAAAGTAGAGTTTCTTTTATTTAACAGAAAAAATGGAACGAATATCAGTTTTTATAGAGATAAAATGGAGTGAATACCTGAAAGAAACGGTAAAAATGGAGTGAAAAGTAGAAAACAGAGAAAAAATGGAATATTTAACGGTGTAAAATGGAAAATTAAAATCCAAAAAACTCGTTATAACAGAAAAAATGGAATTATTTAACAGTGAAAATGGAGTGGAAAAAACGAAGAAACGATAAAAATGGAGTGTGAAATTAAAAAGAACGAGAAAAAAGGAACAAACTACGAGTGAAATGGAAAAAATATGGCTTTTTAGCAGAAAAAATGGAACAGAATAGTAAAAAATAGGCGAAATTACGGTGTTTTGAAAAAAATAGAAAAAAATAATATTCCAAATTTCCACTATAAAAATGACAAAAAAGAGGAATATGGAGCGTAAAAAAGAGGAATCTGGAGTTAATTCAATAGAAATATGGAACGCTTTTAACGGAGAAAAATGGAAAAAACAATTGACGATGCCAATTTACTCTTTTATAATCGATAGTAGTATAGGAGAGGAGTGCAGAAACGTGAAAGACGATCAGGTTAGTGAAGGCCGAAAAATGTATGAGCATGAGCAAATTGCTCGTTCCAATGAATTGATTACAGCTCGATATAAAGCCACTTTGACAGAGAATAAAATGACTGTTTTGGCCTTACAAAATTCTATGATTGATGATTATGGTCGACATGTAGCTACCTTTACCGCAACGGAATTAAAAAAAATCATGGGGCATTCCAATGGCAGCTTTTATCAGCAGTTGAAGGATACTGCAAAAAAAATGCAGAATCGACAATTAGCAATTGAAGACGTGGAAAAGAAACGGTTTAAATTTTTATCAATTATAGATACAGCTGAGTTTAATAACGGTATTTTCCGAGTATCTTTTAACCCAGATGTGAACCATTATATCGATGATTTGAGACAAAATTTTACAATCATGAATATGGGAATTTTAGTTGATTTTACTTCATCGTATGCATATCGATTGTACGAGATTTTGAAAACGCAGGAATATCAAATCGATAGAAAAGGGGATGAAAACGGGGAATTACGTTTGTATTATACCTTGGCTGAGTTAAAGGTTTCTGTTGGATGTGTAGATACATCGACGGAAAGCGTTCAAAAAGAACTGCAAAAGAAAATGCCGGATTATGATAAAATCGTGGATGAATTGGCAGAAGATAAGCATTTTGAAAAATGGTATGACTTTAAAAAGAATGTACTGGATGTAGCAGAAAGACAAATCAATCAAAAGAGTGATTTGTATATGCGATATGAGCCTGTACGCTCCGGAAGAGGTGGAAAAGTACAGGGGGTTACGTTCTTTTTAAGTAGAAATAAAGATTACAGAGATGAATTAAAGCAGGTAAGACAGGAAATTCATTTATCTGAAAACACAAGTGTAATCAAGAATTCTAATATAGATAGTCGTGTGAATGAAATCTTGGAATATATTGATGAATATAATATAACTAGGGCAGAAGCAGAGGCGTTTTTGAAGAAAGCAAACTTCAACGTTGATCGTGTAAAGTCGGCATATAATTATGTATTAACCAAAAAAAATGTAAAAGATTTTGTTCCTTATATGATTACAGCAATTGTAAATGGATATAGTGCGCAGCCATTGCCACGAAAGGTGCAGGAACCTATATTCCAGCAAAGAGGGTTAAAAGTAGACGTAAACGAACAAATTGTTTTTGATGATTTTCTGGATGAAGATTTTGTAGATGATGCAACAATCGAACAGTTAAAAGAGGAAGATCATAAAAAACAGAATTTGGAAATGGCGAGTGATGAGAATGAAGAAGTAGTAGAAGAAGAGCACATTACAACTACGGAAAAATCACAAGACGAAGATTTAGAAGAAGCAGCAATACTTGCTAAAAGTATTATTGATTCCTTGGAAAAAGAAGGGGATACGGCTTGGATTTCCTTCAAAGAACAACCATCGATTTCGGCTTTTGGAATTGATTTGTTGTTCCAAGTAAAAGGTGGAAAGTGGATTTTAGAACAGTTTGCAGAATGGAAACAGGAGCATAAATAAAAAATGAGGCGTGTGCCTCATTTTTTTATTGATAGAATGATACTATTCGTAAATTGAGTAGGGGAAATCCTATGAAAAAAGTTTTGATAAGTCAAGCATTCGTTGCTAGTTGAGAAAGGGATTTCACTTGAATGTTTGTATAATCAACAGCAGCGGTATGTAACTCCGGAATGACTTTGTCGAAACGACGCATCCATTCTGTTGAAATGCCGATGTATTTGGCGACTTCTGATATGGAAGCACCACAAACCAACATGTAAGCAGCGGATCCATTGCGTAAATCACTTAATGTAAAGTGGGGTTCTAAATCCGCTGGGACGTATTTCAAATACAATCTTTCTAAATCGCGAATACGAAGTTGATTTCCACGCTTGTTGTGAAATAAGTATTCTGAAATGGAAACAGTGGTGTCTCCAATGTATTCACGAATCAATGTTAAAACATCATCCGGTAATTTAATATATCTTTTTACATTTCTATAACAATATTCAATTCCAATGTTTCCGGAACTATCTTGAATGAAATCTTCGAATTTTAGAGTACAAATTTCTCCGGCAGATATGCCGCATCGAATCATCAAACTAAGAATTAAGTAGAGCTGCTCATTTTTTTCTGCATAGTGAAGAATGTTGTTCATTTCTTCAATACTTGGAACATTTTTTCTACTTAAGTAATCATCTGAAACCGGTAAGGAAACCTTTTGAAAAGGATTTCTGGTATAGGTCTGTTGAAGATCAAACAAGTAGGAATGTCTTAAAATAAAGTTGGAAACAGACTTTAATCGAGCAAGTTTCACTTTTACGGTTTTTAAACTTTGTTTTCCATTGGATGTAAGCATAAGCAAATGATTAAAGTAAGATTGTGCGTCGGTTTCTGTAATCACTAGAAAGTCTTTTTTTACATAATCTGTTAAATGAACGATCAAGGAGTAGTAGTCACTTCTTGATTTTTTTGTATTTAATGTTTTTTCAAATAATGGCCAAATTTCTTCTGTGAATAAAATAGATAAATATTTGTTCATAATGTTCTCCTAAAAAGTCGTCATACTTGTGGAACAGCCATAATTATACTTGATATTTGAAAGAAGTTCAAGGAAAGTATTTTTAAATTGACAGACGAATGAAGGAAAAATGCATGTGATTATACAAAATGAAGGATTACTTGCAAAGGTGCTACAAGATATTGCTGTTTATTTGTTTTTCGCCGTATGTAATCGTAGTGGTTTCTTAGATGATATTTTATGTTTTCATAAAGGGAAAAAGTAAACGGCGATTGGCTATTTTAATAATGTATAACATATGGCGACAATCGTAAAAAATATGAAAAAAGTTTGAAAAGATAAATTGATTTCTGGGCCATATCATGGTAAAGTTTTTGTTGGAGTAATACATAATAATAAGAAGAAAGAAGGTGAGCAGAATGGAAGGTGACAATGGACACCCTAGGCAGGATGACTATTATTTATATGAACAACAATCATCTATTCTGCTCACCCAATAACTGAGTATGAATAGTTCTTTTTGTGTTTATATAAACATTAGTCATCATTTCAAATGATGGCTTTTTTTATTAAAGCCTCAAAATAAAAAGGAGGCAAACATGGAAGAGAAAGATTTATTACTAGAAGAAGAATTCGATACTCCGGAAAGACCGGATTACGAAGAAGAAATTGCACAAATCATTAAAAATACAGAGTCTCTTAAAGAGTTAAGAGAAAAGCTGGAAGATTATCACGAAAATGATATCGCAGATGCCATTAAAATGCTGTCTTCGACAGAACGTGTGAAGTTATATCGAAGCATTGGCATGGAAAAAACAGCTGAGATTTTTACGTATTTAGATGATGTAAGCGAATACGTCGAAGAATTAGATTCAGAAAAAGCTGCAGACATCTTGGAAATCATGGATGCCGATGATGCTGTCGATATTTTGGAAGAATTAAGTGAAACGAAAAGAGAAGAATTAGAGCACTTAATCGATAGCGAAAGTCGAAAAGACATTGATTTGATTAGTTCCTATGAAGAAGACGAAATTGGTAGTCGAATGACAACGAACTTTATCGTAATCAACAAGGGACAATCCATTGCAGAAGCCATGAAATCCTTGGTAAAACAAGCTGCAGATAACGATAATATTTCCACAATTTATACGTTAAATGATGATGGTACTTTTTATGGAGCATTAAACCTAACGGACTTAATTCGTGCAAGAAAAGACGATGAATTAGAACCATTAATTATTACATCCTATCCTTATGTATATGCACATGAATCAGTAGATGAGGTGTGGGATGAATTGAAAGATTACTCTGAGGATTCTATCCCGGTTCTTGATAACGATAAACGAATTCTTGGTGTCATCACTTCCCAGGATATTGTAGAATTTATCGACGATGAAATGGGTGAAGACTACGCAAAGTTTGCTGGTTTGCTAGCTGAAGAAGATTTAAAAGAACCATTACTGGAAAGTCTAAAAAAACGTGTTCCTTGGTTGATTGCGTTACTTTTCCTAGGTTTATTAGTTTCCAGTGTTGTAGGCATTTTTGAAAACGTAGTAGCAGAAATACCACTCATCGTAACTTTCCAGTCTATGATTTTAGACATGGCCGGAAACGTTGGTACGCAGTCCTTAGCTGTGACCATTCGTGTACTTTCCGATGAAGAATTGTCTTTTAAACAACTTATTGGATTAGTTTTTAAAGAGGTAAGGGTTGGATTTGTAAATGGTGTTCTCTTAGGTGTATTATCCTTTGTAGTAACAGGAAGCTTTATTTGCTTTATAAAGGGAAATTCCTTGGGATTTTCTCTATTAATTGCAGGATGTATTGGCTTGTCCCTCTTACTTGCAATGTTAATTTCCAGCTTGTCCGGTACAACAATTCCTATTATTTTTAAGAAAATGGGATTTGATCCAGCCGTCGCAAGTGGACCATTGATTACAACCATTAATGATTTAGTCGCAGTATTAATGTACTACGGCATGGCATATTTATTATTATTCGAAGCATTTAAAATCGTCTAGCTAACATGTTATGTTTAAGTAGCATGAAAAACATATAAAACATAAAATAGATAGGAGATTACATGGAAACAAAAAAAGTAGGATTTGATTCAAAAAAATACTTAGATTTGCAATCCAAACATATTAAAGAAAGAATTGCACATTTTGGAAAATTATATTTGGAATTTGGCGGAAAATTATTTGATGATTACCATGCATCACGTGTTTTGCCAGGATTTGTTCCGGATAACAAATTGCAAATGTTGGAACAGTTAAAGGATCAAGCAGAAATTGTTATTGTTATCAGTGCCGAAGCCATTGAACAAAACAAAATCCGCAAAGATTTGGGTATGACATATGATGAAGATACCTTAAGATTGAAAAAAGCCTTAGAGGGAAGAGGATTTTATGTAAGTAGCATTGTAATTACTCAGTATTCCGGGCAGCCAGCGGCCGATCGTTTCCGTCAGAAATTGACAGAAATGAACATCAAATCATACTTACACTATGTAATTGAAGGATATCCAGCAAATATTCCATTGATTGTTAGTGAAGAAGGCTATGGAAAAAATGATTTTATCGAAACAACAAGAGATTTAGTTGTTATTACAGCGCCCGGACCAGGAAGTGGAAAAATGGCAACTTGTCTTTCACAGTTATATCATGAAAATAAACGTGGCGTAAAAGCTGGATATGCAAAGTTTGAAACCTTCCCGGTATGGAATTTACCATTAAAGCATCCTGTTAATATCGCGTATGAAGCAGCAACTGCAGACTTGGATGATGTTAACATGATTGATCCTTTTCATTTAGAAGCATACGAAAAGACAACCATAAATTACAATCGTGATGTTGAAGTATTTCCAGTATTAAATGCAATTTTCCAAGAAATTCTTGGAGAAAGTCCATACAAATCTCCGACAGATATGGGCGTCAACATGGTTGGCTTCGCAATTTCAGATGATGAAGTATGTAGAGAAGCTGCAAAACAGGAAATTATTCGTAGATATTTCCAAACAGCTTGCGATGTAAAACTTGGAAAAGCGGGAAAAGAAGAATTAGTAAAACAGGAATTGCTTTTGAAACAAGTAGAAGCAACCATCGATATGAGAGCAGTAGTGCCGGCTGCCATGAAACGTCAGGAAGAAACCGGACATGCTTCTGTCGCAATTGAACTGTTAGACGGTACCATGATTACAGGAAAAACCTCAGATTTATTAGGACCAAGTGCTGCAGCATTATTGAATGCATTGAAAGTTTGTGCCGGTATCGATCATGAAGAAAAGTTAGTTTCTTCTGAATCCATCGAACCAATTCAGCTTTTAAAAACACAGTACTTAGGCGGTATCAATCCAAGATTGCATACAGACGAAATTCTCATTGCATTGTCATCCTCTGCAGCGAGAAACGAAAAAGCGAAATTAGCAATGGAACAACTTCCGAAATTAAGAGGTGCGCAGGCTCATTCTTCAGTTATGCTTTCACCGGTTGACGAAAGAATCTTCCGTAAATTAGGAGTAGCGATTACCTGTACACCTGTTTATGAAAATAAGTAAGGATAAAACATGAATCGTCTCAATTATTTAAAACAAATAAAAGACTTTGCTGAGTCGAAACATTATACGATCGGGACATGCGAATCTTTGACAAGTGGACTACTAGCAGGAGCATTTGGTTCGTGTCCCGGAATTTCTTCTGTATACAAAGGTGGCTATGTAACTTATCAAACAGAACAAAAAATAAATTTAGTCCAAGTGAGTAAAGAAACCCTAAAAAAATACGGGGCTATATCTGCTCAAACTGCAGAAGAAATGTGTAATGGAACGCAAAAAAATCTAAAAAGCGAAATTGTGGTTTCAACCACAGGGAACGCTGGCCCGGACCCTATGGAACAAAAACCGGTTGGTGAAGTATACATTGGTGTCAAAATTGCTACACAAATACATGTAAAAGAATTTCATTTTTCCGGTTCAAGAGATGAAATCAGAAATCAAACCGTCGACTCTGCCATAGAATGCTTATTTGAACTAATTCATAATGCATAAGAGAGAATGCATGGATTTTTCTATGAAATAAAAAACCTACTCAACCAAATCCAAAAGGATTCTGGAAGAGTAGGTTTTCTGTTACATTTTAACTATTCGCAAAACAATACTTTTACGAATAGTTATCGTTATTTACGCTAATTTTAATGCCACTTTCATCATATTTGTAAATGTAGTTTGTCTTTCTTCTGCTGTAGTGACTTCTTTTGTGAAATCAGAGTCAGAAATGGTTAAAATAGCAAGTGCATTTGCACCGGCTGCAGCGGCATTGGAATATAAAGCGGCAGCTTCCATTTCAACGGCCAAAACACCCATATCTGTCCAAGTCGTACCTGTAGGATATGGCTTTGGTGGTGCATAGAACATATCCGAAGATAATACATTACCAACTTTATAGGAAATCCCTAATTCGTCGGCAGCGGCAGTACCTTTTCTTAATAAATCATAGCTACAAATGCAAGAATAATCGCCCGGTAAACCAAACAACTTTACAAAATTGGATGTAGTACAAGCACCCATTGCAAATACCATATCACGTACATGAATATCAGGGCTCATGGCACCGGCGGTTCCGATACGAATCAGATTTTTACATCCGTAAAAGTGAATTAATTCATAGGAATAAATGCCAATGGAAGGGCATCCCATACCGGTACCCATAACAGATACTTCTTTTCCTTCGTATTTACCGGTAAAACCTAGCATATTACGTGTTGCATTAAATTGTTTTACATCTGTCAAAAAATTATCTGCAATAAATTTTGCACGTAAAGGATCACCCGGCAACAATATGGTTTCCGCGATTTCTCCTTCCTTAGCGCCAATGTGTGGTGTAGGTACATTACTCATAGATAAACCCTCCTGTTTTAAATTCGATTACACATATTCTTCTTATATTATACAAAATATAAAAAGATACAAAAAGGACTTTTGTCTTTATTTTTCGTAATCTATGCACATTCTTGTCTTAATATTGGGACGAATGAGCTCATTTAGGACCTTTACATGGTCCGGATGGTTTGCATAAAAAGCCAATGCATCCTTATCAACGACAGTAGAATCAAGCAAAAAATCTACATTCGAAGTGTCAAGTTTTTCTGTTTGTACTTGTAATTCCAATAAACCGTCTATTTTACCGGGTAACTGTTCTAATTCTGTTTTGATTCCGGAAAGTAAAGTTTTTCGTTCTTCCTTTGTAAGTTCATCTTTGAATTGAAACATTAATACATGTTTTACCATAATACCTTCCCCTTTGTATGATTTATTTTGTATGTTTTACTTCTAATAATTTGAGTACATAATCATAGGTACGTTTTGTAGATGCAATAGATAAACGTTCTTCTGTAGTATGGATATCTTTCATTTCAGGTCCCATAGATACACCATCTAAATCCGTAATTTTTCCAGCTAAAATTCCACATTCTAATCCAGCGTGAATAGCCTGAATTTCAGGTTTTACACCAAACATTTCTTCGTATACGCGAATAACATCTTCACGGAAAGAAGAATCTTTCTTGTATTCCCACGCAGGATAGTCTGCAGAAAATTCTGTGGATGCACCAATAAACTTACCAATACGTTCTAATCTTTGCTCTAAATAATTGCGAGCGGTTGCAACAGAACTACGAATTGCATATTCCATACGTAATGTATGCTCTTCTAATTTTAAAATACCTAAGTTCAAAGATGTTTCAACCAAACCGGCAATTTCATTACTCATTGTCTGAATTCCATTTGGCATAGCAAATAATAAAGCCAAAACTTTATCCTTTGATTCTTCCGTTAAAACAAATTCTTTGCCGGCTTCTCCCTTTGTAAAGGATACTTGTAATTCCGGATCCGGAGTAGAGAATTCATCCTTTAATTCTGCAGCTACTGTATTTACAATACTTTCAAATGCATCTTCCTGTCCATTTTTTACCAAAATGGCTGCAGATGTTTCTCTTGGAATTGCATTTTGCTTTGATCCTCCGGCTAATTCCTGTAAAGAAAATTCTACCTTACCGTCAAGTGCTAATAAAATACGAGCAAATAAAATATTAGAGTTTCCTCTACCCTTATCAATTTCAGCACCGGAATGGCCACCGGTCAAGCCGCTAAGTTTTACTTGATAAAGAGTTCCTTTTTTCTCTTCTCTCCAAACAGGAAGCTTGGTAACTGCGGTACTACCACCGGCACAACTTGCCAACATAATACCTTCTTCTTCAGAGTCAAGGTTTAATAATTTATGGCCTTTAAGCATGGATAAGTCAATTCCCTTGGCTCCTTCCATACCAACCTCTTCAGAAACAGTAATTACAACCTCCAAACGAGGATGTGAAATAGTGTCATCATCTAAAATGGCAAGAGCAAAAGCAACTGCTACACCATCATCACCGCCTAAAGTAGTGCCATCTGCAGCAACCCAATCTCCTTCAATTTTTAAATCTAAGGGATCATTCTCAAAGTCAATTTCTTTTCCCGGCTCTTTTTCACAAACCATATCCATATGGCCTTGGATAATAATTGGCTCTTCATCTTCATATCCCGGTGTTGCGTCCTTAATCATTACAACATTGTACAAAGAATCCTGATAATACTCTAAATTGTGTGCCTTAGCGAACTCCACTAAGTAAGCACTTATCTTCTCTTCTTTGTAAGATGGTCTCGGAATCTGAGAAATTTCCTCGAAATAACGAAATACATTTTTTGGTTCTAAATCACTTAAAATACCCATAAAAACCTCTTTTCTAAATACTGCTATTCTTTTATTTTACACTCATAAGAATCCATCAGGCAAGCCCGATTCTACCCAATTCTTTAAACGGGCAAAAAATGGAACTCCCAGATCATTTCTGGTCTGGGAGTTTGTTTACATATACAATAAAGTGCATATTGTGCAAAGATTTTACATACGTGCAGAGTCTTTCATATAAAGGCTCTGCATCCTTGCCATATTCATTTTTTACAAGCTGACCAATTTCATAAACAGTACGTGTTCCATCCATTTGTTTCCAGATAAAGGAACCCATACCTTGTAACTCAATATAGCTGTAACGCGGTTTTTTAAAGAAGATCTGGGCAATCTTATTGAAGAGTCCTTTGTTTTCCACACGAACTTCAATCATCCCTTTATCATTTTCTCTTGTTTCAAACAATTTATTATGACGCGGTACATAGTCTACAAAATTTTCTGCCTGTTTTTTCATGTTTTACCTCTATTCTTTATCTTTCTTACGAATAGAAAGAACCAAAGTGACAGTTAAAAGTGCAAATACAAGTAATGCACCCCAGTTACCTAAATCAACTACAGAAGACAAATCAATTGCATCTGCTAAAGACAAGTCATCGTTTACCTTAATTACAGCAAAAGCTGCAAGTAAAATACCAACAAGTCCTTCACCGGCAATTAATCCGGAAGAATACAAAATACCACGATTGGTTTCTTCCTTCTTTTCTTCTTCAGAAGTGTTCTTGCGAGTTTCAAAATACCAACGTACAATTCCACCAACCATCATAGGTGTGCTTAAGTGAATTGGTAAATATAAACCTACTGCGAAAGGCAATACCGGAATACCTAAAATTTCAACTACAATTGCAAGCGCAACACCGGCAAATACAAGGTTCCATGGAAGATTTCCATTCATAACACCTTCTACTACCATCTTCATTAAAGTCGCCTGTGGAGCAGGTAATTCAGTAGAACCAAATCCCCAAGCAGCATTTAATAAGTAAAGAATTGCACCGATTGCACAAGCGGAAACAACAACTCCGATAATTTCACCCATCTGCTGTTTCTTTGGTGTAGCACCAACAATATAACCGGTCTTTAAATCCTGGGATGTATCACCGGCAATGGCTGCGATAATACAAATAATTGTACCAATTGTGATTGCTGCAACCATACCATCAATACCGGTAGTTCCGGTCGCTTTTAAAATAGCTGTTGCAATAATCATTGTTGCAATACCCATACCTGAGATAGGGTTATTACTACTTCCTACAATACCTACCATACGTGCAGATACGGTTGCAAAGAAGAAACCAAATACAACAATAATAACTGCACCCAAGAAGGAAACCGGAATGATTGGAATTAACCACATAGCAACGGCCAAGATTACGACAGCAATCATAACACCCTTCATTGGAAGGTCTTTGCTAAGACGGTCTGTACCTTCTTCCTTTACGCCATAATCCTTAATAGCATCACGGAAAGTACGAACAATTAAAGGTAAAGATTTAATTAAGCTGATAATTCCACCGGCTGCAACGGCACCTGCACCAATGTAACGAATGTAGTTACTCCAAATGCCCCAAGTACCAAGTTCTGAAATAGGTGCTGTTGCCGGATATAACGTCAAATCTCCACCGAAAAGTACCATAAGTGGCATAATAACAAACCATCCAACAATACCACCGGCAAATAAGTAAGAAGATACCTTTGCACCGCAGATATAACCCACACCAAGTAAAGCCGGTAATACGTCCATACCTACACCGGATCCCGGATAAGCATTGTCAAAAGAGAAGTCTACTTCACTTGGGAATACTTTCAAGCCGTCAGTTACAAATTTGTAAACTGCAGCGACTCCAAGACCTTTAAATACAGTACTTGCCTTGGATCCTCCGGTTTCGCCTGCAAGAAGTACTTCTGCACAAGCTGTTCCCTCCGGATAAGGCAATACACCGTGCTCTTTTACGATTAATGCACTACGAAGCGGAATCATAAATAAAACACCGAGGACACCACCAATTAAGGCGATTAAAGCGATTTCTGTCATGGCTGGAGTCTCCATACCACCTTCAGAAGCCCACATAAATAATGCAGGTAACGTAAAAATTGCACCACCGGCGACAGATTCACCTGCGGAACCTAATGTTTGAACAAAGTTATTCTCTAAGATAGAATCTCTCTTTAAAATCACACGAATGATTCCCATAGAGATAACTGCTGCTGGGATAGACGCAGAAACTGTCATTCCTACACGAAGTCCCAAATACGCATTTGCGCCGCCAAAAATGATTGCCAACAAAACACCTAAAATGATAGAAAACGGTGTCATTTCAGGTAATACCTTGTCTGCTGGAACATATGGCTTAAATTCCTGATTGTTTTCAGACATAACATAACTCCTTTTATTTCTTCTCTATAGATATAAATTTTATATCTATACAAGAAAATTAATTTATTTTCAAGCCTATCCATTATAGAAAGTTGTTAAATTTCTGTCAATAGCTATACTTATAACTACCATAAGTCACGGTAATATTTATTCAATCCTTTTTTGTATTTATAACTTTCTTTTTTTGTTTAAATGTTTACCACATAAAAGCGCTAGTGAGATACATAAGAAAAACGCATTGTATACCAAGTATACAATGCGTTTTTTCTCAATTTTGCTGAATAAAAATTTTTTTTACTTTTTTTTCGCTATGATGCCATATGGAAGGGCAACACAACATATTCCACCAATCATATTTCCTATTGTTACAATTGCTAGGTTATAGAATTCTGCAGCCAAAGTAACTTCAGAAGAATTCATAACCGCTATTGTCAGTAATGTCATATTTGCAACACTATGTTCAAAACCTGCAGTGAAAAAAGCAAATAAGCACCACAAAATCATAATCAATTTACCGGATTCTGATTCGCACTTTGCCGCACACCAAGCAGCAAGACAAACCAAAATGTTGCAAAGAATCCCTCTCATTAGTAGTTCAACAGGGGACGCTGAAACCTTAGCCACTGCACCACTAATCATAAATTCTGCTACGTTTCCGGTAAATAATCCGGTAAAAGAATATACCAATGCTAAAAGAACAGCTCCGGCAAAATTTCCCAACCAACAAACAATCCAAATCTTAATTGCTTCCCCAAAAGATACGGTTTTTCGTACCAATCCAGTCGCAATTGCTAGATTATTTCCTGTGAACAATTCTGCGCCCGCTATAACCACCAAACTAAGAGCTACTCCAAAGGAGATTCCCATAATTGTTTTGGTATATACAGCGCCTTGTAACTGTCCTCCGATAGAAAATGCAAGTAAACAGCCAAATCCTACATAAATACCTGCTAACATAGAAAGAATCCAATAACCCCAAAAATTGTTTTTGAGATAAGAGACCTTTCCGGCGGCGGATTTCGCCATTGCTTCATATTCTTCTTGTAACATGTAAATTCTCCAATCTTTTTAGTATTCCATTGCCTTTTCTTCTCCGTTTAATACACGAAGACCGCCCTGGCATAATGCTAAAAGTTCATCTTCACCCGGATATACAGTAACGTCTGCAATCCAGCTGGTCATTTCTTTAATCTTTTCAACAGTCACTGCTTCATAAGCAATACCACCTGTCAAAATAATCTGATCAACTTTTCCTTCTAATACGCAAGCCATAGATCCTACATCCTTGCATACCTGATAAATGAAAGCATCCTTTACAAGTGCAGCTTTCTTATCGCCAGCATTTACCATTTTGGTCAAATCTCTCATATCGTTGGTAGCTACATAAGCGTTAAATCCACCATTTCCAACGATTTTTTTGTATACTTCCTTCTCTGTGTAGTTTCCAGAGAAACACATCTTAATCAAAGCACCAGATGGTACTGCTCCGGCTCTTTCCGGTGAAAATGCACCATCTCCATCAAGAGCATTAAATACGTCTACCACTTTTCCGTTCTTATGGGCACCGACAGAAACTCCACCGCCCATGTGAACAACGATTAAATTTAAAGAATCATATGCTTTTCCGTTTTCTTTTGCATAACGCTTTGCAACAGCCTTCTGATTTAATGCATGGAACACACTGGTTCTTGGAAGTTCCGGCACACCGGAAAGTCTTGCAACTTCTTCTAATTCGTCAACAACAACCGGATCAACAATATAAGAAGGAATTCCAAGTTCATCCCCAATTTCTCTTGCCAAAATACCACCTAAATTGCTGGCATGTTGTCCTTGTTTTCCAATCTCAAGATCATGAAGCAAATCGTCGGTAACTGCGTAGGTACCACCAGGAATTGGCTTCAACATACCACCACGTCCAACAATCATATCTAAGGATTTCATGTCAAAATCTTTTTCCTTTAAAAGATTGGTAATAATCTCTTTTCTAAAATCTTTCTGATCAACAATATTTGCATACTGTGCAATTTCTTCTGTTGTATGACGTAAAGTTTCTTCGAATAATAAGATTTCATCTTCAAATACGCCAATTTTTGTTGAGGTGGAACCTGGATTAATAATTAAACTTTTCTTTGACATTTTTCTTCTCCTTTTACTGATTTTTCTTCATTTCTTCAGATACTACTGCAGCAAGGGCAATGGAATTTACCTTTGTTTCAAAAGTATCGGAACGGCTAGTAAGGATTACCGGAACTTTTGTTCCTGTCAAAATACAACCGTTTTTCACGCCCGGAACGGTGTGTACAAGTGCTTTGTATACAAGGTTTCCTGCATGAATGTCCGGGAATAAAAGAACATCTGCATCACCCTGAATCTTACGGTCTGTAGCGCCTTTATGTAAAGCTGCTTCCGGATCAATTGCCAAATCAAGAGAAAGCGGTCCATCGACAACACAATCTTTGATGGTTCCTTCTTCGTTCATTTTGGTAAGTTCTGCAGCATCAACAGTTGCAGGCATCTTCGGATTTACAACTTCAACTGCAGCCAAAGGTGCAACCTTAGGATTTGCAACGCCACAAGCTTTACATACCGGTACTGTATTATTAATGATATTTGCTTTATCTTCTAATGTTGGATATGTCATAAAAGCAACATCTGTAAGGAATAACAAATGGTCAATGGTTGGAATATCAAATACCGCTACGTGAGAAAGAACTCCACCGGTACGAAGACCAACTTCTTTATCCAATACACTCTTTAAGAAGTTCTTGGTGTCAATAATTCCTTTCATATACATGTCTGCTTTTCCGTCATGCGCAAGTTTTACAGCCTTTAAAGACGCTGCAATGACATCCGGCTCATTGATAATTTCGAATTCGTCCACATTCATATCAATGGTAGCTGCGATTTCACGAATTTTCGCTTCATCACCAACTAAAATCGCATCTGCGATTCCTTGTGCTTTTGCCTCCTTTACGGCTTCCAAAACAGCGGAATCCTGTGCTACGGATACAGCAACTGTTTTCTTTTCGCACTCTTTCACTTTTTTTACTAATTCATCAAATCCCTGGTTCATTCGTCATACTCCTTTGATTAAAGATTCTACTTTGTTAAATATTAATCAATCTAAATATATCACTCTCACGCCCTTCGGTCAATTCTTTGTTAATTCCCAAAAGGCAACTGCCGCGGCAGAAGCAACATTTAAAGAGTCCACCTCATGATACATGGGTATTTTTACGCGATAATCCGCATTTTTTATGGTTTCTGGTCTCAAGCCCTCGCTTTCTGTCCCCAAAATAACTGCCAGCTTTTTTACTTTTTTTAACTCCTCTGCATCCATGGAGTAGGAATCTTCACACAAAGCCATGGCAACCGATTGAAAACCGGCTTTTTTTATATCAGAAAAAGGAACGCCTTCTTCCGATTCCGGCAAAAAGGTCCATGGAATTTGAAAAACCGTTCCCATGCTCACTCTTGCAGCTCTACGATACAAAGGATCACTGCATCTGTCCGTCAAAAGAACTGCATCCATTCCAAGAGCGGCTGCAGCACGAAATATTGCTCCCACATTGGAAGGATTCATTACATTCTCCAGAATTGCAATACGACGCGCATCTTTTAAAACAGTTTCACAAGAAGAAGGCTCCCGTCTATTCATCAAAGCCAACATTCCTCTGGTCATAGAAAAACCCGGAATGTTCTTCAGTAGTTCCTTTTTCCCAACATAACAAGGGATCTCCAAGGAATATACGTTACCAAATTCCTTCGCTTTTTCCAAAAGATCCGATTCCACCAAAAAAGAAACCGGTTCGTAGCCTGCCTTCAGCGCACGTTCAATAACATTTGGACTTTCCGCCAAGAAATATCCAATCCTGGGTTCCTTGTAATGAAAGAGTTCCGGTTCGTTGTATTTATAAAAAAGTTTTATCTCCCCTGCTTCTAAGTCTTGTATTTCTATAAGTTCCATATATCAATTTTTCCAATCTTTTCTACTACTTTGATTTTCGAAATTTCGCTTATACCAAAGAATCCAATAATCCCTGACATCCTTCCTGCAAATCATCCCAAGTCTTTTGAAAATTCCTGGTATACCAAGGATCTGATACATCTCGATTTGTTCCGGCGTACTCCATCATCTTATGTATTTTTTTCTCCGGGTCCGCCCACAAGCGCCTCATATTGCGCATATTATTGTCATCCATGCCAATCAAATAATCAAATCTATCATAGTCTTCTTTTATAATCTGACGTGCACGTTTTCCACCACAATCAATTCCATGGATTTCTAACATTTCTCGAGCCGGCGGGTACACGGGGTTCCCTACACCATTCCAAATTTCTTCCGTACTTGTAGCTGCAGATTCAATGTAGAATTCATCCGCTATGCCACGTTTTTCTACCAAATCTTTCATTATAAATTCTGCCATAGGAGAGCGGCATATGTTGCCGTGGCAGATGAAAAGTATTTTTATCATACTGATTGTATCCTCTCAAATCTTCTTCTCAAAGCATCCTCACGTCCTAAGTGTGTGTAGACATTTAAATTCTACTATAAATCTAAACTGTCTTCATTAAGCAAGAAGTCAAATAATCCCATTATTGTTATGCCTTTATCATTTCTCCACACTGGAGTATTTCTACTAGTAATAATTATCTTCTTAAATGAATCCGGTACTTTAATTAGCGATGCTTGTTCCTGCTCTACCTTTTCCTGATTTGGTAGCGCATATGCGGACTGGATGTAATATCTCTTGCTGCCTTGATTTACGACAAAATCAACTTCTAATTGCTTACGCACTTTTTTCGCATCTTCATTAACCCTAATTTCAACAACACCCACATCTACTTTGTAACCTCTATAAATCAATTCATTGAATATGGCGTTCTCCATTAGATGTGTTTCTTCGTACTGTCTAAAATTCAAAAGGGCATTTCGTAGTCCCAAATCTGTATAATAATATTTTGATGGTGTACTTATATACTTACGTCCTTTAATATCATATCTTTCACCTTTTTGTATCACAAAACTCTCTGTAAGATATTTTAAATAATTCGATATCGTAGGCATTGAAATTGATTTATCCCCATTACTATTAAATGTATCCGATATTTTTTGAGCATTTGATAGCGAACCAATGGATGAAGCAATAACTTTCATTAATGTTTCCATGCCAGCAGCATCCCGAATATCATATCTGTCGACTATGTCTCTAATATAAATCTCAGTATTCAATCTCTCAAGATATGACTCTTTCGATTCATTATCCGGTTCTGCCAAAATATGTGGTAATCCACCATAGAATAAATACTCTTGCCATGCATCATATTTATCCTTTCCAGAAGCAGGAAAGTATTCCGAAAATGCTAAAGGTGCAATATGAATCTCATCACCGCGGCCTCTGAATTCAGTTAAAATATCAGAAGATAAAAACTTTGAATTGCTACCCGTAACGTAAACATCTACATTCTTCTTCCTAAGAAGACCATTTAAAACACTATAAAGTCTGATTGGAACATCCGGATTTTTCATCTCTTCCTTAGTAATCGCATATTGTGCCTCATCTATGAATACATAATACTGCTTGCTTGAATCATTTATTCTACTTTTTATATACTCAGATAATTTTTGAGGATCGCAGTATTCGATATAGTCATCATCATCTAACGGAACAGATATAATACAATCCTCAGAAATGCCTTCTTCCATAAGATAATCATAGTATAGGTTAAATAGTAAATACGACTTACCACATCTTCTAATTCCTGTAATAATCTTAATCAGTCCATTATTTCTTTTACTTATAAGCTTTTTTAAATATTTATCTCTTTTTATCTCCATAAAAATCTCCCACTTTAGATTTTTGGTTTTATTACCACTTTTTTAAAGTATATTATGAGTAAGACTTCTTTTCAAGCTCTATTTTAGAAAAATGGTAACTATTCCATTTTTTGCAAATATAAATAAGAGTCCCCCATTGGGAGACTCTCTATATCGTATCGCAGTAATTTCAAAAGTTGTAAATCAGTTGTAAATTTAATCCTTTCATCATTCAAATGCTAGAAAACAAAGGGTTTTTAGTCGTTGGTTAATACCATGCCGTGCCATATTGCTACAATACGTATGCCTGCAAATATGTGGTGTAATTGGAAGTTTTCTGGTTCCGCTCGTAGTCTTGGTGGATTCAATCACATACTTCATGTCACGCGTTCTCTGCAGCTGATGATCAATATTGATTACATCATTGTCAAAATCCAAGTCACGAACCGTAATTCCACAAAACTCCGAGATACGAAGACCGGTTTTAAAGAAAGATATCGCTCCACCAACTCCAACACCGTAAGTCCGCTACCGGTTACTCCCTGTAAGGTCAATTTCAAAACATTACGTTCCTTTTCCATTTAGCTCACCCCATTTCCATTCGGCTCGTTTTTTGGCTTATGGTCCCCAAGTGCTCCAAAATATACTTTGCCACAAGCTTAATTCGCTCAAGCGCCATGTATGTCTTTTCAAGATTAATATTCCAAACCATTTCATCTGTAATATCCTCTTCCATATCCATGGTTTTAATATAGTCCACTCGGAACGGAAGAACATTTTTAAGGATGGCGAAAAACTTGCTCTTATTCACCATCTCTTCTCTTCCTTCTTCTCACTCTGTTAATGTGCCTTTCAAAGTCACCATTCCGGATCAATTCAGCAATCAGTATCTGTTCAAATGTCGGCACTGTACATGAGTAGAAACCAAGATCCATATCAAACTTCTGAACCAGGCGTTTCGGAAGCACCATATATCCTACTCTTAGTGACCCCGATATGGTTTTTGAAAACGTATTCATATATATAACATTATCATGCTCAGATAATTCGAACATGGTATCTTCCGGTTTCTTGGAAACTGAGAATTCAGATTCAAAGTCATCCTCAATTATATATCGGTCATTTCGTCCTGCCCATCTGATATATTCATGTTTTTTTGATGCTGATGCTGTAATACCTGAAGGAAAACTTCTGTATGGTGATACATGTAAAACATCTGCATTTGATGAAGATAGCGCGTTGCTTTCTATCCCGTTCTCTCCCAAAGGCAGTTTTTCGACTTGAACGCCGGCTGCCCGATAAACTTTTTCTATTTTTTCATATGACGGATACTCTAACGCAAAAACTGTATCCATCCCAAAAAGGCCAACAATCAGATTATATAAATATTCTGCACCTGATCCGATGATAATCTGTTCAATATCTGCGTATACACTCCTGTTGCGTCCCAGATATTTTCGTAATTCATCCCGAAGCAGAGTGCATCCCTTGTTAGGCGATTTTTCAAATACCTGTTCACCATACTCAGTCAATATTCGTCTCATTGTTCTGGCTAATACAGAAAACGGAAAGGATAATTCAGGCATCTGGTGCCTATGATGAGTATGCGAAATCATTTCTTTCTTCGAAAAAGCAAAACCATCCTCTTCACGGAATGCAACATAATATCCGCTTCGCTCTCTTGACTCTACATACCCTTCATCGCACAGTAGTTCATAAGCGTGCTTAACGGTGATAATACTTACTTTTGCTTCCTCGGCCATAATTCTTTTCGAAGGCAGCCTGTGTCCATAGGGATATGCTCCTGCCACGATATTCTCTTTTATATGCTCATATAACTTAATATATAGAGGTTGCGAATGATCAATTGTACCTGCTTGGCTCATCTGGATATATATTTTTCTCCTGTTTTGGATATTTTCATATGCCCAATTTTACAATAAAATGCACAAAAACACAAGGAGGATTACCATAATGTCAGATAACCGATATGAATTAAACAAGAATCTTGCCCAGATGCTAAAGGGCGGCGTGATCATGGATGTTACGACTCCGGAACAGGCTAAAATTGCGGAAGCTGCGGGTGCTTGTGCTGTTATGGCTTTGGAACGGATACCCGCTGATATACGTGCCGCCGGAGGAGTGTCGCGAATGAGCGATCCTGCTATGATCAGTGGAATTCAGGAATCTGTATCCATACCAGTCATGGCAAAGTGCAGGATCGGCCACTTTGCAGAAGCACAGATTCTTCAGGCAATCGAGATAGATTACATTGATGAATCCGAAGTTCTTTCCCCTGCTGACGACGTATATCATATCAATAAGCGTGACTTTAAAGTTCCATTTGTGTGCGGAGCCCGTGACCTCGGAGAAGCACTACGAAGAATCAATGAAGGAGCTTCCATGATAAGGACAAAAGGCGAACCGGGCACCGGTGATATTGTCCAGGCTGTCCGCCATATGAGACGTATGCAGGCAGAAATCTCCCGTGTATCATCAATGAGAGAAGATGAATTGTTCGAAGCCGCAAAAGAATACCAGGTACCATTTGAATTAATACAGTATGTCCATAAGAACCAAAAACTTCCTGTTGTTAATTTTGCAGCTGGAGGAGTAGCCACCCCTGCAGATGCAGCCCTTATGATGCAGCTTGGTGCAGAAGGTGTTTTCGTTGGCTCCGGAATATTCAAATCCGGTGAACCCGAAAAGCGTGCTGCTGCAATTGTAAAAGCCGTTACGAATTATAATGATCCTGCCCTTCTTGCGGAACTGTCAAAAAATCTCGGTGAAGCCATGGTCGGCATCAACGAAAATGAAATACAACTAATCATGGAAGAACGAGGTAAATGATATGAGGATCGGTATACTTGCCGTTCAGGGAGCCTTTGAAGAACACCGTTCTGTTTTGCAGTCACTTGGTGCAGACACCATTCTTCTCAGGCAGAAATCGGATATAGGAACTTTGGACGGTTTGATTCTTCCGGGAGGAGAAAGCACCGTACAAGGCAAGCTCTTGCAGGATCTGCATATGCTGGATCCATTAAAGGAGATGATAAATAATGGCTTACCGGTCCTTGCGACGTGTGCGGGTTTAATTCTTCTTTCTGATAAAATCAGCAATGATGAAAACATCTGGTTCGGGACTCTTCCGGTTCTTGTAAAACGCAATGCCTATGGCAGACAGCTGGGTAGCTTTTATTTTAAAGGCGATGTCGGAGATATATCTGACTTCAACATGACATTTATACGCGCACCGTATATTGAGTCAGTATCAAACAATGTGGATGTCATTGCTACTGCCTATGATCATATTGTGGGGGTGCGGTACAAAAACCAGATCGGGCTTGCATTCCATCCTGAACTCGCAGAAGATAATCGCATCCACCAGTATTTTCTTGATGCAATTAACTCATACCACTTCACCTGATACACCTCATTCATATAATTCCGTTCTTCTGAGCAAAGTGTACGGCTTTTTATTTCTTGCCGCTGATGCCCCGGAGAGGTCAATTTCTGTAACCAATAATTCCTCTCCGCGGCCGGCAACAACAATCAATTCTCCATCATAACCGCTCACTAATGACTCACCGTAAAACTCCATCACGTCTTCTCTTCCTACCCGGTTGCACATTGCAATATTCACGCTGTTCTGAAATGCCTGCACCCTTATTTCCCACTGAAACATTTCCGACGGCTCAGCCGTAGTATTTGCTGTCGGCACAAGGATTAGCTCTGCTCCACGCAAAGCCTCTGTCCTGATACTCTCCGGGTAATGTCGATCAAAACAGACTACTATGCCTATCTTCCCAATCTTTGTATCGAACACGGAAAATCCTTCTTCTGACGGTGTATAATAACTCTGTTCGTAAAACTGCTCACATTGGGCGACATGAACCATTTTCTGCGTACCAATGATATTTCCCCCGTCATCAATAAGAAAACTCATATCATATCTCTTCCCATTTTCTTCAATGTAAAAGTTCGGAGAAGAAAAAATGCGGTTTTCACGGCAGACGTCGCATATTCCCTTTACATACGGATGAGCAAACGTCAAAACATAGTCAGAAACATCTTCATTTTCATATTGCGGAAAGAACGGTGTCAACTGTATCTCCGGGAACATCACAAGCTGTGCTCCCTTTTCTGCTGCCTCACGTATAAAGCAAAGCGATTTCTGATAATTCAACTCTACATCCTGCGACATCTGCATCTGCGCAAGAGCTATCTTCATAGTGTCACCTTCTTCCCATTAAACTTTTAATGTTGCATTCATGCTTCCCGTACGGTATCCCTTCAGATCCAAAGTAACGAACAGGAAGCCCAGTTTCTTAAACTCCTCATATACTACTTTTCTGACTTCATCCGATGCAATGCGTGGTATGTCAGCCGATGGAACTTCAATCCTTGCAATTTTTCCATGCATAGGCAGGCTTGCTCCAGGTCGGAAGACCCATTGCCTTAGAGATCAGCCGTGCATAAGATATGCCTGATTCCACGATCTTCACGGAATACTTTTGCTTCATTCACTTCTCTTTCCGGGACAGAAGCATCAACTCCGGTAACTGCGATTACATGGTCTCCCAGCACTTCATGCGCGACTGCCAGCAGAAGTGAAGAATCTACCCCGCCGGAAAATCCAATTGCAAGACTACCCAATCCTGATATTATCTCTTTCAGCCTACCCAGCTTTTCCTGTTGCTCATCTGTAAGCTGTTCATATTTTTTATTCATATTATAACCCGATCACCCTTAACGCCTGATCCAGATCAGTAATAATGTCCTCCGGCTCTTCCAGACCAACAGAGAAACGGATGAATCCATTTCTGAATTTCTCCGGATACAGGTTTATGCGTTCATCATAGCTCGGTTGTGGAAAAATAAGGCTCTCGTCATGTCCAAGAGACACAGCGAAGGTGACTACTTTCAAAGCAGCACAGAATCTTTCCACTGCTTTGTCATCCGCCTTTACGCCAAATGAAATAACACCGCCATATCCATTCTTCATCTGGCGCTTTGCCAGCTCATGTCCCGGATTGCTCGGAAGCCCCGGATAGGATACAAAAGTGACGTTCTCTCTCTGTTCCAGCCATTCCGCAATTCTCTGTGACGATTCATTGATCTGCTTCATACGTAACGGGAAGGTTACAGAGCCTCTAAAGATCTGCCATGCATTGAACGGGCTTATGACAGAGCCCACATTTACCTGCGCCTCGTAACGGATGCGATCCATCGTCTCCAAATCATTGGATATGATCGCCCCTCCCTGAGCATCCCCATGACCGTTGATAAACTTTGTAAGTGACTCGACCACAAAGTCCACCCCATACTCCAGCGGCTTCTGGTTAAGAGGAGATGCAAACGTATTATCGACCGATACAACCGCTCCGTTTTCATGTGCGATCTTGACGATTGTAGCGATATCACTCACACCATTGGTCGGATTGTCCGGCGTTTCTATGTGAACAAGTCTTGTACCGGGAGTGATTGCATTCTTCACAGCATCCAGATCCGTCATATCCACCATTACTGTATCCACACCAAACTTATTATTAAAAAGTTCGTGGAACATACGGTAGACTGCCATATAGCTGACATTCGGATAAACGACCCTGTCACCGGTTTTAAGCAGCGTCCAAAACAGGGCGTGAAGTGCCGCCACACCGCTCGCCAGAACGATGGCGTCATCTGCCTCATGCAGCGCAGCAATCTTTTCTTCCAGCCAATGCTGATTCGGATTGCCGTTCCTCGAATACATCAAAAGATCTGTTGATGAATAATTCACCTGCGACAGATCGTCAGGCAACTTATAGCTGTTCGCCATGTGAAGCGGTCTTCTTACAGCGCCTGTTCCTTCATCGTAGTCCGTTCCGGTATGTATTGCCTGCGTTGCAACACCAAAGTTTTTAAAATTATTTTCCTTCTTCGCCATCTATTTTTCCTTTCCTGCGATTTTATACATCAACAAGGCATACGCTTTTCTAAAAGCATACGCCCCATTGCCTTTCTATATTAAAGAGATATTTTTATATCCAGACTTCCTCAGCAATCTCCTTTACCAGTTTAAGCTTTGCCCATTGTTCTTCCTCGGTCAGCTCGTTTCCTATTTCACAGGAAGCAAATCTACACTGAGGACTTAAGCAAAGTCGCTCCAGCGGTATATATTTCGCAGCTTCACGGATTCTCGTCATCCTCTAATGCCTTTACAAAACGGAAATACTCCACAAAAGGATGCTCTTTCGTTACAGCAAGCTTCCCGGTCAAGAAGGTATCATCAATCATTACCTGCTCACCGTGGGTTTATGGCCTACGCCATCAAATCCCCACATAAAATCTAGATGCCAGGTAGAGCGTCTGAACTCTCCGTCCGTAATAACATGGTAGCCCAGATCCTTCTGTTTTTGAACCAGCTCTTTGATGCAGTCATTTTCAACTTCTATTAGTGACTCTTTTCCAATCTGCCCTTCCTCATATTGTTTCCTTGCACTTTTCAATCTTTCGGGACGCAAGAAACTTCCTACATAATCATATCTAAAAGGTGTATTTTGTTTGATCATAATCTGCTCCTTTTCTTTCTGAAGCAAATTATAAACCCACTATTTCGATAGGTAAAATACATATTTTTAAGGTTTCTCCATAGGTAAAATCTATGGCTTATGTTAAAATGATGTTTTAAATCTATTTAACGAAAGGGATTTCTATGACATTAAAACAACTTCATTCCATATTCTGATAATTTCCCTCAAATCCTGATTGGAATATTCTCTAACCTTCATACGAAGGTAAAACTACTCTTTCATCATGCTCTTTCATCATTCTATCAAAGTTCTTTTTTTCACGCCATATATGCTATAATTTTTATGAGAAAGTATGATAAATAGCATTTGCGAAGGAGAAGCTCCACTATGACAAATAGCGTTTCAAAACCACTCATTAGTATCATTGTTCCCTGCTATAACATGGAAAAATATTTGCCCAGATGCGTAGAATCTATCTTAAACCAAACCCTTGATAGGGAATTAATGGAAATCATTCTTGTAGATGACTGTTCTACAGACTCTACGCCAAATCTCATTTGCACATATGAAAAAGAATACCCTTGTATAAAGAGTATTTTTTATGAAAAAAATCTACGTCAAGGTGGCGCCCGGAACCGCGGAATCAGAATGGCGCAGGGAAAATATCTTGGTTTTGTGGATTCTGATGATTGGATAGAACCAACCATGTACGAAACCATGTGTCAGGCTGCTGAAAGCTACAATTGTGACGTTGTAAATATTCGTAGTGTTCGTGACAAAGAATATCGCTTACTAAAAGAAGACGAAATTTCCACAGGTCTACAAGATCGCCTTTTAACCGTTACCTCTCCGCAAATTCGTAAAGACAGCATTGCCTCCGGCGTTGCTCGTATAGGCGCATGGAATTGTATATTTTCTTCAGCGCTCATCAAAGAGAACCATATTTATTTTCCGGAACATATCATCTACGAAGACCTTTTTTGGGGTTCCCTTGTGCAACTATATGCGCAAAAAATCTGTATGTTGGAAAAAAGACTTTATCATTATTTTGTGAGACCAGGTTCTACCGTATTAACTGAGAATTCCAATACCCATGAAGATTTTTTTCAAATGCAAGAACTTCTCTTTAAAGAATTGAAAGAACGTCAAGTTTTTGACTTATATACCGATGCATTAGAATTTAATTTCTTAATAAACTATTACATATTGGGGCTTAAAATATTATCCCTTCGTTATGAAATATTCCCACAGGATAAATTTTACAAAATGCAAGATTTTATTTATACCCATTTTCCGCAATGGGAAAGCAATTTTTATATTCAAAAGAACACCGATGATTTTCAAAAATTACAGTTTGCATTTTTAAAAACCAAACCCAGCCAAGAGGAATTACATACATTTTCACAAATTCTAAAACAGTACTATCAAACGTAAGAAACGCTTTTCTCATGAGACAAACATTTGCCGTACCGCAAAAAAGCACATAGACTGTATTCCAGACAGTCTATGTGCTTTTTCATTATTTCACCGGAACGCAATGCTTCGCGTCAATATCACAAACCTTTTGCACACGTCTGCGATATTTTTCTTCCATAAGTGGCTCCGTTGTAAGCCATGTTTTTACTATTTCCATGGACATTAGGCCTCCAATAATTTTTGCACCCAAACAAAGAATATTGGAATCCGTATGTTGCCTTGCTAATGTTGCACATAACGGATCTTGGCACACCGCCGCATAACAACCGGAAATTTTATTTGCAATTAAAGCACTTCCGTAGCCTACTCCGTCACAAAAAATACCTCTTTCGCATTCTCCCTTGGCCACTGCAAGGGCTGCCGGATAAACAAAATCGGAAAGATCACAACTTTCTTCATCATAGGTTCCAAAATCTACAACTTCATGACCGATACTTTCCAAATATGTTTTGATTTCCTGTTTCATCTGTGTTCCTGCGTGGTCATTTGCCATTGCAATCTTCATGTCATGTCCTCCTAAACATCATTTGCCGCTTAAAATCTCTATACCCAATCCTCTAATATACTGGGGTTATGAATTTGATGCCAGGGTACTTCTACCGGTTCCCTACAATACCGACACCGCTCAAAAGGTGCCGTAAAAGCACGTCGCAATTCTGCGGTAGTCAATTCCTCTCGGTACAAATCAATTGCTCCATCCTCGGGTAATTTCTTGTGAAAATACGCATTAAAATATTTTGTGGTAAATGGTAAAAAACAAGTTGCTATTTTTCCATCATATAAATTGTGACATCCTTTTTGATAACAATGCGAGAATTTGCTCATCGTTGCAGCATCATCATTGGGCTCCAGGCTTTGCTCCTTTCGAAAGTTCACAGCCATTTCCGAAATCTCATACGGAATCTCTTTCTGTCTCAAAAACTCACGTACCGCATCCATTTTCTTTTCCATTACCGGATAAAAAGAAATACTGATTCCGGAATGATTGCCACATCTTTTTAGAATTTCAAAAAAAGAATCCGGCATTTGCATCAACAATAATCCGTTGGTTACCACCTGTATGTTGGATTTTGGAAAAACCTCATGAGTCAGTTGTATATACTTTTCTACTTCCGGATTCAATAAAGGTTCCCCGCCCAAAATACGAATTTTTCCAATTTCTTCGATATATTCTTTTAATTTCCGGAAATCCTTTGCGAATTTCTCAAAGGACGGAAAAACAGGCTCTTTTACCAGCCCAGAATAATGTTCACAATCTGCACAATTCAAATTACAATGATCCGCAATATGAAACTCTAAATAGGGTAATTTTTTTCGTTCGTAATAAGACTCATAAAAATCCAGGGCCTGTTCTTCTGAGCCATCATAATCCGAAAAATCTTTGGAAATGTAAATATTATCCAGTGAAATCGACAAATCAAAAAACATACTCAAAAAATCCATCTGTCCGGCATAATACTCTGAAGGCACAATTATTACGCCAATTTCCCCTGTTTCTATAAATTTTTTCGTAGTTTTCGAAGTGATTACAGGAATTTCATTTTGTAAATCATCGGCACTTACAAAGGGATTCCAGTATGCAACTACGCACATTTCCTCTCCGCCATGAGCCACGGCAATGGGATTATAAACCTTTTCTATAAATCTTCGGTTTAGCTGGCTATATTCTTCCTGTAAATAGATTGCAACCGGTATCATAGAGTCTCCTCTCGCAATTATACTTTCTTTCATTTTACTATTTTTACAATATAGCGAAAACTCCACGCCATGTTCCATTCAAGAAAGAAAGTATAAATTTTTTTAAAATTTATTTTACCATTTGCGCCATTTTCATATACAACAAGTTTCGCTCAGCCACTTCCTCATGTTCGTCCCATTCCGTTTGGTTGGCCAAATGAAAATATTCTTCTGCTTTTTCATAATCTTGTTTTAACAAGTGCCAAACTCCCAAGCAGGTTAATTTTTCAAGACAACCATGTTTTTTACAGTAAGAACACATTTTTGTTTCTCCCACCCGGTTAAGGTAGGTTTCGGCCAATTCCAACTCATCCATGTACAAATAGGCTTCAATTAAGCGTACAATACTATAACGTGATGCTACTACAAGATTTTGATCAACCACTTCTTGTAAAGAAACATTTTCCTTCGGACAATACGTATCCAATTCCGTAATTACTTCTAAATATTTTTTTGCATTTTCACGTTTTTCCTCCTGTTTTCCTAAAAAAAAACATAAATTCATAAGATTCCCATAATAATATCTCTTATTATCTCCACTCATGGTATGCAAATGTTTTATCACCAATTCCCTATTGTGCAATTCATAAAACCAGGAATAATCGCAAGAAATTGCCAAACCATAATGTCCTACATTCGTCAAAAGTTCCATCATCTTATCTACGTCCTTTTTATTGTTTAAAGACGCCGTTTTCCTGTCAATACATTGTAAAACACGCGTAACATAATGCATCGGCTCTTCTTTGGAAAACATTTTCGGGGCATAAACCAAGTACTTTAAAGTATTGATTACCTCTTCGTAATTTCGTACCAGTTCATCATCTGACACATCTGCTTGTAAAACACCTAATTTCTGCGCCTGTGCATCAAAATAGGTTCTTGCTTCCCGATATTTTTTTAACTTGCAACAGATTTTTATCATGCATTCATACCATGACTCTAACATCTCTCTATAGGAAGCCGGTGCTTTCTTTTTACATACGGTATCAAGAATCTTTTTGTTTTCCAGTAAATGTCCCTTTAACCAATAGAGTTCCTCCTTCTTTTCGCATGTAAGCAGATATTCACCCCATACGACCGGCAAACCATAGTAGTTTTCATAATCGATAGAGACTTCTTCCATTTTACCAATCATTTTATTTGCTTCTTCAAAGTAGCACTTTTCCAAATAATCATCCGTAGGCTTTTTACGATGAAGTACATATACCATGGCGTAATTCCAATACAAAAGAAGGGCCTGTCTTCCAAAATCCTCTTTCAACATAGGATCTCCAGTTTCTTCACATCTTACCTGCATAACTTGTAAAAGCGTTTTTTTCCGATTGCACATTTCCCATGCTCGGTCATATTCTCCGCTCATGATAAACACGGTATACATGTTATCTACTAATTCAGCGTTGTAGGCATTTTCTTCCATGTCCAGCATAAGGTCTCCGTATTTTATGCATTTTTCTGCATCCGCGGATGATCCTTCGCAAATTTCATGAAAACGTTCATAATGAATATCAAAAAGTTTACCTAAAACCGATGTATTTTCTTCATAATAAGGCGTAATAGCCCAAATCATTTCTTTTCCATAGTAAGATTTTCTTCTTAGGTTTTCTAATGGAGTTTTCTCCCGATTATTTTGATTTTTTTCCATTTCACACATAGAAGCATAAGTAGCGCGTGGTACCCAGAATTCCTCCGTCTCTGGGATTTCATCGCGATGCAATTCCATCCATTGGCACAATTTTTCTACCCCAAATCCACACTTAATCCCATGGAAAAAAAGCACCAATGTATTTTCGTTTTCCAGAGGATTTTCAATGGTTTGATATACCTGTTGTCCACATTTCTCCAAATTTCGAAGTACATAAGCATTTTTTGATACGGAAGCTACCTGCTCGATAAAATAAAAAGCATCACTCACTTGCTCTTGTATGTCAAAAAACTGATATCGAAGCGTATTCACCAAGCAAGCCAACCGGAAATTCGAAGCTTCGCCAATCTCTTCCGGGATTTCTTCCCATTTTTCAATTTCTATATACAATTCTTGTGCCGAAGCCACGCCCTGAGCTCCTCGCACTACCACTTGCAACAAGTCAAACCATGGATGTTGCATCCCGGTATCTGCAAGGTTCTGTATATGAGAATCTTGAATTTCTTCATAATCCATGGCCATCAAGCTCAGCAACCCGCCGATAAAATCGTCAATTTGATTTGTTTTGTCATATTCGGGGTAGCCATGCAACGATGCATAATCAAAGTCCTGAATTTCCCCATTCTTTTTACCAATCAAATAATCCAAAAAGTCATAATCGACGATATCTTCCAGTTCATCTACGTATTCTTCGAAATGATATTTTTCGTCTATAACCGCAATGACTTCGTTACAAATAAAATTACCAAACTCCTCAAAAAAAGTAAGCGTCAATGCACGAATTTCTTCTGCATAATCAAAATCATCTACAATCGGATCCCTTAATAATTCAGCCCATTTTTGGGGATTGTTACGATCTGCATAATGTAAATATAATTGTAAAATCTTGTCCGAAAACGCTTCTCCTGCATCAGAAATTTGTGGTTCCTCCTGACTAGTTGCAAATTGAATCGCCAGTTGCAATGCTTCTCGTAATTGCATAAATTCCTCCGGACATTCCTCCGGATGATAATTTTTCAATTGTTCCTTATAAGCCTCTTGAATGACTTGAATATCCTTTGTTTCCTGAATTTGTAACCATTGAAAGACTTCTTGCTTTGTCATAACTTGTTCTCTCCCTAAAATAATTGTCTCTCGTTAATTATCTCAATCAAATGCTTTCTTGCATTAAAAATATCCGTTTTATCGCGGCTATCTAGTGCGTATTCAAATGCCTGTATCGCATCTTCAATATAAACCCGTTCTTCCCCTAAACTTTCTTCATAAGCTCGTTCCGCTCGTAAAAGCAACATTTTATTTTTTTCCTCGCCACGAGGACCCATTTTAAATTTTTCCAATTCTTTCATACGTACAGCAATTTCTTCTTCTGTCATATGATTGTAACGACCTTGGAAAACTTTTCTATATATTTCTCCTGTGGAAAGAATTTTCACTTCAACTTCCAGCAATCCATTGATATCGTACGTATATGTAATATCCACAGATTCACAGCCTTTTTGGTCCTGCGGAAGTTCCACATCAAAAAAGCCTAATAATAAATTATTTTCCACTCTGCGGCTTTCTCCCTGATACACCATGACACGAATAGATTCCTGCTGCTCATCCAATGCCACGTATTGCTTTGTGCAACTAACAGGAATTACCGTATTTCGTTCAATAATCGGGGAAAAAATTCCGTTATCGTAGCCCCCGTGCATGTTCGGTTTTACAATTTCCGTTCCCATAGTAAAACCACATACATCCGTGAGGATCACTTCTTTGATTTCTTCTTTTCTTTCTTTAATGGCACCTTGCAGGGCGGCTCCCATACATACCACCTCGTCCGGATTTAAAGAAGTATCCGGAAATTTCTTTAAGGTTCTTCGAATAAAATCTCGAATAAGGGGCATTCTGGTCGCTCCACCCACCAAAACCACTACATCAATATCTGATAGCCGTAAATGCGCATCTTTCATGCTCTTCTGTAGTGGTTCCTTGATACGTTCCATCAAGGAAGTGGTCATTTTTTCAAAAGAAACTGCGGAAAGCTCATATTCCAATTCATGCACATCGGTCTCTGTTTCCAATTTGAAATTTTTCTTTACTACCGTTTTTTCAGAAAGTTGCTGTTTCATCTCTTCTGCTTCATACCAAAGCCTTCCCCGGCTTTTTTTCGTCAATGTCTCAGAATGCAACTGATTTTTTGCCAAAATATCATCCATAATTACATTGGTAAAATCTTCCCCACCTAGGAAATTGTCACCTGCAACAGCTCGTACTTCTAGGATTTGATCATAAAGTTCCAAAATAGACACATCAAAGGTTCCGCCGCCTAAATCAAATACCAAAAAGCGCGTACTTTCTTTTTTTTCATATAGGCCGTAGGTAATTGCCGCGGCTGTAGGTTCACTGATAATCCGATCCACCTTTAATCCAGCCAATTGTCCCGCCAATCGCGTGGCTTTTCTTTGATTATCATTAAAATAAGCAGGTACACTAATCACAGCTTCATCCACAGTTGTCTGAAGTACCTCTTCCGCATCCTCTTTCAAGGATTTTAATATCAATGCAGATAATTCTTCGGGTTTTAAATCGTGATTACGTAAATGGAATACTTTTTCCGTTCCCATATAACGTTTAAAGACTGCTGCAGCTGCCTCCGGATGTAAAATAGCATATTCCTTTGCCCGTTTTCCCACTATAATTTCTCCGGATTCCTCTACTGCAACAACAGATGGCGTTAAATATTCCCCAAAGCGATTTTGAATTAAGTAAATTTTTCCATCACAATAATAAGACGCCAAACTATTTGTCGTCCCTAAATCGATACCTATTAACATATTTTCAAACTCTTTCCCTTCCTCAAAAAATGAGTATCTCTCCTTATTTACACAGCTCTGCTACGATTTCATTAATCATTTTTCCGTCTGCCTTACCCTTCAATGCCGGCATTACCGCTTTCATAATGGCTCCCTTATTTTTGCTGGCAATCACCTCTGCAAAATTGTCTGCAAGAAACTGTTTTACTTCTGCTTCATCCATCATCTTTGGAGCATATTCCTGAATGACATCATAACGGAATTGATATTCTTCCAATAAATCTGTACGATCTGCCGGGCAAGAATCCAACTGTTCTTTTGCCATCTTCATGGATTTTAAGATTACTTGATCCACCAAGTCATCGCTGATGTTATCTCTGGTTCCGGCATCAATCGCTGCCTTTTTCACATCTGAAACCAAGGTCGAAATAGCGTCCTTTCTAGCCTTATCTCTTGCTTTCATTGCTGCAATCATATCTTTTTGTAATGTTTCGAACTGCATACTCTACCTTCCTTTTTCTTTTTTTTAGATATTATAACATAAGGTTCCCTAGAAGACTTAGGAAATCTGTTTGCAACAAAACCATTGCAGCGATCCCTTCCGGGAATCCATAAGGGTTCTCTGAAAAGCTGATATCCTTCCAACACCTCTTGTTCATATTCGTCTTATGAAAGAGGATATATCTCTAAATGGGAAGAGCACACAAAAAATAAGCTGTAGTCTAAACTACAGCTTATCTCTTCTTATAATCTTAACCCTTAAAATCAATGTTCCCACCACGTGCCAACTCTGCTTCTGTTCGCACATGCATTGCAGCCATATCATAGCTGTATGTCTGTACCTTAGCCAATAAATTTTCAAAGGAATCGGATTCAAAGGTCAGGTATTCTTCCACCTGTTCCGCGTTCTTTTCTTTCGCTTTTTCGATTCGTTCTTCTTTGGCTTCCTTTTCAGCGGCTTTTCGTTCTTTTACTTTTTGTTCTTTTTTCTCTTCTGCTTTCTTTTCAATCCGCTTTTTCTGTAACTCTTGGGATTTATCCAACGTTGCAAAATAGCTTTCTTTTCCATTGGAGTCAATCGACATGCCAAAATTCTTCACGCCGGCTCCACTACTCGTAAAGCCATTTTTAGCCTCTGTAAGCTTATTCTGTGCCATAGCAATCAATCCTTCGTATTTCTTGCGATAGGATTCATCTGTCGCCATGCGCTCCAGTTTTTCTTCGTCAATCAGCACCACCATTTTATTGGCATTTCCATAAGACGCCGCATTTTGCTGTACTTGTGCTTTCATATCAGAGCTAACTACAATAAATTCCATGTTTTGGAATTTTCCCTTCAAAGAACTATAATAGTCCTTTGCTTTGTCTGAAAGTTGCACTTCTCCAATGGTGTTTCCATATTCAGTCGTCTTCGGCACCAAGGAACTACCGGTATCAATCGACGTCCATTTTTTGACCTCTACCTTGCCACTCATAACATCCGATTTTGCCGTCGTCTGCCCTGACTTTGCTGTTTGCTGCGACTTTCCTGACTTCCATGTCTGCCCAGCCTGCTGATAGGATGAAATTCCATATAAATCAGCCATAGTTTTTTACCTCCTTGTACATTTTATAAAGTATACCCCGCCCTTATCGAGCGCAGTTTCTCTTATCTTATATCGACAAAAATCTGAGATAAAGATATCGTTTTATAAAAGTTTAAGAATTCCTGCGGAGCATATTCATCCGTCGGAGTTGATCCCCCGACAAAATCAAATCAAAGGATGACTATCCATATACGCTTCCATCTTTAAGACATTTGGAATCGAATGTTCCAATTCCCGTGCATACAAATAGGTGTAGCGAATGATATCTGCGAAGCAAATCTCCCCTGTTTGTTTCCATTGTGCAAGGAGTAATTGACGTATATGTACACAAGCTGCCATTGCAGTCTGTGTTTGCCCAAAATAATACTCATCATAGGCCGATCCACACAAATACGTATATATAAAATAAACCATAAGTTGTTCAAAAATAATCGACAAATCAACCCCTTGTTTTTGTAAAACGGCCTTCATTTCTTCATATTCTTGAGCAAATGATAGGTTTTCTTGAAACAGAATGCCTTCTGCTACATCCAATATATCCGGAAATTCCTCATTGGTAAATTCCCACTCCCTCATGGCATAAAACATAAGTTTTTCTTTTTCCGGGGGCAATTCTAGATGTATATAATCTGCATTCCAAATACAATCCATATCAAAGGGATCTTCCGTGTTTTCCAAAAGGTAAAAATCCATTTCCTGCTGAAACAGAGCTGCCATTGCCAAAATACGTCCCATACGCTCTGAAATAGAGCTACTTCGATCCTGTGCTATTTTCATGGCTTCTTTCCGTAGTTTTCGCAAATAGCCATAAACCATTTGCTCTGTTTCCTCATATGCTTCCAAATCTTCTACATTTTTATCTTGACTGTAAAAGACCATCTTTTCCTTTCGGCTTAATAGCATCTTAGCCACTTCCGGACAAGAGATACTAAGGGAATATTCCCTTACATTTTGAAATTCTTCCACATGACGAGGAAACGTTCTGCAAGTCTTGCATAGGATTTCCTCTCCATGTTCTATAATCAAAGCGCATAACCCATCTTCTCTTAAATTCAGGCAATTCTTTTGCGCATCATGAAAAAAAGACTGCTCTTTTTGATTCACAGTCTTTATTCCAAGTGTCTTATATTTCTTCAAAGATTCTTCATCAATCTCAATCAACCAGCCACTGCAGCATGTCTTCGGACAGGCGCCTGCTATACATTGAAAAGAATCGTAATAATCCGGATATATATATTCCATGTTTGTTATCCTTCTAAAACACTAAGTATTTCTTGTTTTGTTTCCATAATAGCGGCCTTTGTCACCGCATTTTCTGTTGGAAAGGCAAATAATTTTTGCAAAAAGCCTTGTTCTAAGGCTATTTTTCGACTATAGGGATAAACCAATTCAAAGGTAAGTGCCATATGTCCGATTAAATGATCTACAGAAGTAATCCTAGCATCTCTAGTCACTGTTTGATGCATACGCACCTGTCTCATTACTTCCTCAGAAACCGGCTCCTGCACCATTTTTTCTTTGGTCGTGTTGTAAATATCTTCCATTGGAGTCTCAATATTCACGCGCAAAATATCAATTTTATCCGCGTCTCTTAGTATATGACAAAAAACCTTTGTTTTTTCATCTAAGTCTACCGGAATTCGAAATTGGTTGTGTGCACGAATCACCGTTTCCAACAATTCATCGAATTCTCTCTCTTCGTAAAAAAGATTCGCCAAGCGATCCGGTCCAAAAAGCAAATCTGCTCCAAATGCAGCATGATCCACAGAATCCCCATCAATAAAAGTATTATATCTTTTTACCTGTTCAAAACGTCCAATATCATGAAGCATTCCGGAAAGCCATGCAACTTCACATTCCTCATGGGAAAGTTCCAGACTTTCTGCAATTTTCTTGCATAATTCGGCAACACGATAGGTATGTGCAATTTTTAAGGCAATTTTCGGGTCCTTCGGATTATAATTTTCTGTATAAGAAGTAAATTGCTGTTTTACCTTACGTTCTTCCATGTCAAGCCTTTCTCTTTTTCTATTTCACCAATCCAAAGGACTGTAAAAACAGAATAAACAATAAAATAGGTGCTATAAATTTCATCATAGCAATGTATAGTCTTTTTCTACCAAATTTTCCACCGGTTTTTTCGACTTCCGAAATCACATAATCCGGTGTCACAAAATAGCCGACTAACACGCAGGTCGCGATAGCAACAATCGGCATAAACAGATAGTTACTGATGTAATCCATCAAATCCAAGATCTGTCCTACGCTTCCATTTGGCAACGTGAGTTCAAAATACAACACATTATATCCCAAGCACACCAAAATACCAAAAAACGTAGCGATTGCTGTTTCAATCAATGTGGATTTTTTTCGTTCAAAATGGAACTGATCACATAAACTGGAAACCACTGCTTCCATGACGGAAACGGCGCTCGTCAATGCAGCAAAAAGAACCATCGCAAAAAACAATGTGCCCATTATTCTTCCCAAAACGCCCATTTGCGCGAATACTTTCGGTAAAGAAATAAACATCAAGCCGGGGCCTGAAGCAGACAATCCTTCGCTTCCCATGAATACATAAACAGCCGGAATAATCATAACCCCTGCCAAAATTGCAACCACTGTATCAAAAATTTCGATTTGGTTAATGGATTTTCCCAAATCAGCATCATCCGGCACGTAAGAACCATAGGCAATCATAATACCCATAGCAATACTTAAAGAGTAGAATAATTGTCCCATAGCATCTAATAAGACTGTAAAAAACTTTCCGGCTGTCATTCCTTCAAAATTCGGTACCAAGAGAATAGAAAGACCCTGTAACCCGGTACGCAACACCCCATCATCTTCATAAGAAATGGTTAAAGAAAATACCGAAATAATCAGAATTAAAATAATCAATACCGGCATAATATATTTCGAAGCACGTTCAATCCCTTTATTGACGCCACCCAAAACAATGATTGCACACAAAAACAGAAATACAATCGTTGCCATCAAAGGTTCTACCGGAGATGTAATAAATTCTGTAAAGTATCCATCTACCGCTGCGTCTAATCCGCCACCAGTCAAAAACGTAAGAAAATACTTTAATACCCATCCGCCAATAACACAATAATAGGGCATGATAATCATTGGTACTAAACAAGCCAATACTCCTACCCAACGGAATTTGGGATGTAGTTGTTTATAAGCAGTCAACGGACTTTGCTTTGTTTTGCGACCAATGGCAACTTCCGTGGTGAGTAACGCATAACCAAAGGTCAATGCTAAAATCAAATACATAACCAAGAAGAGTCCACCACCATCTTTTGCAGCCAAATACGGAAATCTCCAAATATTTCCAAGTCCTACAGCAGATCCCGCGGCAGCAAGTACAAACCCAATGGATCCACCAAATTTACCTCTTTTTTTCATACTAACTCCTTTTTGCAATTCATATGCTCTAATTTAATATTGTATCACATTCCGTAGGCAGAAAAAAAGAACCCTTATTTTTCAATAAGAGTTCTTCGTAAACTTATTTACCATAAACCGTCAGTAACAAGTCTTTTCTTATAAAAATACTTGCACGACCACAACGCACGCGACATAAGGTAGATGCTTTTGGATCCATTTCTACGTATTTATGATTTAATTTGTCTTCAATTTTAGAAGTTCCGTTATAAATTCCATCAATTAACTGAATATATGCATCCACATATTCCGGGGAAATAGGTGTACCATTATGATTGGGAAAAATATAATTTAGTTTCGGAAACAAGCTTTTTATTCTTTCACAATTTTCCTTCATATTTTGAAGGCGAAGATGAATTTCATACGGTGCCTCAGGATTGCAGGAATTATCAAACATATTCACCTGCGCAGCTTCAAGCTCATCTCCGACAAAAATCATCCCATTTTCCTCATCAAAGAAAAACAAACTGGAATTACAATGGGCGTCTTTCACTGTCAAAACCTGAATCTTACGATTTCCTAAATCGATAATATCTCCTTCTCCCACAATTTTCTTTTTATAATCCGGATGTGGCAATTTGCTTAAATCAAAGGGAATAAATCCCGGTGTGTTCACAGATGGCGCATCTATTTCCCACCCTGCGGACACCATAACTTCTTCAAACTCCCCATTTCCTGCAGAATGATCCGGATGAAAATGCGTGTTGGCCACTACAATTGGTTTCGTCGTCAAGGATTCCACATGCGCTTTCAAATTTCCTACACCATATCCTGTATCTATTAAAAGTGATTTTTCTTCTCCTTCCAATAAATACATAAATTGTGTACCACCCATAAAACTAATTACCCACGTATTTGGAGTAATCTTGTATGATAAATAACTTCCAAAAATTTCTTCTAATGTTGGTTCCATAATTACCTCCTACATTTTTTATTATTGTAGTATGTGAGATAAACTTATAAAACCGCTTTTTTTCTCTTTAACCCGATAAATTTTCAGATAATCTAAAACAACGTAACTGCGCCTGCAATCAAAAGACTCAATACCGCAAATAGAACAATCTTTATGCTTTGGCTTTTCCGATTGAACCCAAAGGAATGAAATCCTTTTGCTCCCGCTGTTTCCGGATATAACTTTTGAATCCATACATTCAATTTTGTCAGCATAAACCAATCAAAGCATACAATATCAAAAAGTTTGTAGCCCTCCAGTATAATAAAAAACCGTAAAAACACCTGCCAAAATTGAAAACCGGATGTTTTTGCGTCTACAACAGCCCATACCAAAACAGCAATTGCACAAACAAATATGAGCACCATGAAGACTACGCCCAAAAGATTTACCCAAAGCGGTCGATCCGGCATTTTACTCAGGCTTTCTTTGATATCCTCCGGTGCTCCAAAATGCTCAGAACCAAATTTGGGAATTACCAAGACAAAATCCAGCATAATCAACACAGCCAGCAAACAAATCAACCCCAAAAACAACAATGTTTTTAACATACTCTCACCCATCCTTTTCTTAAGATGGATTTATTATACTTCATTTTGTTAGTTACGTCTAACTGGAATTGAATAAGACTGATTCACTACTTCTGCACTATAAATTGCACAATTACCAATGTTCGTAGACCAATAGCTTCCCTTCGATTCCGGAGTTAAATATTCTAAAATTCCTTTCATTGCAATAGCATGTGTGGAAATCAAAATATTCGATGCCTCGCACTCTGAAAGAATTTCTTCCACAAATTGCCCGGCACGAGATACCACCGAGGACAATTGTTCCATTCCTTCCGGAGCTGGATTATTGGCAAAATCCTGAAAAAATTCCAAGACTTCCGGTGCCGGATTCTTTAAACTCATTCCTTCATAAGGACCATAATCCATTTCAATCAACCGCTCCTCCACAATCAATTCGGCCGTTACAGCGATATTTTCGGCCGTTTGAATAGCACGAATCAAAGGACTGGTATAAATTTTAGAAAAGGTAATCCCTTGTTCTTTGAACCATCTTCCGGCTTCTTTCGCCTGCTGAATTCCCACATCATTCAACGGGTGATTACTTCTTCCCTGTAATGCATATGCACTATTCATTTCCGTTTGCCCATGTCTAATGATATATAACATTTTTTTCTCCTAACCGAACAATCCATATTGTTATTGAAAACTTTACACTCTTTCACATTTCCCACAGCGGCTACATCCATTGCAAGTCAATCGCATCCCGCAATTCTGACAATGCTCGCCAAAATAAGGCTCATACAACTTTTCCGGATGCAATGGACCACCCCATGTATCTGTCAATTTCCAGTCTATGGGTTTTCCTCGAAAAGAAAGCCCGGATTTGTATGCTTGTTCACTTTGTAAGCTTCCTTTTATTTTGTATGTTTTTCCATCTTTTACAAAGATACGCCCCGTTCCGCAAAATACGAATGTTACGTTGTACGTCTTACATTCCTCGTGTAGTTTTTTTACCCACTCATAATGGCATGGTCTGGCGCCACCATAATTCTCGCCATCGCAAAGGACTTGCTCTATCTGTCCTTCTTGTAAATAGGAGGCTATCGTAACCGGACCAATGAAGGGAGCACACATAATCCCCTTATGCTTAAAAGGAAGCGCATGTAAAATAGGAATGCGCTCGTCTGCTCTCCTTTGATTCTCACAGGTCACATTCAACATCACATTTTCCCAACCATCTCCCCAGTTCCAAGGCAAATGGTCTGCCACACGTTCCGGTCTTTTGGTCAAAAGAAAAAACTTCACATCCGGCCTGCGACTCATAATTTCCCATGCTTCCTCTCTCCATGCATCCGCCTCTTCTAAAAAGAAATCGGAAGTCATACAGACACGTATCATTTCCCCACTTTTTACTTTATATTCTCCATTTCGATATTTAGATAAAGGATAACGAAATCCTGCTTTCGTGCGATAAATATCCGCGCCATCTTTGTCCCGAATACCATCTAAATAATACATATAACAATTCTGGCAACCTTCACTGCATTTGATACAGCCGTGCCAAGGATTCCATATATCGTGCAGTGGAATCACCTCATTTCTGCTATTTCTCTTATTTTGACACAAAAAAGAAAAAACGCCAATGGCTCCATCTCGGAACCAATGGCATTTTCCTGATTGTATTTATGCTTCTGTTATTTCTTCTGTAGAAATTTCGCCTAATTTGATGCGCTTTTCATAACGTGTATAAATAATCCAAGCAGCAAAACCAAAAATTACCGGACCGCTCAAAGACCAGAAAGTTGTTTCCCAATCCCCGTCTAATGCAGGCTGTATAATGGCGAATGCGTTTGCAAAGAAAAGTGTTAAGGTCACGACATAACCCCAAATATTTGCAGAACGCTGGGTCTTATATACCACAAAGCTACGATCTATTCCCTCCATTTTCTTGAATTTCGGGAAAGCAAAGGAAATGAACATATAAGGAACGGTCATTCCCACATTTACCATTGCTGTTAAAATCACAAAGAACTGTTGCATGGTGTCACCACCAAAGGATACCAAAAGTACCATGACACATACGATTGCACATTGTACCCACATCGCATTTTTTGGCATTCCATCTTCGGCAATTTCACCCATTTTTCCAGGCCACAGTTCCTTTGGAGTCCCATCAATCATCTGTTTCAACGGAGAATACACCAAGGTAAACATGGCCCCAATCAATGCCAATAGCATAATTAACGCATAAACTCTGGCAAATCCGTGTGCCAATAGAATCTGTGTTGCTTCTGATGCACCAAATGCAGCACCAAATGCAGATGCAAAATTTGACATAATTACATAGGAAACATTTCCCAATGTAATCGTATCTGTTCCAAGAATCTCACTATAGTTAGTAAAGGAACCTACCAATAAAATCAAAACCGCATATCCTACGACAATTACCATAGCTGCAGTGATGATTGCCTTTGGAAAGTTTTTCTTTGGATTTTCGGCCTTATCAACCAATCCACCTACCGCTTCAATTCCACCATATGCAAATAACGCATATACAATAAAAGATAAAATCATAATCGGGCTACCTTGATAGGCTGCATTTAATGGTGTCTGTAAAGACTCTAACCCTTGGAACGGCTGTTCAAACTGTCCATGACGAGCAATAATCATGACAAAGGAACCAACAACCACCAAAATATTAATGGTCAATACGGCTGTTCCACCGATGGAAGTCACTTTACTGATTTTATCAATTCCCTTAGCATCAAAATAGGTGATAAAAATAAAGAATACCACTGCCATAATTCCAAGTAATCTAGAACCGGACAACCATTCTGACCCAAAAAGGGACCAATTAGAAGTAGAATCTTCTCCAAAAATCAAATTTGATACCGGAACCCAAATACCGGAAGAAACATTTACCATCCACAGTACGTAGGAAGCGTACCACATAAATGTACCGATAAATGCATACTTTGGTCCTACAGAATTACACATCCAAGAATACATTCCACCCGTTTCATGACGAAATGCAGAACCAAATTCTGCTACCATAAAAGCAAAGGGAATAAAAAACAAGATTCCTGCAATTACAAACCACGGAATTGCAGCATATCCCATTAAATAATAGGATCTTGGAATGTTATTGAAGCCATATACTGATGTAAAAATCATCAATATAAGAGACATCAAGCCAAGCTTTTTTTCTTTCATACTTCTTGCAGAATGTAGAAAAAACTACATTCTATCTCCTTCCTTTTTCCTCTTCAAAACGTTAAAGTGATATAACATCAATATATATTAGCCATAACACAGTTTCATATAAGGATAACACAGGAATATAAACTTGTGCAAGTAGAAGAAAAAAAGAAAACCAATCACATCAAAGCGATTGGTTTTTCATCTGCGTGATATAATGATTACTTTTCGGTGGAAAATCATTACAATCCAGTCTTGGCAAACAAAACGGGGAATCCTTTTCTAAGTCCGCGACCCGAACCTCCGTAGTCAGACCCAGACAAGCACCTTTTTTCTTTATATAGGAAATCACGTCTTCATTATAACTTCCGTATGGGTAATTCATCACCCATTCGTCTTGATTTATAAATTCATCCATCGTACTTAAGGCCTCTGAAATGTCTTTTTCCATTTGCGCGATAGGCAAATTTCCGAGCCAGTAATGATCATAACCATGGATTCCCAAATACATGCCATGTTTTTTCATGGTTCGAAGTTGATCCGGTGACATGTATAATTCATAAGCCAGTTTTTCCTCTGATATTCCTACGTATTTTTCAAATAAATCACTGGATATTTGATTACGTACACGTTCCGGAAGTACTGTTTGTAAAATCCGTTTCACAAAAATCGTTTCTGCAGGATCAAAACGATTTGCCACCGCATATTGCTCCCACAGCTCTTCTGTTGATGGGTAATCAAATTCTACCCCTCTGTAATCATCCATCTTCTTTTTTACATCCAGAACCAACTCTTGGATATCGGAACTAGCCAACATATAATGAATTTTATTAACGTCCAATAATTGATGTGTTGTAAAGGTTTTTCCCGGTATAAAAAAGGACCCTTGAAAGCCAAATTCCTCTAAAATAGGAAAAGCAAATGTATAATTATCAATATAACCATCGTCAAAAGTAAGAAGTACCGCACGTTCCGGCAAGGATTTTCCGTCCTTGACAGCCTCGATGACATCCTCCATCCTCACCACATGACATTCTCCTTTAAAAAACTCCATCTGCTTGCGAAACAAAGAGATATCTAACCCTTTAATCTCGGGATATCTGCTATTTTTTAGATCTCGTGTATAATGATACATCGATATGAAGAGTTGCTTATCAGTATTTGCCATTCTACTACCTCACTTTAGTAAAAAACAGTAAATCCTCGCTCTTCTTAACTATAGCATTTCTAAAAATCCAAAATCATAAAGAAACTATGAAATTGTAATTTCGCCGTAATATACCTTTTCTCCATCTGCCACTTTTATCTTTAAAGTTCCGGAATCGCCGGCTCTGGCGATTAATTGTGCTCTACCATAATAAGTAGAAAAGATACCGGTGTGATACTGGTATTCATGGCAAGGATTTGCACTACCAAACCCAAGTAATTCGCCTCCTTCTACGGATACTTTTAATTCTCGATCATCATTGGATTCCAAAATACCGTTTTCACCGACTATTTCCAGATTTACATATACCACTTCGTCTGCAGAAACCTCTTTTTTCTCCGGTCTTATTGCACAAGTGGTTGCCCCAATCGCAGAAGACAAGGAGCTTCTGGACACTTCTTTGCCTTCACTGTCATAGGCAATTGCTGTCAGTGTCCCCGGTTCATATTTGGTATGAAACATTGCCTTAAAATCTTTTACCTTCTTTTTCCCAATGATTCTTTGATTCAACAAAAGTTCCACTGCAAAGGCATCAGAAAACACCTCTATTTCCGCTTTATTTCCATTGCAATTTTTCCAAGACCAGCTTTCCATCGCATTGGTGCCTCTCCATACCGATTTTGAAACTCTTACTCCCGGATGATTTACCGGCCGAACGCCTATGGCTGGCTTGCTACAGAGTCCCCACACCGTTCTGGCATACGCAAGGCTGCTGTCTCCATTTCCTAAAATGTCAATGGTGCCAACGGCTCCAAGAATCCATGGATAAGGACGATTGAACGGCATGCCTCCGGTATAAGACCACGCCCCAATGCCGGTTTCCCCTAAGTAGTCCCAACAAGTCCACATAAAATCACCAATCAGATATGGATACTTCTTTACCATTTTCCAGTTTTTTCCCAATTCATAAGGAAATGTTTCCGATCCAACCACGATACGATTGGGATGTTCTGTTCCATCCAACGGATATCTTCCATTCGCGTAGTTGTATCCGGCGATATCCAAGGCATCCAAAATCGGAGAAGTAATGGCATCTACTTTTTTCGAATTTCCGGCTTTATTCATTCCGGTTCCAATAAAACTTGCTAACGTATTAAAGAAAAGACTTCCATTCTTGGCCTCTTCTTTTTCCCCTACTTTTTGCTCTTGGTCCACTTGATCGTACTGGCCCTTGCCTTTGGCGTAGTTACCCATAATCATTAAATTCATGCCCCCGGTAACAGCCCGTGTATCATCAAGTGCCTTGATGTAATCAATCATTTTCTTTCCTTGTGCGACACCTTCCGGTTTTCCCGGTTCAGAAACCTCATTCCCGATGGAATACATGATTACAGACGGATGATTGTAATCCCGATTCACCATTGCTTTTGTATCGGATTCCCAACATTCCCGAAAATCACAACCATAGTCATACTTTGTTTTCCGGACATACCACATATCAAAGGTTTCATCCATCACATACATGCCCAATGCATCACAAGCTTCCAGCATTGCCGTAGAAGCCGGATTATGCGATGAACGAATGGCATTATATCCACTTTCCTTTAAAATTTTGACTCTTCGCCATTCGCTTTCCGGGAAACTCGCTGCACCTACAATGCCGTGATCATGATGCACACATCCTCCACGGAGCAGCGTCTCTTTGCCATTTACGAAAAGTCCTTTTGTACTCCAGGTGATTTGGCGAATTCCAAATTTTTCTATAACGGTGTCTACCACACAGTTTTCTTGTTTCAAGGTCACTTTACAACTATATAAATACGGAGTTTCTTCAGACCAGAGCTTTGCATTTGGAATCTCCAATTCTGCAAACGCTCCGTTTGCGGTTGCAACACATACCCCATGATCCAAAATTTCTACTGTAACCTCCCCACCTGTCGCATCTGTTTCCACGCGAACCCTTGCAGGATTTACACTTACAGTGGAAATACGCACGCCTTGCCATTTCACATGCTCTCGATTCCCGATTAATAGAGAAACCGGTCGATAAATTCCTCCACCTGTATACCATCTGGAATTTGGCAATTTTGAATTATCTGCCACAACACTTATCAGATTTTCCGCTCCATATCTCAATTTTTCGCCCAAAGATACCGTAAATCCCGTATATCCATATTTATGTGTTGCTAACGCCTCATGATTCAAATAAACTGTCGCATTCTTATAGATTCCCTCAAATGAAAGTTCAATATGCTTATCCTTCCATTCCATTGGAACTACCATATTCTTTTCGTATTCATAAATATTCCCCGGAAAATATCCATGTCCACTTCCGCCGGCTGCATCTGCGCTCCTTTTTTCCAACAGCTGCGCATCGTGTGGTAATGTCACATTGTTCCATTGTCCGTCTTGAAAACGGAACCTCCAATTTTTATTAAAATTCTTCTTCTCCATGCATTTCACCTCGTGAATCCTAATCCTTGTGTTCCTAGGAATATTTCCTTTTCTAATTTCATCATACGCTTGCATTTCTGTTATTTATATGGCATAAATAAGTTATATCATCCATTTTTGTATCATATTCGCATTTATAGGAGAGGTTATGTTTATCACAACAACCGGAGAGAAATCTCCTCAAATCAGCAAAAACAGCATTTACTTCAACGATTTCGATGAAAGTGGAAACTTATCTTTGCAATACACCATTAATGCACCCTTTCGGCTTCTCGGCGTATGCATGAACCCAGAAAATACAGAAATGTATTTTTCCACCACCTATCTCACCCCGAACGGATGCATGCATTCCGCCCTTTCTAAGCACGAAGCCAATGATCTACTACTTGCGAATCTACATAAACATGATTTCTTTGAATTAATGTTTGTCATGGATGGAGAAATTTATCAAAACATCGAACACAATCGACATTTGTACACCAAAGGAAGCCTCTGCATTCTAAATAAAAACGTTAGGCATACAGAAGAATATAATTCCAATTTTCGTATTGTTTTTTTACAGCTAAGACAAGATTTCCTGAAAAATATATTTGAGGATTTACAGTTGGATTTATTTCATCAATTTCATGATGCCTCCCCTCTTATGGATTTTTTACATATGAATTTAAGTGAAAATAATCTGCAAACGAAAGATTACCTAGATTTTATTCCTTCTGAACAAAGCGATTTTTTCGTAGAAAGTATACATACGTACTTTGATATCATTGGAAAAGAGACCCTGTCTCCATCCTCCCAATCCTCGCTACGCATCAAAAGAACCGTGGAAGATATTTTCCATATTTTATCTTTACCGGAAAAATTTAGTACTGTTCCGGTTCAAATTGGTGGCGATTTAGAAAATGAATTGTTTGAAAAAATATCAGATTTTATGAGAAAAACCAATGGTAGAATTTCCAGAAGTCAGCTTGCCAATGCTCTAAATTATTCCGGTGCATACTTAAACGAAGTTTGCAAAAAATACTCCGGCTTATCTCTTTTTGATTATGGCATGACTTTTTGCATGAAAGAAGCAGCCAGATTACTGACTGCTTCCAAAGAAAAAATAACCGATATCAGTGATACGCTTGGATTTACCAATCGCTCACATTTTTACAAAATTTTTGAAAAAACCTATGGTTGCACACCTGCGCAATATCGAAAACAACCTAACCCTTAAGCCTCTTCGCACTTCTATAACCCACAATGGTTAACACAATCGCAAGAACAATAACAATCAGCGTCACAAAAGGAAGTGTCAACATCGCATACAAGATCCATACTCTCCCAAATAGTTTCTTTTACATCATTATAACTATTTTTCTATTCTGCGTGTTAAATTACTTTTGTAGTCCATTTTGAGCAATCCCAAATGTCTGTCACGATATCATTATAGAAATCCGGCTCATGACATACCATTAAAATACTTCCTTTATATTCATTTAATGCTCGCTTCAACTCTTCTTTTGCATCCACATCCAAATGATTGGTGGGTTCATCCAACACCAGAAGGTTGGTGGGACGATTCAGGATTTTACACAATCGCACCTTTGCCTGCTCTCCTCCGGAAAGCACCCGAATCTGACTTTCTATGTGTTTTGTCGTCAAACCACACTTTGCTAAAGCTGCACGGATTTCCGCTTGATTTAACGATGGAAATTCATTCCAAATTTCTTCTATACAAGTATTTGTATTTCCTTGATTCGCCTCTTGTTCAAAATATCCAATGTCCAAATTTTCACCGGTAATTGCCTTTCCGGAAAGAGGTTTTATCACTCCCAGCAAACTTTTTAGAAGTGTTGATTTTCCAATTCCATTCGCACCGGTAAGTACTATTCTGCAGCCTCTTTCCATTTGGAAGTTCAATTTAGAAGACAAGGGTTCCTCATATCCGATAACCAAATCTTTGGCTGTAAGCATAAATTTTCCGGGAGCTTTCGAATATTGAAAATGAAATTCCGGCTTTGGTTTTTCCACTACTCGCTCAATTCGTTCCATTTTATCCAATTTCTTTTGTCTGGACATCGCCATATTTCTCGTGGAAATACGTGCCTTATTGCGCGCCACAAAGTCTTCTAAATCTGCAATTTCTTTTTGTTGACGCTGATATGCTGCTTCCTGTTGCGCCTGTTGCATGGCAAACACTTCCTGGAAATGCTCATAACTTCCCGGATAACGATTCAATTTTCGGTCATACATATGATAAATAATGTTAATTACGCTATCCATAAAGGGAACATCATGAGAAATCAAAATAAACGCGTTCTCATATTCCTCTAAATATCGTTTCAACCAAACGATATGTGTTTCATCCAAATAATTGGTAGGCTCATCTAAAAGCAAAATCTCCGGTTTTTCCAGCAACAATTTTGCCAGAAGCACTTTTGTTCTTTGCCCACCGGACAGTTCTGTTACATCACGCTCCAAGCCCAAATCTATTAAGCCCAAAGCACGCGCCACTTCTGACACTTTTGCATCAATCATATAAAAATCATGTGCTTCCAGCAACTCTTGTATTTCCCCGGTTTCCTCCAGGTATTTTGTCATTTCCTCTTCAGACGCATCTGCCATTTTTCCATACAATTCATTTGCACGTGCTTCTAATTGAAACAAAAAATCAAATGCCGATTTTAGCACATCCTCAATTGTGAGCCCCGGCGTCAGCACTGCATGCTGATCCAAATAGCCAACACGCACATTTTTATTCCATTCTATGGTTCCTTCATCCGGCTGTAGTTTTCCGGTAATAATGCTCATGAAAGTAGATTTTCCCTCTCCATTAGCACCAACCAAGCCAATATGTTCGCCCTTCAACAAGCGAAAACTTACATCATCAAAAATCTGACGATCACCAAACCCATGGGTCAGGTGTTCCACATTTAATACGCTCAATACTTACTTCCTTTACTCATTCTTTATTTCTAAAATGTCACTTGTACGATAATATCATATGGAGCGTAAACTGTCATGTACTAGCTTTTTGTAGCTATTCTTTATGTCCAATTACCGACAATGCATAATTGATTTTCAGCCGCTCTGAATTAGGTGTATTTTCCCAAGTTGCCAAAATTCGATCTGTTATCTTATAGGAATTTTCATTTGACAACAATGGTAAGACAATAAAAAACTGATTCGGTTTATTTTGAAAAATAATATCACTGCTTCTTAAATTTTTCTTTAAAATAGTCGCAAATTGCTGTACATCTTCTTTTTCCGGGATTCCATCATCCGGTGAAGTCACCGAAATCAACATTCTCATAGCCACTGCATTGTAACGATCAATAAATCTTATAATAAAGCGGAAATTCCACGTAAACGCTTCCTTGCCCAACATAAGCGCACCTTTTCGTTCTCCACGTTCTGATAAAATCTGAGATGTGCGCATAAGTTCATGATCTAAATTCGTTGCATCGAAGGAATATTCCTCTGCTTCATACACGGCATACCCCTGTTTTCCATTGTTCTTCACCTTGTAAAGAGCAATGTCCGCATATTGGAATAATTTTCCATATTCTCTACCGTAATTTTCTGTATTTGAGGCACCGATAGATATTCCCAGTGGAATTCCATGATTTTTCCCCATCAACAAATCTGCCTCCTTTGCCAAACCACAGTTCAATCGTCCCGACAAAGAAGCCAATGCCGTTTCTCCCGAAAAGCCTGGAAAAAAAGCCATAAATTCGTCTCCACCGATTCTACTGATAATATCACCGGAGCGAACACAATAACGAATCACATTAGAAAAAGCCACCAAAATACGGTCTCCCATATCATGACCGAATAAATCATTTACCAATTTAAAATTATCTAAATCTAAGAGTAACAATGCTCCATCTTGCTCTGCACACATTTTTGAAATTCGCGTTGTGCCTGCTGCCTTATTTAAAAATCCAGTCAGTTTATCAATGGTTGCTTCTTCTGTTAAACTTTCAATTTTCTTATTGCTTTCAATGGTATTGGTAATACGTTTAATTAAAATATCCCGATCAATGGGCTTTCGAATAAAATCGGATGCTCCTTCTTTTAAGCCACGTCGCTCCACTTCGCTATTGTTTTCACCGGTAAGAAAAATAACAGGAATGGAAACCTTTTTCTCCTGCTCCTCAAACTGTCTCACTGCGCTATATGTTTCAAAACCATCCATTTCGGGCATAAGAATATCCAACAGGATAATATCTGCTGTGTTCTTTTCCAAAAACTTTAAAAGTTCTCTGCCGGAACGCAAACAAATCACCTGCATGCCTTGCTCATTTAGCAACGATTTTGCACTTGTTAAACTCAGTAGATCATCATCTACGACCACAATTTTATAGCCCATTCTCTAACAGCTCCACAATTTTATTGTAATCAAATACTGCTACAGCTTCTTGAATCTGGTGGAATAATTCTTGTTCACTCTCCGGAATTCGATACGCAGAGATTTCCTCCAAAATTTCTTCAATCCGTATCGTATCCAAATTATTTGCTGCCTCTTCTAGTTCTTTGTATATGACTTGCATATGCTCTAGCTCTATCTGAGGTCGATCTTCCGATTCCGACTTAGATTGCTGATTTTCGTCAAACAAGATAGACTTCCACTCAAAAAATCCACGATACTCTTCTAAAAAGAAAGGTAGATGTCCCTCAATATATGAATTATCCTCTTCTTTTCCGGCATTTTCCAGTTTTTGTGCTTCCTCGCCCAATTCCATTGCTCCTATCAGGCGTGCGGAACTCTTGATTGCATGAATTTTAATTGTGTAATTTTTAAAATCCCTTTCTCGGTATAGACGCTCCAGTTCTAAGCTAGAATCTTGTATTTGTTCCAAAAACATCTTAAAAATAGATAAATATCCGGAAACTGATCCATTATTCTTTAAACCCTGTTCTACATTTATTTTCTCACAGCCGTACAGCGGACGCAACGCCTCACGTTCATCTTGCTGCGTCTTTTGTCCAACCGCTTCCACACTTTCTCCCTGTAAAATAATTTTTTCTTTTGGAAGCAACTCTACCATCAATGATTCCAACTCTTCTGCATCTACCGGTTTCGTTAAATAAGCATCAAATCCCACAGTTAGATAATAATCCCTTGCCCCGGCAATTGCATTTGCAGTCAAACATACCATTGGTGTTTTTTGATTTATGCCATTTCCTTGTGCTCGGACTTCCTGTAAAATTTCAACACCATCCTTTATTGGCATCATGTGATCGAGAAATACCAAATCATATTTCTTTTCCTGCAAGCATAAAAGACAGTTTTCCGCACTATTGGCGATATCTAACTGCACTTCTGTTCGTTTTAACAGATTTTGAAATACCAACAAATTCATGTCGTTGTCATCTACTGCCAATATTTTTGCCTGTGGTGCAAGGAACGATGTCTTTTTCTGTTTTGGATTCTCCTCCATTTCCCTAAGAATCTCTTTATAGTCTCCCATGGGTTCCCAACACTTCACCTGCTGTTCCAAAGTAAAATAGAAATTTGACCCTTCACCATAGGTACTTTCCACCTGCAACTCAGAACCCATCAAATGCAAAAGACTTTGGGTAATATTCAGTCCCAATCCTGTGCCTTCAATATTACGATTTTGTTTCTCATCTATTCTTTCAAATTGAATAAAGAGTTTTTCCATATCCTTCGGTCGAATTCCAACACCGGTATCTATTACAGATACCTGTAGTGCAATATTCTGCTCACTATCCTGCTTTTTTTCATAGCTTACCTGAAATGTAATAGAGCCATTCATGGTATACTTCGCCGCGTTTGTAAGGATATTGGTAATCACCTGTCGAATACGCGTCTCATCCCCAATAAGGACCCTTGGTAATGTCGGATCAAACAAAAGATTCACGGATATTTTTTTCTCTCCTACTCGTGTTTCCAACATATTTGCTAAATCGAGCAATAGCATTGGCAAATCGTATTCTACCGGAATGATTTCCGTCTTACCGGATTCAATACGAGAAAAATCTAAAATATCATTAATTAAGTCCAGCAAATTTTTTCCTGCACTTTTGATTTTTTCCGCATAAAAAAGAATCTCTTTTTCGCTTGCTTCTCTTAGAATCATCTCATTCATTCCAAGCACCGTGTTAATCGGTGTACGAATTTCATGAGACATATTGGCAAGGAATGTGGTTTTTGCCTTATTTGCCTCCTCCGCCTTTTTGATTTGTTCTTCCAAGGAACTGGACATTTTCTGCAACGTATGAGAAAGAACGCCAATTTCATCGCTACTTTCAACGGCAATCTTTTCACGGAAATCCCCTTCCCCATATCGTACAGCAACTTCTGTCATATATTTCAACGGATTTGTAATAGATTTAATCCAGAAATAACACAAAATCCAGGTAAAAGTAATTGTTAAAGCCAAAATAATGATATAAATGATTACGATTTGCTGAGATTGGCGATTCAATTGGTCTTCAAACCATTCTTCTCCAAAATCAACTGCCACGATTCCTGCCAAATTGCCATCAGAATCAAGAACCGGACTATAGGCACTATAAAAAGTTCCCCATTTATCTGTATATTTTTCATAATCTACAGAAGGGATTCCCTGACTTGCTGCATATAAGCCTTCCGTTACCACAACCTCTTCCCCAAATTCTGCCGGATCCCCAAAAGTTGGATCTACCGTAAAAGTAAATCTTCCATCTCCTTCATCTTTAATTGCATACACATATTTCAATTCCACGTTATCACGAAATACCGCCAGTGCATCGTATACTTGACGATATTCTAGTGTATTTTGATCTTCCGCTGTCAATTCTTTTAAAATATCCCCATCTACGGACCAAGATGCGCAATTTGCAATATCCAACATTCTTTGACGAACTGACATTTTAATCGCCGATCTGGACTGCACGACGGATGCAACACATATCAAACTTTCAGCCACTAAAAGTACTGTAAAAACCAACCATTGAATTCTGGTACTAAGTAAAATTTTACTTCTTCCTCTGTTGGCAATCCTTCTTAATTCTTTCCAATCTACATAATCCTCAGAATTTCCAGTGTCCTCATCCAATTGCAATGCTTCCGAAAAATACAGAAGTCGATTAGAACGATTTAAAACATAAAAAATAAAAAATATTCCGAATATTACAACTAAAATCGTACCAAACAACATCATGTGCAACGGCCGAAATGTTGTTGTAGCATTTTTTACACAAATACAACGCATTCCGGATTGAATATAAGCCACATAAACGATATAATCCTCACCATCAAAGTTACATTCAAAATAATAATCCTCGTCACCCTCCAAATTTTTCGCAATCATTGCCCCCAGAGACTGGACTTCTATATCATAATCTCTTCCTACTTCAGAACTGTCTGAATGTGCAATTACCACATTTTCTTCGCTAATAATAATTGCAATATCCGCATCCCCTTTATTTACCGAACTTATCACCATTTGCTGAATTTCTGTGGTTGGTAAATCAATAGAAACCACACTTATGCCATCTTCCAAGACCTTTCCCAAAGCCAATTTACGTTTTCCGGTTTGCATATCTAAGTAAGGATCTAACACCGTGACTTCACCAACATTTTCAAAAGGCTTTTGATACCAAGGTCTAATAGTGGCATCATAGCCTTCTGGTGCCTCCCAATTCGTCCCACTAAAAAATCTACCATTGATATAAGCATAAAATCCTGTAGAATCCGGGTCTATGACACTCTTTTTTGCAACAGACTGTCTCTCCAAAAAATCCTGAATATCCTCATTGCTTCTTCCTTTTGTAAGCATTTCATCTAAAGCATATGCTGCCAACTTTACGGTGTCCATGTTGGTTGCGAGAAATAAATCTATACTATTAGCTGTTTTTTCAGCTGTCATTTGTCCATCCTGAATAATATTTTTCTTAGTTGCAGAATATATCATGCTATAATATGTAAAAATAATGCCTGTAAAAACAACACAAAAAAGAAGGGCGATACACGTATTCCTTCTAGAAAGTTTTTTGATTAATTTTTTCCTCGCTTCTTTTCTGCTCATAACCATAGAACCCCATATATAGCACACTATGCTATATATTATTATACGGTATCTACGAGGCGATTCCGACGTTCAGAATTATTAAAAAAGCCGATAATAGTTAAAGAAACTATTACCGGCTTTTTTATATTTTCTAAAGATTTGCAGATAACCATTTTTCTACATCTGCTTTTGCATTTGCTGCTCTGCTTCCCGTAATGGCAAGTCCTGTTTTTACTTCTGCACCCTTTGCATATTTTTTTATATCACTCACGCTAGAGCCCAAACCACTTCCTTCATTCGTGCAAAACGGAAGAATCGTTTTGCCGCTGAAATCATAGTGCTCTAAGAAAGTAACCACAGCCATTGGCATGGTTCCCCAGTAATTTGGATATCCTAAAATAATATGATCATAATCCTCTAGGCTATCCGGCATGGAAACAAGTTCCGGTCTCTTTCCCTCTCGCATATCTTTCTTTGCTTCCTCAATGCAAGTCATATATACCGGAGAATATGGCTCTTTCATTTCCATTTTAAAAGTATCTGCTTCTATGAGATCTTTCATCAAACCTACCACAATTTCTGTATTTCCAACTTTTACATATCTCATAGCTCCGCCAAAGTAATTTTCATCTGCTCTTGAAAAAAATGCAATTAATGTTTTGCTCATTTTAAATGACCTCCCTTTGTTTTCTTGTTTACATTTTCTCACGAGTTTTATAAAATATCCAATAGAAAGGTTTAATATCTGATTTAATTATTAAATAGCAAAATCAGGAGGCACTCATGAATACAAAACAAATCGATTATTGTATAGAACTTGCGAAAACACAGAATTTTAGCCGTGGTGCAGAGAATTTATTTGTAAGTCAGCCCACTTTTTCTTACCAGATAAAGCTTTTGGAAGAAGAAGTCGGTTTTGCTATTTTTGAAAGAAATGGAAAAGGCGCCACGCTGACTCCAGCCGGCGAACAATTTGTTTCTCACCTAATTTCCATGCGAGAATCTTTGAAAAGAGCCATCGAACAAGGTCAAAATTTCAGTGCGAAGTATAAAGACAGCATTACCATAAGCCTTATGGTAAGACAAGCCGTTTATTTCCTTCCGGAAGCAATCCGTAATTTCGAAGAAAAATGTCCCGGTGTGCAAATAGCGCCCACTTTCTGTTACGAAAACGGTCTTGACTCCTTTTTAAAAAACGAATGCGACATCCTTTTTTCCCTAAAAGAAGATGCAAAACAATTGGCTGGTGCCAAAGTTCAGGACCTTTTTGAAAGTCATATATATTTAATTACCGACAAAAACGATCCTCTTGCTAAAAAGGATCTTATTACAGATAAAGACCTTTATGGAAGAACCCTTATGGTCGGTGGCGGTTCCCCTTCCCTGTTACGTTCCGTACAGCAAAAATTGATTACTTCCGGAAAAATCTCTTATTTCAATAGTCCGGATCATGATACCACGCTGACAAACGTAGCCGCCGGACGTGGTATCTGTCTTGCTCCCGGATTTTTAAATGACCATAGTGGGCAATTTGCTTGGATTCCTTATGACTGCAAGGAGACTTTCTCCTGCGTACTTTTAACCCATAAGACTGATCAACGAGAGTCTTTGTCCATTTTTTTGAACATTTTGAAAAAACTTTACAAAGACGCGGTGGCATTTCCTTTCTAAAAGCAAGGTAAATTTTCACTGTTTTATTTCATTTCTTGTATCTTCTCATTCAACTTCTTTGCCTCTGCGCGATAGTGCAAAATAAAGAAAAACCAAATAAGAAACGCAACAGCCAACTGGCTCACCACAATAGCGATTCCCTGCCCGATTGTTGTAGCCCCTGCAATCCCTACTCCTATCATCGTACTTTTCAATACATCCTGAAAAATTTTTTTCATATTTTTTACTGCGATAATCCCCTAAGTGGCAAAAAACAAATGGTAAGTTGTAAAAAAAGGATAACTCCTCCTATGAGTTATCCTTCTATATACGTCATGCACCTTTCTGCGCCAATAACGCTTCTACCTGTTCTCTTTTTTCATAAAGCACACAGCCGCCTTCGTGATCATCCAGAAGGAAATCTCCGGAGCGAAGTGCCACAAAAAGCTTTGAATTCATTGCTTCTATCAGAGAATGTTCTCTAATATTTACATCTGAGTAAGGAGAAAATGGACATGGTTCTGCTCCGCCATGAGAATTAATATGGAAAAATCCACGTCCTGCGGCTATACAACCGCCAGAACTCTTTTCATCTCCCGGAAAAGAAACAAATACCATTTCCGGATGTTCTTCCCTTAATCTTTTTATCTCATTTGTCAAATACGCTCTTTCCATATCTCCCGGGGCAAGATGCTTACCTTCTTCAGTCACCGGTACAAATTCCACAAAAATAACTGCTTTACAGCCTCTATCAGATAAGCCGGTAATAAAATCTTCAGAAGAAACTTCCTTTATATTTTCTGTAGTGACTGTTACGGAGGATCCAAAAATCAGTCCTCTCTTTTTAAATTCATCCATATTGGCAATTAATTTATCATAGATACCGGTTCCTCTTCTTGTATCGGTAACTTCTTTTCCGCCCTCAATACTCATAATCGGGACAAGATTACGCGATTGATCAAACAATTGAAAATATTTTTCATCGATAAAGGTACCATTTGTAAAAATAGGAAATAAAATATCTTTATGACTACCGGCCGCTTCCATTACATCACGTCTAAGAAGTGGTTCCCCGCCGGCAAGCAAAATAAAACTTACACCTATATCACTAGCTTCATGAAAAACCCGATTCCACTCTTCGCCAGATAACTGCATCACAGGTTCCGTGTCCACTGTCGCATGATTACATCTGGAATAGCACCCTTCACAATGAAGATTACATTTGCTTGTTATACTTGCAATTAAAAATGGCGGAATATGCTCCCCTTTTTCTTTCCATGCTACCCTTTTCTTTGATGCGGCCTTACTGGCTGCTGCAAACTTCAGCATAAATGCACTTTCTTTTGGATTTTTCAAAGTTGCCTTAATGGAGTCGGCAACCACTCTTTCCACACCTTGGGTCATATATTCCTGAATATCAAAGTCTTTACTCATAGCTACACTCCTTAACCGCAAATACTTCTTGCAAACTTATTCGCTGCTGCCAAATCTGTCGCATTTGGTCTCCCTGCGTGAAGCGCCGTAAAAGCACCTTTACAATGAAACTCTTTTTCTGACAACTTAATCCCTGTCTCTGCTGCAACTGTCTTCATCTGTCCATAAGTAGATTCAATAAGCGCAGCCGTACTGACATTTACAAGTTCTCCAATATTATTATAATTCTTCTTCAAAAATTGTTTCACATGTTTGTCTATGCCTGCCCAGTAAACCGAATTGCATAAAAACAAAATATCTGCTTTTTCTTGCATAGGTTCCTCAATGCTTTTTGCCTCTACACCAAGTTCTCTGGCTATAGACTCTGCTATTTTTTTGCTATTTCCGGTTTGTGTGTAATATCTTACTTCTATATTCATTTGATTGCCTCCTAAGTATATTTTTTCTTAACAAAGGAGACTATAACAACCTAATATGACCCGAATATGACCTTACGATTCAAAAAATCTCATTTCTTCTAAGTAACCGAATTCTATCTCTTCCTGTTAAAATTCATTATAAATTTGCCGCAAAAAATTCCTGTAGTTTCTTCGCTGCCTGATCAACATACTCCGGACCCCAATAAGCTCTAATATGTGTTGCGCCTTTAATCAAAAACAGTTCTTTTGATTTTGCATTTACAGCCTTCTCATAGGCAGAATCCGTCATATACTTTGTATCTGCAATGTCACCGGCCATCATTAATAACGGTTGTGTAAGCAAATCCATACTTATTACTCATTTTTCTACCTCCAAATTTTCTATTCCACATTTGTATTTTATTTCTCTCGTGTTGATTATCTAGTCTGCTTGTATTATAATTTCGGAAAATGACACATACAATGGTCAATGTGTCAAGATATGTTTCTTAATACCCATTTACCTACGATATATATAATAATTTATGGAGATTTTATTTTTTTATGAACAAAGAAGATTTAAGAGTAATAAAAACATTATTTGGATGATATTAAAATGATTATACGCTATTTTTCTGCAAACACTACGCTGCTTTACAGACAATGGGTCGCTGATAATAAAGAACTCCCACTGGAAGATCTCATAAAAACAGCCACCACATTAATATGTGATGGCTTAAAATCTTTTGTGAAAACCAACTAATCAAACTTTCTACCATTGAAATACTGCAAGTCTATTGTTCAGTTTTTTTCCAATGATTGCGAAGAGTTTTCCTCGAATGGTATATTTTTTCATTTCATCATTATAACTTGTCTCTGACACCAAATGCATTCTACTCTCAAGTTCCAAATACTCTTCTCCGGATTCTGTGCCCCAGCCAAAGGTTGCATTGGTATGTTTTACTGCATCATGATGCTTTCCATTCTTTTCAAGGAACGGAGAGTGAAGCTCTGCTAAAAGATAACCATGCTCAAAATTATCACAAAGCATATTTAAGCACGTTTTTACCTGTTCCTTCGAAAAATATTCCAAAACGCCCTCCATAACAATGATATACATATCAGACTTTGGAATCGCTTTTGTCCACGCCCCATCCAGTGCACTTCCTTCCAGCATGGTACATCTTTCTCGATTCTGATAGACCTTTTTTCTAACGGTGATCTGATCCGGAAGATCCACATCAAACCAAATAAGTCTTCCATTATCTACCTGCGAAAACTTGTCATCAAACCCACAGCCTAAATTAATGCATACCGCATCCGGATACTGCTCCAGTAATCGTTTTAACTCATTTCGATACATAATCGTTCTCGCAACAACGCCTTCATGAGACATAAATGGATCATACTTACTCACATCCACTCCCAAGGCCTCGATAATCTCTTTCGCTTTCTCATCTTGAATTCTTGCATTCTCTCTCGCTGTTTCACTTGCTTTAATCGCCAACGGAATAAGTGCTGTTTCCTGCACATCGCCAAATGTTAAATCCATTTCAAACTCCTCCTTCGTAAAAACATAATTTCTTTGTATTCACATGTAGTTGCTGGTAGTTAGGCATAACTAACCTCATCATAACATATTCTAAAAAAAAGAAAAGAGCTTACTCTATAGTAAGCCCTTTTCTGAGAAATTTTTTATTTTAAGTTGTCATACTCTTCATCGGTTACCGGTTCTAGCCACTCATTGCTCGTATTCTCACCCGGAACCTCAAGTGCAATATGAGAAAACCAACTATCCTTCTTTGCTCCATGCCAATGACGCTTATTTGGCGGAATCACGACTACAGTACCCGGCAATAATTCCTGTGGCTCTTTTCCTTCCTCGTGATACCATCCCTCACCTGCAGTACAAATCAAGACCTGTCCACCACCTTTGTCTGCATGATGAATATGCCAATTATTACGACATCCCGGTTCAAATGTCACATTAAAAACGGGAAATTCTCCATGCATAAAATCGGATAGGGGTTTTAAAAAAGATTTCCCTGAAAAATATTGTGCAAACCCATCATTGGGCGCTCCGATTCCAAATGCATCTACTTTTTCAAATTCTTCTCTTATACTGTATTTCATGTTGTACCTCCACACACTCATTTTATCGTAATTCAAGTTTTTTAGGAATGCAAGTTTTCCTTTTTCATTGGGCCTCTATTACTGACGGTGCTATATGTGTGGGGAATATTCCTGCTGCTTTATCATTTCGGCAGGCGGATGAACAATGATAATTCTGATAGATGATATATACAGCGGGCTGGCTTAACACGGCAGCTCGCTGTTACCATACCCTCCGGCGGACAATAACACTTACAGTGCCGTCAGACTTATGGAGTAAATAATAACTGCCTATAAAAACAAACCCTCAGAAACTCTTGCAGTATGTTTCAGAGGGCTTGCTGTTTGTATTCAGTTCCAATAGAGTATGCTGTCATTGTGACGCGCGCCAAAATAATATATTGGACTTGTGTGGAACGGTTTTTGAGTGAGCCAATAGACTACGGTCTAATATGAAAAATTAGGGTTTGCAATTTTCAACATAACTATCATTTTTTAGATAAGTCTGTTGTCTGTTTATCCATAGCAAAAATCCTCCACATATAAATAATGACACTAATGAGCCGATCGGTGAAGCAAGTCCCATTGGTAACATACTGTCTTGGAACATTTTACTCAAAAGCAAAGCCAACGGAATTCTTACGCCAAATGATGAGATTGCATTGTGGATAAATACAATAATTGACTTGTCAATACCGCAGAAATATCCATTCAGGCAGAATGAAAACGCAACTATAATACAGTCAATCGAATATGTTCTCAGATATAGCCCAGCCGAATGAATAACCTCTGTGTCCTTTGAGAACAGCATCGCCATAGGCTCATTGATAAACTGGCTAAGTGTACAGCATACAATGCCGAATGCCAGTGTCATTGCAATGCCGTATTTTACCGCCTGAACTGCTCTATCCTGCTTTCCTGCCCCGATATTCTGCGAGGTAAAAGCAGACAGTGCTGACATCATTGCAGTCGGGAAAAGAAACATCAGCGAAATCAGCTTCTCTACAACTCCAACCGCCGATGAGTCTGTAAGGCTACGGGTATTTGCAATAACTGTGATCGCAATGAAAGAAATGTTTATCAAGGTATCCTGTATAGCAATCGGCAGTCCGATAACAATAATTCTTTTCAAGCTATGTTTTGATAATTTAAAGCCTTCCTTTGTAATCGAAAAAGACAGACCTTTTTTCCACAAATAGATTATTCCGACAATCGAAGATACAGCCTGAGCAGAAACAGTTGCGATAGCAACGCCTGTCACTCCAAGCCCCATTACTCCCGTCAGCAACAAATCACCGACTACATTGACCACACACGCAACACCGACAAAAATCATTGGCATAGTAGAATTTCCGTCACCACGAAGAATTGCACTGATGACATTATAGGTAATAATAAACGGAACGCCTACTCCGCATATTCTGATATATGTAGATGCTCCCGATATTGCTTCCATAGGTGTATGCATAATAGATGCAATCGGAGTTGAACACAAGATCATCACGGGAGTAAGTATCAAAGCCATTATCACAAACAGCCATACAGAATTTCCCAAAGCACGATTTGCACCATTCTTATCTCTTGCTCCTATGTTATGACCGATCAAGACGGTAGTTCCCATAGAAATACCTACACAGAACCCTGTTACAAATTGTGTGACTTGTGCGCCCACGTTTACAGCCGACAAAGCAGCAGTCGTGCTAAAATTACCAACAGTCCACATATCAACAGCACCGTAAAATGCCTGCATAAAGCAAGCAAACAAAAAAGGTATGGCAAAATTAACCAAACGATTAAAAACATTTCCTGTTGTAAGATTTCCTCTTTCACTCATAACCTATCGTCCGCCTTACATCTGATCTACTTTGTCTTTTAAGGAGATTAAAAATCGTTCTGTCAGTTCAAGATATTTTTGCACATCTTCCGTTGACCACGAATCGAAAATAGCATTTTCGGCTTGAATAAGAAGGTAAGCGGTATTTTCGGTAACTTGCTTTCCTTTCTCTGTAAGACATACCCTTTTAGATTTGCCATCGACAGCTTCAAGATAGATAATATCATCGATTTCAAGATTGCGGATAGCGGAATTGACTGTCTGCTTACTAAGTCCCGAATACCGACAAATATCATTCAACAGAAAGCTCCCTCCAAAGCTGGAGATCGTGTACAGTATCTTTAATACGCTGTCTGAAACACCGAATTTTAGCGAGGCATCATGATAGATAGCATCAATTTCGCCGTGCAGATGATTATATCGCTTCATTTCCTTTGAGCTATTGCTTTTCAATATGTTACCTCTGTTTGTATGAAATCGTACCATTAAATTATAGTACGAAATCGGATAAAAGTCAATGGGCTTTTTACAGAAATTACACTGTAAATGTAAAATAATATGTATAAAATCAATTATGCTTACGGCAATACGCATTTTACGCTTGTCCTGCAGTATATGAAAGCCGAGTACCGTGACAATGAAAAGGAGTACCTTAACTATTATGATGAAGTTGAGGTGTGTGCCGAATCTTCCGAAGCTCACCCCAAGCATAAAGTCAGCATATATGCGTTTCTACACAAAAATTGCGCTTGCAGAGCATCTGCGCATTTTGCATCAAAAAAGAATAACAGGATACGCCAAAAGTTGCAGATGCAATTTTCGAAAAAAACCATGCACCCACGGTGGCTGGATTACGGCGCATCCCTATAACTCTCCTAAGCTGCCAACAAACATCCGCAAAAAAATGACGCTAGAACGACGTCAACTCCAAAGTAAAATGACGTCAAATAGGCGCCACATAATATCCCTTATGAGAAGATCGACAAGAATGAGCCTGTTTCCATAGCGGACAAGTATCGTTGTTTTTTGAATTTCATGCAGTGCTCACATTCCTTGATAGTTTCTAAAAAAACATGAACCAGGAGAACAAGTCTCTTGGCTCATTTACATTACTGATTATTTAGTTTCTCAGCAAGCTTCTTTCTCTGTCTTCTTTCGTGTTCAAGTCTTTCCTGAATTTCATCCATTCTCTTAAAGATATCTGCGATTGCTTCCGTTTCGTCTTTAGGTCTCTCCGCTAACGCATTCTTATTTCTGGCAGCTATATCCTTTGCAAAGAGCTTTCCAAATGCCCATCTAACAAAGGGCTGTATAAAGAACACCTGTGAAAAGAATGCAAACGGAAAGTTATGACATATAAGCTCAATCCAGTTTGCAAGAAGTGTAAAGACATTAAACCCGTTATAATATGGATAATACAAAAATGCGGCAATAAAGCTCATTGCCGGACACATAATAAGAACCGTGCATGAAATGATTGCTGTTTCAAAAATCATTGGATGGTTATTCTTAGGATCAAACATCCTACATGCCATCTTAAATGACATAGGACTTCCAACAAGACACTCCAAGGTATACGCAAAGCAGAACTCCACGATTACAACCGCCCATATAGGAAGCATCCTTCCAAACATATATACGCCACCTTGAGTTTTGATAGCTCCAAGCACACTATCTGCCCCTGTTATTTCCATAAGTAATTTCCCGTTTACAACGTATAAGCTGTAAAACACATACCCATGTACAGTAATAATTACTGTAAGTAGGGCGAAGATCATTCTTTGAAACTGGTTTCTTGGCATTTTACTATTCCTCCCTGCCTTTTTGGCATAAAAAATCACATGTAGCTGGCTACTGAATTAAGGTAATGAGTACCGTGATCAGATTTACGCGCCAATCGCTACATGTGTCGTTCATTGAAACTGTATTCTGTTTTTACTTTTCAGATTATATCATTACGTATTGAAATTTTTCAAGAACAAAAAAGATTGTTTATGGTCTCTGCCACTTGCTTTTCATCTGGTCCACTTATAACTAACTCAAGGTTGTCAGCGGCGTTTATTGCAACTGAACTCATAATACTCTTTGCGTTATATTCTTTACCATCAATGATTGCTGTAACAGCACTTTCAAACTTACTTGCTGCACTTAAATCCATGTCTTCCGGCAGATACATCTTTCACTCTGCCATCCGGAAGCAATACGGTTGCTGTTGTATTTGATGGAACAGAAATC
>JAZOTM010000026.1:0-2588 GCA_045657625.1 Lachnospiraceae bacterium
GTTATGGGTGTCATACTTTGAATCTATCTGGGGGTCGCCTGCGGCAATAAAGGAAAAGCTGTTATCGTCAAATCTGCCTGTGGAAAGTGTATAGAGCTTTGACCAGCCGTAGGCATCACTGCCCACACGGTAGAGATAATCGGTATCAGACTCAAGGTCTGTGATAACTCCACGGTATGCGCCGCCTCTCTTTTTGGCGGTGGAAGCAAAACAGTCTGCGGGCATATTTCCTTCCTTGACCTCAGAGGCCTTTGCCCACTGCACTTGCTGCGCCCCCGTATCCTCGGAATGCCAGGTCAGATTATAGCTTTTTTCATCCCTGCCCACGTTGACTATAACGTGTTCGCCGTTCCTGCCCTGGGGGTCAAGAAGGGATGCGGCAGACACTGCCGTCGGCAGAAGCATGGAAAAAATCAGCACGAACACCGTAAGGTATAAAAAGGCGTTTTTCTTTGTTCTGTTCATGATCTTTCTCCTTTTCGGATAAATGATTTGCTAATTTGAGTATATAATATTTCCCCTGCCTTGTCAATGAATAAAGCCGATCGAAATAATATCCCCTATGACGGTTGAAGAAAACCCGTCCCGGTTTAGGTTGTGTATTTGACATTGGTAACACACGACATCAGAGTATACTGTTAAATCAGAAATTAAGATAGCCATTCGGTAAAACCGAATGGCTTTTTGTTTATCCGTTAGATAAATTGGAATTGGTTTTTATAAATCAATGCTGATTTCGTATTTATCATCAATGAGTATATAGTCTACATTATGCTTTTGTGCAAGGTCTAACATTTCTGTATTATCTGCCAATACACTTTCCATAGTACACCACTCATCGTCCAAACGATTTTCAACGATATTTGCATATTTCTTTATATCTGAAAAATGACTTCGGATATATTCTTTACTCATTACAAGACAAAAATATTTGATATGCTCAAGATACTTGGAGTCAAAGTCTTTTTGCCAATCAAACGGAATATAGCAACCTTCAACAATTAGGTTCTGTTTGTTTTCAATAGCAGTTTTAACCATTTCGCAAACAATCGGCCATAGATATGCAGTCAAATCCCTATCATCGCTCATTGGTGTGAGTTCTGTATTTCCACTGCGAATCAGCCCCATTTTGAGATGGTCTATTGATAGATATGGGTATTTATATTTTTCGAGTAACTTCTGGGCAAGTGCTGTTTTGCCTGTGTGCGATGCTCCTGTAATTAATATAATCATTTCAATCATCCCGTCAAATTCAAATTTATCTAGCAGTCTTTCAAGCCACATCGTAGGGGCGCACTGTGTGCGCCCGCGGGCGGTCACAGTGTACAGTGTAGTAACATAGTACACAAGTGTGTAAAGACATGGTACACAGTTTTATAGTACAATAAAGGCATCAAGAAACAGACAAAGGAGTGCTGTAAGATGCCGTGGGAGTGTAGAACTGTGGAAAACCAAAGAAAAGAATTTGCGCAAGCTGCTGAATGTTGTAGCAACTTTAGTGCCCTGTGCCGTGAGTTTGGCATTACCCGGCATACAGGGTATAAATGGAGAGAACGCTATGCTGCACAGCAACCGCTTGTAGATAGAAGTCGGCGACCGCATACCAGTCCGTCCAAAACACCAGAAGCGGTGGAACAGCTTATCCTGGCAGTTAGAGCTGACAATCCCGGTTGGGGTGCCAGAACGATCCGAGATGTGCTTATACAGGAAGGTCATAAGACTATCCCGTGTGCCAAAACAGTCAATAACATTCTTCATCGTTACAATTGCATCAGTCCAGAGGAATCACAAAAGCGGCAGCCGTTTATTCGCTTTGAGAAGAAATTGTGCAACCAAATGTGGCAAACAGATTTCAAAGGTGAGTTTCGAATGGAGGATGGCCGGTACTGTTATCCGCTGGACATCATAGATGACCATTCCCGTTTTGCCATTCGGGTTGTTCCACATTTGCGCACATCATATGTGGTAATTCCTGTATTCAAACAGGCTTTTCAGGAATTTGGTCTGCCGGATTCCATTCTTTCAGATAATGGTGCACAATTTGCAGGTTTTCGGAAAGGCTATACCCAATTCGAACGGTGGCTTATGGTTCTGGATATCCTTCCAATTCACGGTCGCATTAAACATCCTCAAACCCAAGGTAAAATAGAGCGGTTTCACAGAACGATGAAACAAGAACTACTGAATCACACAACCATTGCCAACATTGAGGATGCAAAAAACAAGTTGGATAACTGGCGCGAAAAGTACAACAACATTCGCCCTCACGAAGCTCTCGGAAGAAAAAGGCCAGGGGATGTTTACGAGCCAAGCCAGCGACAGTACAACGAAAAAATCGAAAAATACGAATACGGTGGGGAGCACCATGTAATCAAGGTTAACAACTGGGGTTATGCCAGATTCGACAAATGGCAGGTCTATTTAAGCGAAACAATGAGAGACCAATACATCGAATTTCGGCCTGCCCCAAATGGTGAAACTTTCATTGCCTGTTATCGAAATTTCAAAATTGCAGAATTTGATACAGAAGATGGTCAGCTAATTCACAGATCCATTGCAAGGTTGTAAGTTGTGTACCATGTCCTTGC
>JAZOTM010000027.1:0-5399 GCA_045657625.1 Lachnospiraceae bacterium
TTGTGCCAAAGTCGCATAATAGCCCGGAGCTGTATGGCCTTTGGAAAGTACGAAACGATCTCTATCCGGATCCTTTGGATTCTTTGGATCCACCTTCATTTCTTCAAAATACAGATAGGTATAAATATCTGCTGCAGACAAAGATCCACCCGGATGTCCGCTTTTTGCGTGGAAAGTTCCTGTAATGACTCCCTTTCGCACTTCTGTTGCGATTTTTTGTAATTCCTGATTTGTCATGATTTCTCCTTTATTCTCCAAATACAGCTTTGTAATCCGCCTGGAATTTTTCAATTCCCTGATCTGTAAGAGGATGCTTTGTCATCTGCGCAATGACTCCATAAGGAATGGTTGCGATATCTGCTCCTGCCAAAGCACAATCTGTTACGTGAATCGGATTACGAATAGAAGCAGCGATAATCTGTGTTTCATATCCATAAATGTCAAAAATATCTGCAATCGTACGAATCAAATCGATACCAGGCATATTAATGTCATCTAAGCGACCTAAGAATGGTGAAACATAAGTTGCTCCTGCTTCTGCAGCAAGCATAGCTTGATTTGCTGAGAAAATCAAGGTCACATTTGTCTTAATTCCTTCTGCAGATAAAACTTTTACCGCTTTTAAACCTTCTACAGTCATTGGAATTTTTACTACCATGTTTGGATGAATCTTTGCAATTTCTCTACCTTCTGCAATCATGCCTTCTGCATCCACAGTCGTTGCTTTTACTTCTCCGCTAATCGGTCCGTCTACAATAGAGGCGATTTCCTTAATTACCTCATTGAAATCTCTACCTTCCTTTGCAATTAAGGATGGATTTGTGGTAACTCCACAAATCACTCCCATATCATTTGCTTTACGAATATCCTCTACGTTTGCTGTATCAATAAAAAATTTCATGGTCCTTATCTCCTATTTCTTTTCTATTTCCTATTTCCTATTTTCCGGTAGTTCCCGATACTTTCTTTGTATTCTCTTAACGATAGAACACTTCGCCCAACATCAAATCTCTCTTGAAATCACGAATCTTGGTGTCCTTATCAATATAAACAGCTTCAATTCCCATAGCTGCAGCCCAATCACCCATCTGTTCTGCAGTCAAATCATAAGTGAAGGCTGTATGATGTGCGCCACCTGCCAATAACCAAGCTTCTGTACCTGTATAGAAATCCGGTTGTGGTGTCCAGAAATTAATGGCAGTAGGTAATTTTGGAAGTGGTTTTTCCACTTTTTTGCAATCCACATCCTGAATAATCAAACGGAAGCGGTTTCCTAAATCAATCAAAGAAGTGGCAATACCCTTGCCTTCCTTAGACTGGAATACCAAACGAGCCGGATCCTCTCTATCACCCATGGAAAGTGGCTGACACTTGATTTGAATTTGGCCATCTGCAATCGTAGGACAAATCTCTAACATGTGTGCCTGAATGATACCTTCTTTTCCTTTTACCAAGTTGTAGGTATAATCTTCCAACATGGAAGTTCCTTTTGCGTTTTCCATACCTGCAGTCATAATCTTCATCAAACGAACCATAGCCGCAACCTTCCAGTCGCCTTCTGCACCAAAGCCGTAACCTTTTTCCATCAAGCGCTGAATCGCAAGACCCGGTAACTGCTGTAACGCCCCCAAATCGCCAAAGTGTGTCACGATTGCCTGATAATTCTTTTCTTCTAAGAATCTCTCAAAACCAAGTTCAATCTGTGCCTGTACAGCCACATGTTTCTTGAATTCTTCCGGATCTCTGCCTTCTAAGCAAATATCATATTTTCCATAATATTCATCTACCAATGCATTTACATCAGAACCGGAAACTGCCGCAACAGCCTCAGCGATTTCGTTTACCGGATAAGCATCAATTTCCCATCCAAACTTCAACTGTGCCTCTACTTTATCGCCTTCGGTAACAGCTACGTTTCTCATGTTGTCCGCAACACGCATAACACGAATATGGCTGGATTCCAAAATACCAACTGCGGTACGCATCCAAGCACCTAATTTTTCCTGTACTTCAGCATCTGCAAAGTAACCCACAATGGTTTTTCTCTCAATACGCATTCTGGATAAAATATGTGCATATTCTCGGTCTCCATGCGCAGCCTGATTTTCATTCATGAAATCCATATCCATGGTTTCATATGGAATCTCACGATTGTACTGTGTGTGTAAGTGGCAAAGTGGTTTACGTAATTCCTGATGTCCTAAAATCCAAGACTTTGCCGGAGAGAAGGTATGCATCCAAGTAATAATACCGGCACACTCTTCATCGTTATTTGCTTCATTAAAGGTTTTACGAATAACCTCATTGGTAATCATGGTTGGCTTCCAAATAATTTCATACGGAAGTTTACCGGATTTATTTAATACATCTACCATCTCTTTCGCATGAGCTGCTACATGAGATAAACACTCATCTCCGTATAAATCCTGTGATCCTGTGCAAAACCAAAACTTGTAATTTTTTGTTTTTAACATTTATAGTTCCTCCTCGATTATTTTTCTATTCTCATTCAAATTTTATAATTTTAAGGCTTCCACTGCGGCTTTCTCCGCTGCAAGTCCTGCTTTGTATTTTTCTACATATGCATCAAACCCTTTTACATCCTCCGGGTTTGGTTCCATGACTTCTCCGGTATCCTGCTGGAACACAGTTTCATTCAAATAAGCTTCCAATGTTTTTCCGGCACCGTTTTGCATATATGCAGCTAAAATTGCCATACCCCATGGTCCGCCTTCTCCGGCTGTCTTCATGACAGCTACCGGTGCATTCATAGCCGCAGCTAAAATGCTTTGTCCAACACCTTTTGTTTTAAAGAGTCCTCCATGTCCGTAAAGTTTATCCACCTTTACCTGTTCCTCTTTAAACAAAATATCACATCCAACCTTCAAGGTAGCTAATGATGCATATAAATGACTGCGCATAAAGTTTGCTAATGTGAAACTTGCATCCGGTGTGCGCATAAACAAAGGACGGCCTTCATTTAATCCGGTAACCGGTTCTCCTGAAAAGTAATTGTAAGCAACAAGTCCGCCACAATCTTTATCTCCTTCTAAAGCCTTCTCATAAAGCCCACCGTACAGTGCATCCATATCCACTTTCTGACCAATCATTTCCTGGAATTCCTTAAAAATCGAAACCCATGCGTTCAGATCAGAAGTACAGTTATTACAATGAACCATCGCCACTGCATCTCCGGATGGAGTCGTAACCATGTCTAATTCCTCATGTACTTTTTGCAAGGCTTTTTCCAAAACCACCATCGCAAATACAGAAGTTCCTGCAGAAACATTTCCGGTACGCACTCCAACAGAATTCGTAGCTGTCATTCCTGTTCCAGCATCTCCTTCCGGTGGACACATAGGAACTCCGCTTTGCAGATCCCCTTCTACATCCAAAAGCTTGGCTCCCGCTTCCGTAAGTACACCTGCTTTTTCTCCGGCCTTTAACACCTTTGGTAAGATTCCTGCCAAGTTCCATGCAAATCCTTGCGGCTTACATAATTCATCAAACTTCTGAACCATAGTTGTATCGTAATCGCAAGTATCACTGTCAATTGGGAACATACCGCTTGCTTCTCCAACGCCGAGTACTTTTTCTCCCGTCAACTGCCAATGAATATAGCCAGCCAATGTTGTAAAGAAAGATACCTCTTTCACGTGCTCCTCTTTGTTCAAAATAGCTTGATACAAATGGGCAATACTCCATCTTTGTGGAATATTAAACTGGAATGCATCTGTCAGTTCCTTTGCTGCTTCCCCTGTAATCGTATTTCTCCAGGTGCGGAAAGGAACAAGCAACTCGCCATCCTGATTAAAAGGCAAATATCCATGCATCATTCCGGAAATACCAATCGCACCATAGCTTACCGGAATCACTCCATATTTTTCCTTTACGTCTTTCTTTAAATCTTGATAGCAGTCCTGTAAACCCTGCCAAATATCCTCTTTGCTATAAGTCCAAATTCCATTTTCCAGTCTATTTTCCCAGACATGAGAACCGGATGCGATGGGCTGATGATTTTCATCAATCAATACTGCTTTGATTCTGGTGGAACCAAATTCAATACCTAAAACCGCCTGTCCATTCTCAATACAGTGTTTTCCGTCCCCCATATGTTACCTCCTTTATATTATACCCGTTCTTACAAAACGGTAATTTTCGTTGAAAATTAAATACTGTTCACGTGCACATAATATGTCAAAATTTACATTTTGTCCAGCATAATTTTACACATATTTTATAACTTATTTTTGGGAATATTTACAGAAGCCGCAAAATCTCTTGCTTTTCACGGGCAATCAAGAATTTTTTTAACAAAAAAAGAGTACAAACCTGACATTTCAAGTTTGTACTCTTTGATTTACCTTCCGGTATTTTCGCGTGCCCAGTTCCGGAATCGAACCAGAGACACGAGGATTTTCAGTCCTCTGCTCTACCAACTGAGCTAACTGGGCATAAAAATTGCGGGGATAGGATTTGAACCTATGACCTTCGGGTTATGAGCCCGACGAGCTTCCAGACTGCTCCACCCCGCGATAAAATAAATATGAAATTGAGCGATGCTCAAATGGATGGAGGTGGATTCGAACCACCGAAGCAATTTGCAGCAGATTTACAGTCTGTCCCCTTTGGCCACTCGGGAATCCATCCATTTTGGCTTTCGCCAAGCCGACGATAGGAGTCGAACCTACAACCTATTGATTACAAATCAATTGCTCTGCCATTGAGCCACGTCGGCAAACTATATAAATGGGACCTACAGGGCTCGAACCTGTGACCCTCTGCTTGTAAGGCAGATGCTCTCCCAGCTGAGCTAAGATCCCATATTTTTTAACGACCCGAAGGGGGTTCGAACCCCTGACCTCCGCCGTGACAGGGCGGCGCTCTAACCAGCTGAGCCACCGGGCCAAATGAAAATATAGCAAAAGGCTTAAATAATCCTATTAAGCCTGCCTTCTTATACTTTCAAAATTTCACACAGACCGATTTATTAACTTCTTTTGATTAAGCCCTCGACCTATTAGTAACAGTCAGCTCCATGTATTACTACACTTCCACCTCTGCCCTATCAACCTGATACTCTCTCAGGGGTCTTACTTCCTCTTGGGAAGGGATATCTCATCTTGGGGGGGGCTTCACGCTTAGATGCCTTCAGCGTTTATCCCTTCCAGACTTGGCTACCCTGCTATGGGTTTGGTACCCAACAGGTGCACCAGTGGTCTGTCCAGCCCGGTCCTCTCGTACTAAGGCCAGCTCCCCTCAAATATCCTCCGCCCGCGCCGGATAGGGACCGAACTGTCTCACGACGTTCTGAACCCAGCTCGCGTACCGCTTTAATGGGCGAACAGCCCAACCCTTGGGACCTGCTACAGCCCCAGGATGCGATGAGCCGACATCGA
>JAZOTM010000028.1:0-3380 GCA_045657625.1 Lachnospiraceae bacterium
CTTAACTGTTAAGAATCATTCGGTTACCTTGCATTTGAAGCCTTTCGAAGTTGTAACTGTGCGTGTTGAAAACTGAAGAAAATAAAAAGAAGTGAAAGAAGGGATCAATGTGAAAGAACATATTTTCAAGCAATATCCCTATCGCATTGAGCTACACGCCCACACAACGCCTGCCAGTTCTTGCAGCAATCTGAAACCGGAGGAGCTTGTACAGCTTTATCATGAAAAGGGTTATGACGGCCTGGTAATTACAAACCATTATGACCCCGATAAACTCTCACTGGGCAAAGTGGAGGCGGTTGCTATGCTGCTGCGGGATTATCAGGCAGCAAAAAAGGCCGCAAAAAAGTATGGCATGCAAGTCTATTTGGGTACGGAACTTCGTTTTCGGGAGAATATGAACGACTACCTGATTTACGGAGTAGATGAAGATTTACTGGGGATCTTTTATGACTATATCTCTACCGATGTAGTGACCTTTCGCAAGGAAGTCACATTGCCGAATAGTGTATTTTTGCAGGCGCATCCATTTCGCAGCGGTATGGTTTTGTGCGCTGCTGAACTGCTGGACGGTATGGAATGCCTGAATCTCCATCCCTGGCATAACAGTGCTGTGGGATTGGCAACGCAATACGCATACCAAAAAGACTTGGCTATTAAAATTACAGGCAGTGACTGTCATGACATGGGCAATCATGGCTTGACAGCGCTTCGTTGCAAAGTGCTTCCTGAGGATTCTTTCCAGCTTGCACAGATTTTAAAAACAGGAGATTATGTTTTTGAAATCGGTGGAGCGTCGCTCTGGATACCATAGCATAACAGATCCAATATTCCTGAAAATAAAATTATGAAACTGTATATAAGGAGTTGTTTGACATGCATATGCGGCCACCCGCTACACCGATTATCAATATTGATCCGTACTTTTCCGTTTGGACTGAAACATCTGTTTTGGATAACCCCATTCACTGGACAGGAAGCCCGAATACTATGTGTGGCAGAGTCTATGTAGATGACAAGGAATATCATTTTTTTGGACTGAATGATAATTCCTGTTTACAGATGGAGATTGTAGATATTGAAATTGATGCCTATTCCACAAACATCACCTATGCCAATGAGCAGATTCGACTTTATGTGTGTTTTACTTCCCCTACATTGGTAGAAGATTTTTATTATGCTTCACGTCCTGTTGCTTACGCAAAAACTTACTTTGAAAGTATTGATAGTAAGGAGCATGATGTTCGTGTCAAGTTTATAGTCAGTGAAGAACTTGTGCTTAGCAGCCGGGGCGATGGAAGAACTGTAGCAGAGGTAGTTGACATCGAGGGTGTGACTGCAATTCGGATAGGCAATGCAGAACAGAAGGTGCTTTGGCGCAGCGGAGACAATGTTCGCATTGATTGGGGGTACCTGTACTTAGGCACGAAAGGAAGCGGAAATGTTGGACAAACAATTCTGGATGATATGTGTGCCATCTACGCGGAATCTGTGCTGGAAAATGATGCTCTTTTTCTGATTGCTTATGATGATATAGAGAGTATTCAATATTTTGGCGAGAACCTAAAAGCATATTGGAAAAAAGATGGGAAAAGCATTTTGGAAGCTATTGCAGAGTCAGCAGAGGATTATATAACCACTGTGGGACGGTGTAATGAATTTTCAGAGAGAATTCGAAAGGCGGCCATTTCCAAAGGAAACGAGAAATATGCGGAATTGCTGCTCCTATCAGTTCGTCAAATAATGGCGGCGCATAAGCTGGTAGTTGACGGAGAAGGAAATATCCTCTTTATTTCGAAGGAATGCGGGTCTAATGGCTGTGCGGCAACTGTGGATGTTACATATCCGTCAGCCCCCTTTTTCCTGCTTTATAATATAGAGTTATTAAAGGCTATGCTGCGGCCAATTCTAAAATATTCATATTCCAGGGAATGGAAGTTGGATTTTGCACCCCATGATATGGGTTTTTATCCGCTGTTAAATGGACAGGTATACGGTGTGGAATACTATTCAGATGGGCAGGTTAAAGAGATTGATTTATCTAGACAGATGCCGCTTGAAGAGTGTGGCAATATGATCATTCTTTTTGCGGCTGTTATGGACGCAGAAAAGGACACATCCTTTGTAAAGGAGCATCTTGGAATCATTGAACAGTGGAGTCAATATCTGATAAAGTACGGGCTTGATCCTGAGAACCAGCTATGTACAGATGATTTTTCCGGACACCTTGCACATAATGTGAATTTGTCTATCAAAGCAATTATGGGTATTGTGGGATATTCACGCATCTTAGAAAAAGTTGGCAAGCGGGATGAAGCCAAACGGATGCTGGCAAAGGCAAGAAGATATGTCGAATCGTTAATTGTAAGAGCAAAAAATCCGGATGGAAGTTTTCGACTTGCATACGATCAACCCAATACATTCTCACTGAAGTATAATGCAATATGGGATAAAATTTGGAATACCAATCTTTTTCCTGAAACGTTTTATCAAGGAGAAGTTGCACGATATAAAGCAGAATTATTGCCATACGGCATTCCTTTAGATTCCAGAGAAACATATACAAAATCCGACTGGATTTTGTGGGTTGCATCGTTTGCTGAAAGTTCAGTTGATTTTGATTTGTTTGTTAATAGATTGTGGGAGGCGTATAATGCAATGGATACGAGAGTACCAATGTCTGATTGGTACTATGCAGATACGGCCAACATGCGTGAATTTCGGCATAGATCTGTTCTGGGCGGATTGTTTATAAAGCTGTTGCTTGACTGAAATACGGCATTTCCGATAAGATAAAAGTTAAATACAATGGTAGTATTCACTTGGAAAACACTCCGCATAGAAAACCACTCTTCAAAGCAGGAAAACAACCCCAAAAAACAGATGGTAACATTGGTAATTCCTGAGCCGTTACCGGGAATGAAGGAGCTGACCGGTGCGTTAGAGGAGCATTGGGTTACGATGATCCACGCTGCAATCGAAAAGGAAAGCGAAACCGGCATCCCCAAATTTCAGAAAGCAATGGTGATGATCGAGGTTACGACACCGAGAGGAATGAATTGCCATAGATTTTGCATTTTCTTAACTTTTGTTAACCATTTAGCACCATTTCTATGGTTTTTCAGAACATTTATACCCCACTAAATACCATGGTTAACCACCTATTACCACCCCAATAAGGGAAAAAATAAGGGAAAACTTTTTAAGCCGCCGCATAGCTGGTACACAAATGCAATTTTGATCCACCAGAATATTTTTATCCTACCTTGGAAATACTGTTGACAATACTTCGGTATACCGATATAATGTTAGTGAAAGGAGGGAACAATATGTCCCTGAATGAAGCATTAGCCCAAAAGAATATTACCAAGTACAGACTA
>JAZOTM010000029.1:0-71875 GCA_045657625.1 Lachnospiraceae bacterium
TCCTCGGCCATATAGTCTATAATTGTTTGCATAAAAAGAACACCCTTTCTTTGAAGTATTTTTTTGAGTAATTAATACCTTAACATAAGAAGGATGTTCTTTTTTCTTTTTTATTCTATTTTTCCGAGTAAAATTTTACGCAAGCTTGAGGATGGATTTTTTTCTGTATAAAAAACCATTACAATGAAATGGTATGAAAAGACTTATCTTAGACAGAAAAAGGAGGACCCTATGAAGAAAAAACAATTTAGTGTGATTTTTGATTTTTTGATGATTGCAATCGGAGCAACCATTGCAGCATTTGCAATTGAAGAATTTTTGGCTCCGAATTTAATTATGGATGGTGGTATTGTTGGTATCAGCATGATTATCAACAATTTAACGGGATTTAAATTAAGTTTGTTGACAATTCTTTTGAATCTTCCTTTTTTGTTGATAGGCGGTAAAAAGATGGGAAAAATCTTTGTGGGAAAATCCTTGTTTGGAATGGCTGTTTTCTCCATTATGTTAGAAATATTTGAGAGTTTTACGAATGCAACACAGGAATATCTCCTGGCTGTTAGTTTTGGAGGCGTTATTTTAGGTGTTGGAGTAGGATTGGTGATTCGTTTTGGTGGTTGCTTAGACGGTACAGAATCAGTTGGGATTTTAATCAACAAAAAATTCGGGCTTCCTGTAGGACAAATGGTTTTGGCTTTTAATGTTATCATTTATACCATTGCAGCACTTTTGTTTGGCTGGGATCGTGCGATGTATAGCTTATTAACCTATTTTATCGCCGCTAAGGTTTTGGATATTGTGGAAAATGGTATGGAACAGGCAAAAGCGGCCATGATTATCACAGATGATGCCTTGGAAATCAGTGAGCGTATTTATAAGGAGTTGGGGCGTACCGTTACCATTATGGAAGGAGAAGGATTGGTAAGTGGAAAAAAAGTGGTGCTGTATTGCGTGATTACCCATTTTGAAATTCATGAATTGAAAAATATTATTCAATCGGTGGATTCATCGGCCTTTGTAACCGTCAGTGACGTAGGGGAAATCATTGGCAATCACGTAAAAAGTACAGACGCCATAAAATAAAAAGATACGCTTGGGCATAAAAAAGATACGCTTGGGCAGAAAACTCTAAAAAATTCCTGGAAGTGTGGTATATATAATACAAAAAATTGAAGGGAGAGTTTTATTATGAGAAAGAAAATATTGATAGGATGTATGGCCTTGTTGTTGTGTCTTGTGCCGATATCGGAGGTGAAGGCGGGAACAATCACTGCTTCTGGAGTCAGTGTTGTATGTGTACAAGAAGGATATCAGTATTATGCAACTGGGTACACTACTTCTACGAGTAAACATTATACAAATGTACATTTGGAGAATGGATTGGGGCTGGTTACTGCTACATCAGGGCGCCAATGGGGGACAGGCAGGGTGACAGCAACTACAGAAATGTGCAAAACAGCTATTGCATGTAGAAATTATACAGGACACGTATATTATGGTTTTTAGTTATTTGTCATCAGGATTTTGGTATATGATACAATCGCTTCCTTTAGGTATTGTTTTGGGAATGATAGCATATGGCATAACACATCGCGAGTTTTCCGGTTGGAAACTCGTGATGTGCATCCTTCTCTCTACATATGTAGTAGGAATTACAAAAATAACAGGAGTTGTATCAGAAACTTGGAGTATAGAAAGATTCGTTGAGTCTATAAAGTCTTTGTCTGTACCCTTTCAAAATGCGTCATATGGTATGCTGTTGCTTAATTTTTTACTGTTTGTTCCAATGGGAATCTTTTTACCGTATATTTGCCAAAATAGAATAAAGCATGAATATGTATTTACCTGTCTTTTATGTAGTACGTTTTCACTCGCTATTGAATTACTGCAGGGAATGGGTGGTCGATTTATGGAATTGGACGATTTGATCATGAATTCAGCAGGGGCATTGGCGGGAGTGTTGGCATATCATATTCTAAAAAAAAGTAAATTGTCTTTACCAAGTGTAAACGCAACCTTACTTGTAGTTCTTTTTGCATGTGTTCTTTTTTTGAGTATGAAAACATATGATTCTTTGCATCAGGCGAAACAAGAGAACGTAACAATGGGATATATGCATATTTATGATACATATGATGATGGAGATAGTACCATTCGGGTTTTATATGACCAAGTTGATTCTTTGGAACGTTTGCATGAGTTCGATGAAGAATTGGAAAATAAGTATGAAAAACAATTAGAATTATACACGGTACAATCTCTGAAGAGTGCGGAGGACGAATTGGATATTCAGGTTATCGCAATTTCACAGAATTTGTATGAAAAATTAGAAGTATATGATTCTCTTGTGCAAGGGGAAGAAATGAAAAATTTTGATTATACGGATGGGATATGTCCTGTTTATTTACCAAGTGCTTATGTTTCAGAATATGAATTGTATGAAGAAGTAGAGTTGTTGTTTTTGGGAGATGTAAGACTTCATTGTAGAATTATAGGCTTTCTGGATGAACAGAGCGCGCTGCAAATAGGGGATTATGCATATTCTTATATGAATTACGCGGTTATGCCTTTGTTTGAAAATGTGTATGAAAGCTCTTTGGATGAACTAACAAAGCAGATCTTGTTGACAGAACGTATTGAAAGTGTAATATCCTACGGATCAAGCCGGGAAAAAAGAGAGATAAAACAGTTTATAAATAGTTTGAGTGAGAAATATGATTTGCAGATGGTTTTATTGGATAGTTCAAACAATATAGAGATAATTACTGTTCCGACGTGGATATGGGCTGTATTGTTGGCGATAGGATTATATATTTTCTTGCAAAAAACATATAGATATTTGCTATTGGCGCCGGCTGCACAAATAAAAGTGATGATGTGGAATTTATTGGCCTACTTGGTAATGACAGCAGTATTTATGTTTTTTTTGTGTATGGGTACAACGTTAAATAAGAAATATGCTGAAATTGTTGCAATGGAATTAATTTTAGTAAGTAGTATCATTATTATGGGTACTGTTCTAAGAAGACGAAAGGAAGCGAAAAAATGTTTGGATTAGGATTTGGATTTTTATGGCATAGGAATCCTTAGGAAAGGGCTCGCGGAAAGCGGGCTCTTTTGCTATATTTATGTGAGGAGGATGTGGGGAATGAAAACATTTGTGATTTGTGATGATGAGGCATTGATACGGGATGAACTGGAAAAAGAATTGCAAGGGTATGCAGAAGAAGAACATCTGGAATTTTCGATAGTAAAGGTGGATTCGGCAGAAGCGCTTATGGGGCTTCAGATGCACTATGATGTCTTGTTTTTGGATATACATTTGCCTGGAATGAATGGGTATGAAGTGGCAAAGTCTTTACAGAGAAAAGGCATAAATCCAAGTATTATTATCATTACAACAGAAAAGGATGATTTTCAGGAGGCTTTCAAGATTCAGGCAAAACGTTATTTGCTAAAACCTTTTCAGAAAGAGGAATTATATGAAGCATTAAAGGAAGTACTACCGGAAGAGGAACCTTGTATTCAAATTGCATTGAGTGGCATTTCCGTAGTAGTACCCGTGGATGTGATTATGTATTTGGAGGCAAAAAAGACTTTTGTGAAGGTGGTTTTAAATACAGGAAACTGGGGGACTATAAATCAATCTTTAAAGAAATTAGAGGGAAGTATCAATAGAAATAATTTTGTTTGTCCGCGAAAAGGATTTATGGTAAATAAACGCTATATGGATGCTTTAGAGGGGGATTCATTAAAAATGAATAATGGGTTCATCATAAAAGTGTCTGCCCGCAATTACCGGAGTATAAAGAAGTATTATATGCAGGAATGTCTTAGGAGAGGACTGGAAGGATGAGAAATATAGTATTTGCTACGTTGGTGTTCATTTTTTACATACGAATGTTTGTTGAAATATTTGGTTTTCATTTTGAAAAGAAAAGGCGATGGATTTATGTGTTTCCACCTGCTGTAGTTTTTCTATTTAGTTGTACATTCGGGCTGCAGAATTATTATGTTTGGTATCATTTTGGAGCCTTGTATGCACTTCTGCTTTTTGCGCTTGAAGTGCAGGAAGATTTGGATTTTTTAACAAAAATTGGATATTTTATTTGCACCTACTGTACTTCGAATATATTAGAGGGCACGGTGGAAAATTTTATGTCAGAAATATATCGTTCTGCACCGGTAGTACAAGGTGTTTTGGACATGTTGATTCTGAATGTTTTGCTTTTTCTGATTATTCGAATTGGAAAGGTCAGAAAACAGGTTTTTCGTATTCCAAGGAAATTAATGTTGCCCATTTCATTGACTTTTTTGGTTTTTGCTTTGGTAGTGAGTTTATATATTGAAGTTTTGGATGTTGTTTATGCGGATGTGTATACTGTACAGACAGGAAAAATTGTAATTTCTGTCAGTGATGTTTTAATGGTGAGTTTATTGTATTTTATGATTGCTCAAATTAATAAAAATATGCAGTTGCAGGAAGAAAACTGGTATAAAGATTTGAAAGCAAGTGAACTGGAAAATCTATATGCTCATTTGCAAGAAAATAATATGCAGACCAAAAAGATGAGACACGAGATGCTAAATCATATGCTGGCTATACAATATGGGTTGGAAAATCAGGAGTATGTAGAAACACAGGATTATGTAAAAAAGATTACCGGTGATTTGACAGAATTGAAAAAAGCTGTAATTAATACGGGGGACGATTTTTTGGATTTGTTGCTGAACTATCATCTGCGAAAACATATTGGAGAAGATTATTTACATTTGGATGTCAGGCTTCAGACCACGGAATACTTAGAACAAAATAAGAAGGATATGAACGTATTGTTATCGAATTTATTAGATAATGCGGTGGAGGCGCTAGAAAAGATAACAAATAAAAAGAAAAGATATCTTTTTGTGCAAATCTATGCTACCCGTTATGGCTTGCAGGTACAGATTGAAAATGCAGTAGAAGGACAAGAAAATTGGAACGTGCAATTAGAAAATGGAATTCGCATGCTAAGTGAAAAACAAGGAGATCACGGATATGGAATATTAAATGTAAAAGATATTCTGCTTCGTTATCATGGAATGGGTGATTTGGAATGCAAGGGAGGAATGTGTAAAGTAAATATAGTCGTGCCTTGGCAGGATAAGGCGTCGTAAAACTCTGATTTTAAATCAGAGTTTTTTCTTTGCAGAAAAATTCGGTTATGCTATAGTGAAAAAAAGGGGGAGCTTTTGCGCTAAAGGAGAAGAACTATGATAACAATAAAACAAATCGCAAAAGAATTAAACATGAGCGCCACCACGGTGTCAAATGTAATTCATGGCAAAACAAAGGAGGTTTCACCGGAAACCATTAAACGCGTGCAGGATTATTTGGAACAGGTGGATTATGTGCCAAATTTGAGCGCCAGAAATCTTGCCCAGAATCAATCAAAAATTATCGGGGTGGTTTTAAAAACCAATGAGGATAGATATACCCATATTTTATCGGATCCCTTTGTGGCAGATATGTTGGGAGGAATTGAAAAACAGGTGCGAGAAGCCGGTTATTTTATGATGGTATATATCTCTGATGATATTGCAGAGATTATAAAACATGTATCTACTTGGAATGTAGACGGATTGCTTTTGTTTTGGATGTTGGATGATGATGCGATTCGCGTATACAAGAAATACAAGAAGCCGGTTGTATACATAGATACCTATGTGAACTGGGATGCCATTGCAGAAATTGGAAATTCTTATATGAATATTGGTCTTGAGGATGAAGAAGGAACCTATCAAGCAGTGAAATATTTGATTTCTTGTGGACATAAAAAAATTGGGTTCTTAAGCGATAGCTGGATGGGCGTTGATCGAGAACGTTTTCATGGATATCGAAGAGCGTTGGAGGAAGCAGGGATAGAGTACAGCAACCATTATTTCTTTGAACTACGTACGACAAAAGAAGAGATTGATAAGAGTTTAGAAAAAATGGCAAAAAAAGCACGAGAAGTCACCGCCTTGTTCTGCTGCTCGGATAATTTTGCCGGAATGATGATGAATGCATGTGCCAAGGAAGGATTACGAGTACCGGAAGATATTTCAATTATGGGATTTGACGATAACTTGAATCGACGCTTATTTCGTCCGGCACTTACCACCATGCACCAGGATATACATGAAAAAGGCGTGGTGGCCGCAAAAAATCTAATAGAAATGATTCATGGTATGGAACCGAAAAATCACCAGATTATTTTTAAACCGGAATTGGTAATCAGAGATTCTGTGTTAGATTTGACTAAAAATGACAAAAAATAATTGTTACTATTGCTGAAAGTGACAATAAAACGGAAAATTTTCAGAAAAAGCCTTGTAATTTATGATGGAAAAGAATAAGATTTATACATAACTTAAACGCAAAAGGTAAACAAAAGTTAAAATACCTTTTGTAACTTTTGCGAAAAAGTCATTCATATAAGGAGGGTAAATATGAAAAAGAAAGTTTTAGCACTTGTAATGGCAGGCACTATGGCGGTTAGCATGGCAGCTTGCGGAAGTTCTGATTCCGGATCATCCGTTGATGGAACAGAAAGTGGAACAGCATCAGCAACAACATCTACCTCGGGAGAAGGTATCCGTTTGTTAAACGGAAAACCTGAAATTGACAGCCAGCTTCAGGATTTGGCTGCAAAATATCAGGAAGAAACAGGAAACGTTGTTACAATCGAAACAATCGGTGGTGACACAAGCGCTTCTGATGAATTGAAGAAAATGTATCAGGCAGACAATATGCCGGATATCTTCGTAATCGAAGCAAACCAGGCATCTAGCTGGGAAGGAATGCTTGCAGATCTTTCCGGAGAAGCATGGACAGAAGACACAGATTATGAATTAGTAGACGATGAAATGGGAACGATCGGATTCCCTTACACTGTTGAAGCTACAGCTCTTGCTTACAATGCAGATGTATTGGAAGCAGCAGGTATTGATCCATCTACATTAACTAGCCCGGATGCATATGCAGAAGCATTTGCTACTTTGGATAGTATGAAGGATGAACTTGGTCTTACAGCTGTTCTTGGATGGTGTGCAGAACCTGCAAACCTTGGATGGTCATCAGGTACTCACGTATTTGCACAGTATTTGGATGCAGGACTTGCATTAGACGATACAACATATATTGATTTATTAAATGACGGTGGACAGATTGACACCGAAAGAATGACAAACTTCGCTGAATTCGTTGGTATGATGAATGAATACTCTGATCCGGACCTCTTAGTAGACGGTACTTATGATCAGCAGGTAGCAAACTTCGCAGCTGGTAAATATGCATTTGTTACTCAGGGTAACTGGATTAATGCAACTGTTACAGCAAGTGAAGATTACACTGGATTCTCTATGGGCTTTGCACCATATGCATTTGAAGATGGTATTGATACAATCATCGCTGGACCACCAAGTTACTGGACAGTATACAGCGATGGTGATGTAGATGCAGCAAAAGAATTCTTACAGTGGGTATCTGAAGATAGCGCTCAGCAGATTTTAGTAGAAGAAGCTGGATTAATCAGCCCATTCAATGATTGCGCATATGCAGCAGCTGATCCATTCTATGACAGCATTAAGAGCTACATGGATGCTGGAAAGACATCCGGATGGCACACCATGTTGAAGAAAGATGGTCTTCAGAACGAAACCTGCCAGGTATTTGCAGATTTTGCACAGGGTAAATTAGATGTAGACGGATTTGTTTCTACTATGGAACAGGTTTGCGCAAGTTACTACGCAGAATAATTAGCAAGGGAGCAGGGCGACTATGCTCTGCTCCCTGTTTTTTAATAATCAGAATTCGTGATGATAAACATTTTTTTTGAAATATAAGAGAACGTTCTCATAAAAGCGTTCGGAAATTTTGAAAGGGGGATAAAAAATGAAAGTCGACTCCACTGCTAGAAAAATTGGTTCAGTTGTATGCTTGATTTTGGGATTGATTAGTACAATTGCCTCTTTGGCTATGGACTTTTCAGGTTCCGCATTTGAATATCGCGGAAGTATGTTGGTTATAGGTGTAGTAGCGATTATTGCGGGATTGTATTTTCTCCCGACATTGAAATATCATAAAACAATTGTAAATGGAATTTTCTTATTTCCATTATTGTTTGCATTCGCAGTAACGGTGATTATACCGTTAGTTTTAGGTATTGGATATTCTTTCACAGACTGGGATGGTATTCGTATTCGTAATTTTGTCGGATTCGATAATTATGCAAAGATGTTCCGTTCTGCCAGCTTTTTGTGGTCTATCTTAATTACCTTTTTATTTGTATTTTTTAATATGGTTTTAGTAAACCTGGTTGCCTTTTTGTTGGCTTTGCTTTGCACATCAAAAATCAAAGGACTTGGCTTTTTCCGTGCAGCATATTTCCTTCCAAACTTAATCGGAGGAATTGTACTTGGCTATATTTGGCAGTTTATCTTTAGTAGTGTTGTGACAAAATTTACAACCTCGCTGTTTGACAGCAGATATTCTATGTTATCGGAAACAAAGACGGCATTTATGGCCATTATTATCGTTTATATTTGGCAGTATGCCGGCTATATCATGTTGATATATATCACCGGTTTGAATACGGTACCGGGAGATGTTCTTGAGGCAGCAGCCATTGACGGAGCGACAGCTACACAGATGTTGTTCCATATTAAAATTCCAATGATTGCACCTACCATTACCATTTGTACATTCTTGACATTGACTTCTGCATTTAAGCAGTTCGATGTAAACTTGGCATTGACCAATGGTACCGGATCGGTAGCAGATTTCTTGGGATCTTACTTGACCAATGGTACGGAAATGTTAGCTTTGAATATTTACAGTACAGCCGTAGTGAAAAATGAATACGCATTTGGGGAAGCAAAAGCGGTGCTGTTCTTTATTATTTTAGCAACGGTATCTATTATTCAGGTTCGTATTTCTAACAAGAAGGAGGTGGAATTATAATGCATACACCGGAGAAAAAATCAAAATTAATCGCAAAATTAGTAATCGCTGTGATCGTGGCAATCTATGTATTATTTCCATTTTTCCTTGTAGTGATTAACTCTTGTAAACCTACCAGTGCCATTACCGAAAATCCAATCGGATTTAATGACATGAGTATTTCGCAGTTAATCCAAAACCTTAGTGATGTTATTAATAACACACATTTCCTGTTTTGGCAGGCTTTTGGATATTCTGCATTGATTACAGTTGTTTCTTTGGTACTTTTAGCCGTATTTGGAGCAATGACAGCTTGGGTGGTTTGTCGTAATAAAACGAAATGGTCCGCATTGATTTATTTCACATTTATTGCATCCATGATTATTCCTTTCCAGGTCGTTATGTTGCCTTTGATTTCTACCTTCCGTGATGTAGGAAAGTTTGTAGGAATTTCCATGTTGCAGTCTGTACCTGGTATTGTATTTGCTTATTTGGGATTTGGTGGTGCCATGACCGTATTTATTTTGAACGGTTTCATTAAGGGCATTCCATATGATTTGGAGGAAGCAGCTTCTATCGATGGTTGCCAGCCGGAACAGACCTTCTTCCGTGTCATCTTCCCGCTTTTGACACCGGTTATTACAACAGTCACCATTTTGAATGGTATGTGGATTTGGAATGACTATTTGTTACCATCCATGATGCTGGGCCAGAACGGTGCGGTAAAAACATTACCGGTTGCGGTACAGGCATTTGTTGGTTCTTATGTAAAACAGTGGAATTTGATTTTGGCAGCTGCTTTGCTAGCCATTGTTCCTATGATTGTGATTTTCTTAATTGCACAAAAACAGATTATGAATGGAATGATTGAAGGAGCAGTAAAGGGTTAATTAAATGGAATCATTTTTTTCAACAGAGGGCCCGCTGATGCGGGCTCTCTCTGATTTGACAACACTTGTGGTATTAAATATTTTGGCCTTATTGTGTGCGCTCCCTGTGATAACTGCAGGGGCTTCTTTGGCGGCGTTGCATTACTGTGTAATGAAATTGCGGGATGGAGACGGCGATTTGCCACGCACCTTTTTGCACCAGTGGAAAATGAATTTGAAATCCACGTTGCCGGTGACGGCTATTTATTTGCTGGCAATTGTAGCAGTGTATTTGGATGTTCGTATCTTTTTACATGCGGAAGGGGAGCTCTCCTTTTTCCTTATTCCGGTATATGCAGTTTGCTTTTTACTGGTTGCATGTTTTTGTTGGATATTTCCTTTGATGGCAAGATTTGAAAACACGTTTTTCAACACCTGGAAAAATACATTTATTCTTGCGGTAGGGGCCTTACCAAAAACCTTAGGTATGATGTTCTTCTGGTTTGTGATTTTATTTGTCACTACCCAGGTGACGGCATGTTTACCATTGTTTTTTCTTTTAGGGATTGCTTTGCCTGCTTATCTGGGAACTTACTTTTATTATCCGACGATCCGGAATCTAATTGACAAGGGGACAAAAGAGGAAGTTGAGGAAGAATAATATGGCGAAAAGAAAACAAAGTGCTTTTGAAAAGCGTCTCAGCAAATACTATGACGAATTGAAATGGCTTTATTGCGATATTTTTCATAATGATATGCAGGCATTTGAGTATTTTTGCAAAATGCTGCAGGAGTACGAAGAAGCCAGAAGTCCGGAGTTAAAGGATTGGGATGCAAAACGCACAAAGAAAAATGACTGGTACAAAGATGAAAAACGTTTAGGCATGCTCATGTATGTTGATTGTTTTGGAGATAATTTGGAAGGTGTAAAAAGCCATTTGGATTATATCAAGGAAGTGGGCATCAATTACTTGCATTTTATGCCTTTGTTGGAGAGCCCCATTGGAAGAAGTGACGGGGGATATGCAGTATCGGATTTCCGAAAAGTAGATCCGAAGTTTGGCACCATTGAAGATTTGAGTGATTTGTCAGGGGAATGCCATAAGGAAGGTATTAGTGTATGCTTGGACTTCGTTATGAATCATACTAGCGAGGACCATGAATGGGCACGCCGTGCGAAGAATGGGGAAAAAGAATACCAGGATCGTTATTTTTTCTATGATAACTGGGATATTCCAAATGAATTTGAAAAAACAGTGCCGCAGGTTTTCCCACAGACAGCACCCGGAAACTTTACTTGGTGTCCGGAGGTTGGTAAAGTCGTAATGACGACATTTTATCCTTATCAGTGGGATTTGAACTATGCAAATCCGGTTGTGTTTAATGATATGACTGCAAATATGCTTTATCTATGCAATTGTGGTGTAGATATTGTACGTTTGGATGCAACCCCCTACATTTGGAAAGAACTGGGAACTACTTGCCGAAATCTGCCCAAAGTACATTCGTTGGTGCGAATGATGCGTATTGCAGCGGAAATTGTATGCCCGGGAACCCTGCTGCTTGGGGAAGTCGTGATGGAGCCAAAAGAAGTGGTACCTTATTTCGGAAGTGTAGAAAAACCGGAGTGTAATATGTTATACAATGTGACCACTATGGCAAGTACGTGGCATACTGTGGCTACAAAGGATGTTCGTTTGCTGGAGGACCAATTGGCAAAGGTATTTGCCTTGCCAAAGGAATATATTTTCTTGAATTATTTACGGTGTCATGACGATATCGGTTGGGGATTGGATTATGATTTTCTAGGTCGTTTTGGGGTAACGGAACGTGCGCATAAAAAGTATTTGAATGACTTTTTCCGGGGCTACGTGTATGGAAGCGAATCCAGAGGAGAATTATATAATGATGATCCAAGACTGGGAGACGCCAGACTTTGCGGAACAACTGCCTCTTTGTGCGGAATAGAAGCGGCAGAATATGAATTGGATCAGGGAAAACAGAAAAAAGGTATTTTACTGGATACTATGTTACATGCCTTTTTACTGACGTTGTCCGGTATCCCGGTTTTATATAGTGGAGATGAAATCGGTATGCTCAATGACTATACCTATCATGAAGATCCGTTAAAGTGGTCAGACAGTCGCTATTTGCATAGAGGCAAATTGGATTGGGAAAGTGTTAAGAGACGGAAAAAGAAGGGCACCAGAGAGGAAGAAATCTTTGATGCAATTCAAAAATTAAAGAAAATCAGACAGAGCAAAAAAGTGTTCCATTCTGCAGCAGACACATGGATTTTACCAACGGGAAATGATCATGTACTGGGAATTGGACGCTATTATAAGGGAGAGAAGTTGTTGGCTTTCTTTAATTTCAGTCCGGATCCACAAAAAATTTATACGAATGAGCAAGAGTCGTATAAAGATTTGGTGACGGGAAAGAAAGAGGAGATAAAAGTATTGGATGCCATGATTGCAGGGTACGGTTTTTCGTGGTTGTACAAAAAATATGCAGATTAAAAATGTAATATTTTTATTAAAAATGCTTCATTGTTTTGATTCTAAATATCCGATTGTATAAAATTAGATTAAGGAAGATTTTTACACGGATGTGAAAATGAGAACATTGGAGCATTGTTAATTTTGTACAAAAATTAAATAAGCATTTTGAAGGGTTTATACAAAAATACGAAAACGCGTTGACAATCCTATGCCTATCATGTAAAGTCTTAATGTACCAAATGAATAACAAGAGCAACACGGATTGTTACTTTAAGTAGGCAAGACTGTATGAACTTTTCAGAGGAGGATATCCACATGGATATTCTGTGAAACGATGTTCGTATAGTCTTTTTTTGTTGCCGCGTATTTGAGGGAAAAATGAAAATAGTCAAAGTAATAAATAACAACGTTGTTAGTTCTGTGGATGATGACGGAAAAGAAGTGGTTGTTACAGGAAAGGGTTTGGGATTTCAGAAAAAACCGGGGGATGAAATTGATCCGCAAAAGATAGAAAAGATTTACCGGTTGGATGATGAACAGAAAAACCAGTTCGTGCAGTTGATGGAGGTTATACCTTATGAGCAATTGACATTGGCCACAAAAATTATTGAAGACACGAAGCAGGAACTAAAGTGCAAATTAAATCAAAGTATTTATATCGCTTTAACAGACCATTTGAATTTTGCATTGGAGCGAAATAAACAGGGAGTTGCTTTTGACAATGCACTTCTTTGGGAGATTCAGAAATATTACCCAAAAGAATATGAATGCGCATTAAAGGCAGTGGAAACCGTAAAACAGGAAACGGGAGAAACCTTGTCAGAGGACGAGGCTGGATTTATAGCCCTTCACTTTATCAATGCAGAAGTGGATGGAGATATTACGACATCCAGAAAAATGCCGGAGATTGTAAAGGAAATCCTAAATATTATTCGGTACACCTTAATGGTAGATTTTGATGAGGAAAGCTTAAATTATCAACGTTTGATTTCTCATTTGAAATATTTTGTACAACGTGCCATGAAAAAGGAATATTACGAAGATGATGAGGCGGAGGACTTTTACCGTGGAATCGTCAAGAAATATCCGGAAGAGTACGAGTGTGCGAGAAAAATAAAAAGTTATATGGAACAAAAAACCAATTATAACGTATCCAATGAAGAACTGCTGTATTTAACAGTTCATATAAATCGTGTAAAAAGGCATCAAGCCAAATAATGTCATTGAAATATAATGAAGGAGGAAATGAAAATGGCAAGTAAGTATGATGGTTTGGCAAAAATCATTATCCAAAACGTAGGCGGCAAAGAGAATATTGCCAGCCTCACACACTGCATTACCAGATTGCGTTTCAAATTAAAGGATGAAAGCAAGGCAAATACTGAGGTATTGAAAAATACAGATGGTATTGTAACGGTTATGCAAGCAGGCGGCCAGTATCAGGTCGTAATCGGAAACCACGTAGGAGATGTATTTGATGTTGTTTGTGAAAAAGCAGGCATTGCAGCAGATACAAACGTAGATGGAGATACTTCAGACATGAGTCTTGGAGCAAAATTCATCGACTTGATCTCAGGCGCATTCCAGCCAATGCTTGGTGCTCTTTGTGCAGCAGGTATTTTAAAAGGACTTTTAGCACTTTGGTCCTTTATTGCATCTTTACAGGGAATTGACGTAACCACTTCCGGTGCATATCAGATTTGGTATTCTGTAGGTGATGGATTCTTCTACTACTTACCGGTTGTATTAGGCTTCACAACAGCAACAAAAGTTGGTATGAACAAATTTACCGGCGCAGCACTTGGTTTATCTTTGTGTTATCCGGCAATGGTAGCATTTAACTCTGCAGAAGCAATCGGAACTGTATTTGCAGGAACTGCTTTTGAAATGAGCTATTCTACCACATTCTTTGGTATTCCTGTCATTATGCCATCCAGTGGATACACATCCTCTGTAGTACCGATTATTTTAGCAGTACTTGTTGGCGTAAGATTAGAAAAATGGTTAAAGAAAGTTGTCCCTACAGCAATTAAGACATTTATCGTACCTTTAGGTGTATTTGCAGTGATGCTTCCACTTACATACCTTGTAATTGGACCTGTATCTGCAGTACTTTGCTCAATCTTACAGTTGTTCTTCCAGGCAGTTATGTCCATCCCGGTTGTTGGTGGTGGTGTTCTTGGATTATTACTTGGTGCTTTGTGGCAGGTACTCGTAATCTTTGGATTACATTGGTCTTTGATTCCGATTTGTATGATCAACTTTGCAACACTTGGATATGACAATGTATTATCCGCATATTTCTGCGTATCCTTTGCACAGACTTTCGTAGTACTTGCAATGTTCTTAAAGAGCAAAAACCAGAACTTCAAAAACACAGCACTTCCGGCATTTATTTCCGGTTTATTCGGTGTAACAGAACCGGCTATTTACGGTGTAACCTTACCGGCAAAGAAACCATTTATCATCTCTTGTATCGGTGGTGCAGCAGGTGGTGCAGTGATTGGTTTTGCAGGTGTTAAGTCTTACATGATGGGTGGACTTGGACTTTTCGGAATTCCATCTTATATTGATCCGGCAACAAATAGCATTTACTCCGTAATTTGGGTATTGATTGGTACTGTTGTAGCTTCTGTTGTAGGTTTCGTATTAACCTTCATTCTTTGGAGAGAAGATGAACAGCCTGCAAAGACTACTACTTCTGCACCGGCAGCAGAAGGAACAAAGGCTGAAACAATTGCAGTACCTGTAACAGGTAAGGCAGTACCTCTTTCTGAAGTTTCTGATGAAGCTTTTGCAAGCGGCATCATGGGTGTAGGTTTTGCAGTGATTCCGGAAGAAGGAAAATTATATGCTCCGGTAGACGGAACAGTAGTAGCATTCTTCCCAACAGGACATGCATTATCTATTCTTTCAGAAGGTGGCGCAGAAATCTTAATCCACGTAGGTATGGATACCGTGAACTTGAACGGTGATGGATTCAACAAGATTGTAGAACAGGGCGCTAAGGTTAAGAAGGGTGACTTGTTATTAGAATTTGATATTGAAAAGATTAAAGCAGCTGGTCTTCCAATTGAAACACCTATGATCGTTTCAAATCCGGATGATTATGCAGACGTTGTTCCGGTAGCAGAAGGTGCCGTAACACATGGACAGGATGCAATTCAGGTAATGTAATTGCAATTTTAGTGAGAAGGTAAAGAGGCTTCTCTCCATAAAAATGGAGAGGGGCCTCTTCTATTTTTTACATAAAAATTTTACGAACATTTGTAAAAAAAACTAAATAACGGGGGAAATTGGAAAAATTTTTGATATACTAAGAATACTGAAGAAATGAGTAAGTGAGAGTATGTTAAAAGTATAATTGGAGGAAGTCTCTATGGATGAACAGAATATGGCATTGGATATGCCTACCAGACAGATGCTGGAAAAAAACCGCTTAGCCCGATATTGTGGGACCATTACCTGTATTGCATTGATTGTTTTTTCTATACGCTCTCTGTATTTTGATGGAGTAAGCGCTTTGGAAATAGCGAGATTTGCGATTTCTATTTTGGACATTATTTTGTTTCAGGTGTGTTATAGCATGTTTGGAACAAAATATAAATATAAGTATTGTATTACTTTGTCAATGGTAGCCTTGTTTCTGCTGAATATCTATTATCCAAGTGATACCAATATGTATATCTTTATGTATACCATTATTTTGATTGTAATGATATATGGAGAGGCTAGTACTGTTCGTATTGGTTGTTTTATAGCCAATTTCTGCGTGCTTACATCCGGTTTTATAGAGATTCGTCGCGGAAATATTACCGGTAGAGAATTGATGACGGAGTTGATGTTTAGTGTGATTGCCTGCACAATTGCGGTTGTCGTATGTAAACAGCAGCGTAGACAGAATACAGAGACCTTAGATCGCATCAAAGATCACGCACAGGATATCAAAGAAACTTCCGAAAAGGTTGTGGATTTGGCAGAGCAGCTGAACCAGAAATTTGAAGAGGCCAATGAGGTATCGGATAAGTTAAATGAATCCATGAATGTGGTACATGATTCCGTGGCAGATATTGTGGGTGGAACTAGAAATACGGCAGAAGCAGTAGAAAACCAGACAAATAAGACGGCTATTATTCAGGAAAGTATTCAGGCTGTGAGCAATGAAGCAAACAACATTGATGATGTGTCCGGTCGCGTAGAAGATTCTGTAAACGAAGGCGTTGAATTAATCAACCAGTTAAAGAGTCAGGCAGAAAAAGTTGCCAATATCAATATTGAAACAAGTAGTACAACCAGAGCATTGAATGATAGTATCCAGGATATTCAGGGTATTACAGAAACCATTCTTGGTATTTCCAGTCAGACAAACCTGTTGGCACTCAATGCTTCCATTGAAGCGGCAAGAGCCGGTGAGGCGGGTCGCGGATTTGCAGTAGTTGCAGAGGAAATTCGAACGCTTTCCGAAAGTACGAAGACTGCCACTGAAGAAATTTCTAAGATTATTGATCGACTGACATCGGATGCGCGTTCTGCATCGGCAGCTATGTCTAAGTCTGCAGAATATGCGGGTAAGCAGAATGAATTAATTACAGAGACAGGAACCAAATTGGATGCTATTAAAGCAGAGTCTGATGAACTTCGGATTGGTGTTAGTCAGGTGAAGACTTCTGTGGATGAGGTTATGAATGCAAATACACAGATTATGGATAGCATCGCAAATCTATCTGCCATGTCAGAGGAAGTTGCAGCTGCTACCGATACGGTGGGTACAGTCAGTGACGATGCAATGGACGCTTTGAATAACATGAATGATACCTTAGCAACCATTAATCGTATTGCAAGAGAAATGGAAGAATTGGCTTTAAAAGAATAAGAAAAAGACATAGAAACGGCGTGGAAGAAATCCACGCTGTTTTTTGACGAAAAATTATTGTGTACAAGTTTTATTTTTTCCGGAGGTTTTGGCCTTATAGAGCGCTTCATCCGCACGCTGGAAGAGGGAACTCGCGGTGTCTCCTTCGTGAAATTCGGTAACCCCTAAACTAATGGTGCGTGTGCCAATGCCGGCGATACTTTTGGAGGATACACGTTGGCGAGCAGTTTCAATGCGCGGAAGTAACTCCTGCAAATTGAATTTTGGAATGAGGAAGAGGAATTCTTCACCACCCCAACGTCCCAGAATCGTTCCGGGAAGTTCATCAATTTCCTGATATATGCTCTTGGATATTTCTTGGAGCGCTAAATCGCCGGAGGCATGACCGTAGGTATCATTGATTTCTTTGAAGTCATCGATGTCTACAATTCCTACAGTCATGTCGATATGATATTTATTGGCGCGTTTTACAGCTTCTGCTACTAAACGATCCAACATGCGTCGATTGTAAAGCCCGGTTAATTCGTCGGTATCAGCGATTTCCTGCAGTTTTTGATTGGCTTCCTCCAAATCGGAAGTGGTAACATTTATGTAATTGGCCAAACGTCTTACCATGGAAATGGAACTGTGAATCTTTTGCTCTTCCGTCATTTCTATGCGGGTTTCTGTGTTGGCGGAAGGCTGTGCTTCTGCATGGGAACCTTCGCGCATACCGATGGCAATTAGGGTAACATGATGTTCAATAATATGTTTTCCCATGCGCATGATTTCACCACTGGAATAAAAACCGGAAACCGGTGAAATTTGATTAAATCCTTCGGTCTCTTTGTTGATTAAATATTTCCAATACAAACGTCGAACACCACAGCTATATAAGAAAATCGCCTGAGGGGCAAAAGTCTTTACCTGTTCTTTTAAGCAAGCGACATCGTGTTTGATGACATCTGGGTCTCCGTAGGATAAATGCACAGTCGTTCCGGCGTCCACATCTGCGGCTAATAGAATGGAGTCGTCTTCTTTTCGACAGGAAAAGGGGAGACGGAGTACATCATGACCGTGCTGTTTTGTCATAATGGGAAATTCCAAAATATTACTAAAGAAGTCTTCATCCGGATGAATGTCTAAATAACGACTGTATATTTGACCGGCGGGTTTGTGATTCAGTTCAAAAAGTCTTTTGCCTTCGATTTTTGTGACTGCAAAGTCCTTTCCCAAGGGTTTCCATCCAATGGCGTGATGGATGTCAACATGAAAGTCATCCCCGGAATAGGTAACCAGTAACACACCGGCATGAGAAATCGTGGCGTGGTCAAACACTTTCGTATCTTCATCTGATATAAGAAAGGCAGCACTACCACCCCCAAAGACAGCGATTTCTTCGGAACATTTTTCCACTTCATCTAATACTTTGTGGGAATTTATGGATTTTAAGGTGATGAGTATTTCTGCAGCCTTGATATTCGGGGTGTTTTCTATGGTTTGACAAACACGGGCGCCTAATTCTGTCTCTTTTTGATTTTCACAGGGATATAAGTAACATTGAATATCTGTGGACTCAAAAAGAGAAATGGATATGACGAGACCATAGTCAGCCAAATGCCCATCACAAATATCTCCGTTGGTACTGGTGCCTGCAATTTTGGCATTGGGAAAGTATTCCAATATTTCTTTTTGCGTTTGTTGGATTTCTTCATCACGAAACTGAATGGAGTATAAATGAAATAGTAGGGAGTGATAAGAAATATTTGTAATATCCTGATAAAAAGAAGAAAGTGCATCTTTGACTTCAGGAAGTGTTTTAATCTCTAAATTATATTGTTTCAATAAACATCCCCATCCTTTATGCTTGGTTATATTAAGTATAACAGATAAAATAGTAAAAATTTATGAAAGTTCTATAAGGGATTTCAATGCAATACAAGAGGAAGTGTGCTATAATCGCGGAGAAAACATGTAAATAAAAAAGGAGGCCAAAACGTGAAAGTTGGAATTTTAGGATATGGAAATTTGGGACGTGGCGTGGAAAAGGCAGTGAACGTAAGTGCAGATCAGGAACTTGTGGCAGTATTCACCAGAAGAAATCCGGAATCTGTAAAAGTACAGACAGAAGGAGTAAAAGTGCTTCATGTAGATGAACTTGCACATATGCAAAATGAGATTGATGTATTGATTATCTGCGGAGGAAGTGCTACAGACCTTCCGGAAATGACACCAAAGTATGCAGCGGATTACAATGTCATCGATAGCTTTGATACACATGCCAATATTCCGGTTCATTTTGCCAATGTTGATGCAGCAGCAAAGAAGGGCGGAAAAGTCGGTATTATTTCTTGCGGATGGGATCCAGGAATGTTTTCTATCAATCGTTTGTATTCCCATGCGGTTCTTCCTGGTGGAAAGGATTATACTTTCTGGGGAAGAGGCGTAAGCCAGGGCCATTCCGATGCCATTCGTCGAATTGAAGGCGTGGTAGATGCAAGACAGTACACCGTACCGGTACCTTCTGCGGTAGAACGTGTACGTAATGGAGAAAATCCGGAACTTACTACAAGAGAAAAGCACACCAGAGAGTGCTTTGTTGTAGCAGAAGAAGGCGCTGACCTTGCTCGTATTGAAAAAGAGATTAAAGAAATGCCGAATTACTTCGCAGATTATGATACGACTGTAACCTTTATTTCACAGGAAGAGTTGAATCAGAATCATGCAGGACTTCCACACGGTGGATCTGTGATTTACACCGGTTCGACAGGGGAAAATCAGCATGTGATTGAATACAGCTTGAAATTAGATTCCAATCCTGACTTCACCGGATCTGTTTTGGCAGCCTATGCAAGAGCAGCAGTTCGTTTGAACCAGGAAGGTGCGAACGGAGCAAAGACGGTATTTGATATTGCGCCGGCATATCTTTCCCCTGTTTCAGGAGAAGAATTGCGTGCACATTTCTTATAATATAGAACGCTTATATCATAAGAAAAGTTTTGCAAAAAATTAGAAAGAATTAAGGAATTTTCATAAAAAAAAGCCGTTTTTTCCCACGCAGGAATCCTATACTTAAGAAGAGATAGTTTGTTTTAAAAAACGTAGATTATAGGATTAATAGACTGCGAGGGAAAAAATATGGCAGGGAAAAAAGAATTCAAAAAGACCCACGGCAAGGACGCGGGGAACCAAAAAAAGAAAGGCATGAGCATCAGTTTTAAAATTGTTGCCATGTCTTTGATTTGTTTAGTGATAGCATTGCTGGTATCCGTAATGGTATCTATTGGAATTGCCACGGAACGCTTAACAGACAATGCCAAAGAAAGTCTAGTGACTTTGGCAACTTCCAAAGCGTTGTCTTTGGAGGAATATGTGTCAGCGGAAAAGGTATTGACCCATAGTATTGCGGAAAATCCACTGGTAAAGCAGGCAGCAGAAGAGTATGCAGAAACCGGAGAAATCAATACAGAATTGCAAAGTCAGGTGGCAGAGTTGTTGGCGACCATGGAAGAAGATTCCGACAATTTGTATGAGAATTTCTTTGTGACGGTGGGATCTGTAGGATTTGCGGACTGTGTAGGAAATACAACATTACATGATGTGTCAGAGGAAGACTTTTATATTGCTTGTCAAAGTGATGGTAGCTTTTTCGGCAACAATGTGTCACCGGTAACAGAGAACCCGGTTTATGTCATTGCTTATGCGATTACAGATGATGACGGAAATATGATTGGTTCCGTAAATAACTCCATTGATTTGGCTACCATGTCAAACCAATTGATTACTGATGATACCTATGAAATTAAGTTGTTTACATTGGACGGCGTTGTCATTGCATCTCCGGATGCAGAGTCTATCTTGGCGATTGATATGAATGAATTGGATCCGGATTCCTGGGCACTGATTCTGTCTTCCCAGACCGGTTACACGTCTTTTATAGATCCCTACACAGGAGGTCTTGGATACATTGGGTATTATGTATCAGAGAATTTCGTGACACAGGTTTCTGTCATGGATTCGCTTTATGACGAAGACCGGGTGGCTCTTCGTAATGCAGCATTTGCGGTAATTATTACGGCAATTATTGTGGCAGGTGTGATAATTTTCTTGGTAGCCATGAGTATTGTGAAACCGTTAAGAAATGCGAGCACGACCATTAATCATTTGATTTCTGAAATCAAGGCAGGAAGAGGAGATTTGACCACACGATTGCCGGTTAAGACCATGGACGAAGTCGGCATGATTAGTGATAGTGTCAATGAATTTATTGCTACGTTGCAGCAGATTATGAATATGCTTGGTACGAATTCCGGTAGGTTAAATGATATCTCTGCAAATGTAAGAAGCAATATTTCTTCTACGGAAGATGAGATTAATAACGTTTCCTCCACCATGGAAGAAATGTCAGCATCCAGTGAAGAGACATCTGCATCCTTGATTAAGGTGGCAGAGGATATGGATGATATAGCGGAATTGATCAATGGCGTATATGCAGAAGCGGAAAAGAAGAAGACAGAAACTGCAGAAATGACCAGAAAAGTGCAGCATATCCGCGATGCAGCGATGAAGGAAAGAGATATCAGTGACGAAAAAGCCAATGAAATCGTAGATGCGCTGGAAATCAGTATTCAGGAAGCCCAGGAAGTAGACAAGATTATGAACTTGACAGAAGACATCTTGAATATTGCAGCACAAACGAATTTGCTGGCGTTGAATGCTTCTATTGAAGCTGCGCGAGCTGGAGAAGCCGGACGAGGCTTTGCAGTTGTAGCAGATGAAATTCGTCAGCTGGCGGATAATTCCAAAGAAACTGCAAATCACATTCAGGAAATTTCCACCGGCGTTGTTGCCAGTGTAAAGGACTTGTCGGATAAGGCAAATCAAATTGCAGAGGCTTTAAAGGAATCCAATGCCAGTGGTCGAGATGGTGTGGATACTTTGACCAATGCATATCAGGAAGACATTGGAGAAATGGCAAACTCCATGAATGAATTTGCAGAAGAGGCAGAGCGTGCCCAGTCTTCTGTAAACTCTGTAAAAGAAGCCATTGATGCTGTAACGATTGCAGCAGAAGAGACTGCGCAAGGAATTACCAATGTGACGGCATCTACGGTAGACATTGCAAACAGTATGGCTTCTATCAATACAGAAGCAGGAGATAATTTGAATATCTCCAATGAATTACAAGGCGAGGTTTCGAAGTTTAAGTATTAATATGAAGTATTATGCATTATCGGATTACTTGAAAAATACCTTTGGTGAAAAGGTTTATAAAATAGCAATTGACGGAGGATTTACTTGTCCCACGCGGGATGGCAGTATTTCCTCCGGCGGTTGTATCTTTTGTTCAGCAGCGGGTTCCGGAGATTTTTCGGAAAACGCTGCTCTTTCTGTTACGGAACAAATAGAAGAAGGAAAAAAACGACTGGAGAAAAAGATAAAAAACGGAAAATATATAGCTTATTTTCAGGCCTTTACCAATACGTATGCTCCGGTGGAAAAACTACGTTTGCTTTACGAAGAAGCATTAAATCATCCGGATGTGGTGGCCCTTTCGATTGCTACACGCCCGGATTGTTTGCCGGAGGACGTTTTGGACTTACTGGAGAATTGCAGCAAAAAGAAACCGGTATGGGTAGAACTTGGGCTTCAAACTATACATGAGGAAACAGCCACTTATATTCGTAGAGGATATCCTTTGGATGTATATGAGCAGGCAGTGAAAAATTTACGAGCAAGAAAAATTGAAGTGATTACACACGTTATCCTAGGGCTGCCGGGAGAGACTAGAAAAGAGATGCTGGAAACGGTGTCATATGTTGGAAAAAGCGGAGTGCAAGGGATTAAATTGCAACTGTTACATGTGATTCGAGGTACCGATTTGGCAAAGGATTATGAGGCTGGCAAGTTTGAAGTGATGGATTTGGAAACGTATGTGGAGTTGGTGGCAGATTGCATTCGTTGCCTACCGGAAGATATGGTGATTCATCGCATGACCGGAGACGGCCCCAAAAAAGATTTGATTGCACCATTATGGAGCGGAGATAAGAAAAGAGTCTGGAACACTCTGCAAAAACGATTACAACTTCCTTAGAAAAGTCTGAATTCTTCTTAAAAATACATAAAGTGTTTGACGATTGATAAACATGTGTCATACCATAGAAGTAGGGAAAAAAAGTGAGGTATACATATGGGTCGAACGGAAAAAAGAAAAGTAAAAAATTTAGATCCGGTGGCAGCACTTGCGGCAGGATTAACAGAACAGGAAGTGGATGTGTTGGGCGAAATTGCCAACATCAGTATGGGTAATGCCGCGACTACCTTGAGTATGATGGTAAATCAAAGGGTGGATATCACAACGCCTAAGGTACAGATTATCAGCCGTAGCGAAGCGCTGGATGATTACGAAAAGACCTGTATTTTTGTACAGATCCATTACATTGTGGGCTTAGATGGAAACAATGTTTTTATTTTAAAAGAGCCGGATGTTTCTATTTTGACAGATTTGATGATGGGCGGAGATGGAAGTAATGCCACTGGTGAAGTGGGCGAATTACAGCTTAGCGCCATTTCAGAAGCGATGAACCAGATGATGGGAACTTCCGCAACATCCATGTCCTCTATGCTGGATACCATGGTGGATATTAGTACACCGGAATTGAATCGCATTGATGTGGAAAGCGTAAAGTCTTTTGAGAAGATGTTTGAAAGCCAATTGGACAAATTTGTGAAGATTGCATTCCGTATGGAAGTAGGAGACTTGATTGATTCTACTATGGTTCAGCTGTATCCTGTTAGCTTTGCAAAAGAAATGGTTACAATATTTGAAAAAAAGAATGACAATTAGCATTGACAGAATGAATTTTTGATATTATTATGGATATAGTTTAAACGGTTAAGCAAGTTCAGTTAACTGAATTTGCTTTCCTTTTATCCGCGAATTTAAACGTTTAAGTACAAGGAGGGTATTTCTTATGAGAAAGAAACATTTAACAGCATTTTTATTGGGGATGACCATGATGGTAGCAAGTCTTGGAATGACTGCATGTGGAGACACAGCAGATACTGCTACTACAGACACAGCAGTAGTGGAAACAGAAAGTGATACGGATACAAATGTTCATACTGTTACCTTTTATGATTCAGATGGAGAGACAGTTCTTTCCACAGAGGAAGTAAATCATGGAGAAAGTGCTACTTATTACGAGCCGGAAAAAGATGGCTATACATTTGTAGGTTGGTTTGTTACACCAAAGCTTAGCAGAGAATATGATTTTTCCGGAAGTATTACTTCTGACACCGAATTGTTTGCAGGCTTTGTAAGCTATGTGGAAGACACCAGAAGCTTTGCAATTGTTGGTTCCGGTGAAAGTGAAGTTTTAACAGAATCCAACTGGGGTGCAGTTATTTCTGATGCACAGACCATGACAAAAGAAGAAGTAGATGGTGCAAATGTTTACACTTTAACTGTTACCTTGGCAGAGGGTGATGAATTCCAGTTTGCAGCAGATTCTAACTGGTCTGACCAGAGAGGTTACGGATATTTGGAAACAGGTTCCTTGGATGGTGTAGATTACTTAAAGAGTGCCGGTGGACTTGGAGAGACATCTGCTGAAAAGTCTAATATTCAGGTACAAGTAGCCGGAACTTATACTTTTACATTGACTACCTATCCGGCAGAGGATGTATATGATACAGAGAATGAGTATTATACAGAGGAAACAAAGGAAAACTTCAATTCTAACCCATATGACACCATTACTTGGGAATACAGTGCAGAATAAAAGATTACGGTGAGACCCGTCGCCGGGTCTCACTGCAATAGGAAAATACTAGAACCGGAGAGTTTTTTATGAATAAGTACGCGTTACTGCATATACCGGAATCCAGATATGCCTTTGCTGTTGGGGAAAAGGAAGTTGTGATTCGCCTTCGGACATCAAAAGAGGATCAGAACCTCCAGGTATATCTGATTTACGGTGTAAAATACGGATACCAAACAAATCAAAACAAAATAGAAATGCATGTAAAATATGCGGACGACTTATATCAATATTACGAATTGAAACTGGCATTGACGGATGTACGTTTGGCTTATGTTTTTTATTTAGAAGATGAGACAGGTAGCTACTACTTCAGCGAAGACGGTGTCACAGAAGGCTATAATTTTGAAGAGGCGTTTTACAATTTCTTTCAGCTCCCATATATCAATAAGAATGATGTAATGCCGACCATTGACTGGATGCGTGATACCGTATTTTATCAAATATTTGTAGATCGTTTTTATCAAGGAGACCATAGCAAAGATACCTCTTATATTGATATGAAATGGGGCGAGAAGCCTACTCCGAAAGTACATGCAGGTGGAGATTTAAAGGGAATTATAGAAAAAATGGATTATTTAAAGGACTTGGGGATATCCGGTATTTATCTAACTCCTATTTTTGAATCAAAATCCAATCACAAATATGACATTAAAAATTACAAAAAAGTGGATCCACAGTTCGGAACGACGGAAGATTTGGTAGAACTTGTAAAACAGGCTCACAATCGTGGTATTCGTGTAGTGTTAGACGCGGTGTTTAATCATTGCAGTATGGAAATGGCTGAGTTTCAAGATGTTTTGGAAAAGGGAAAAGCATCGCCTTATTATTCCTGGTTTTTAATTGATGGAGATTATCCGACCCCGGAAAAGTGTAATTACGAATGCTTTGCTTCCTGCAATTATATGCCGAAGTTGAACACAGCCGAGGAAGGGGTTCAAGAGTTTTTATTGGACATAGCCACTTATTGGATTGATGTGGCAGATATAGATGGATGGAGACTGGATGTGGCAGATGAAGTTTCTCACGAGTTTTGGCGTATGTTCCGCAAAACAGTGAAAACAAGAAAGAAGGATTGTGTTATTATTGGAGAGAATTGGCACGATGCTTATCCGTCACTTCAGGGAGATGAACAAGATAGCATTATGAATTATGCCTATACCAAAGCATGTTTGGATTACTTTGCCAGGGATCGTTTTGGAGCGAAAGAAATGGCTGAAAAGTTGAGTTCCAATTACATGCGCAATATGGAACAGGTAAATAATATGATGCTGAATCTTTTGGATTCTCATGATACACATCGTTTTTTCTCAGAAGTGTCAAAGGACAAAAAGAAATTGGAAGCGGCATTAGCCCTTACCATGATTTTGCCGGGTACACCATGCATTTACTACGGTACGGAAATTGCTACAGAGGGTGGTTATGATCCGGATTGTAGAAGATGTTTTGACTGGGATCAAAGCCATTGGGATATGGCACTTTGGAATGCAATTCAAGGATTGATTGCATTACGAAAGAATACAACGCTAAAATATGGAGACTTAAAACTGGGCGTAAATGGGGACCTTTTACAGGTGATTCGTCGATATGAGCAGGAAGAAATTGTACTGGAAATCAATATGACGAATAAACCACAACCGGCAGGCGTTACAGAAAAGAATCAGATTTTAGCAGGCTATGAATCAAAGGGACAGATTGCATCGGAAGAATATCTGATTTATAAGCGAGGGATTGAAAGGGGGATAAATCCATGAAAAAAAGAATGGCAATGATACTTGCAACATCTATGATTGTTTCCATGTTTGCAGGATGTGGAGACAGCACAACAACAGAGGCAGGTACTACAGAAGCGACATCGACCGGTAGTTCAACAACAAGTTCTGTTTTTACCGGAGAATTAGAAACAAATGTAACAATCCAGGTTTTGGAAAATGACACTGCAATTTCCAAAGGATATTTTCAAGAATTGATTGATGCCTTCAACGAGGAATATGCAGAATATGGCATTGTGGCAGTAGATGCCAATATGGATCAATACTTAGATTTGGCAAACGATGGCCCTTATGGTTATGGCCCGGACGTTTTATATCAGGCAAATGACGTAATTATGCAGTATGCAGAAGGAAAACATATTTATCCATTACCGGTGGAGGATATGGAATGTTATGATCAGATTCCGGAAGCTGCTTGGGCTGCATATGAGACAGAAATTGATGGAGTGACCTATACTTGTGGAGTCCCGGTAAATGTACAGTCACCAATGTTGTATTACAGAAAAGATTTGTTGCCGGAAGATTGGGAAACAGAATGGGATGATGACCAGGATGGTATCCCGGATATGGTAGAAACCTGGAATGATATGTATGCATATTCCGTAAGCATTCATGAAAGTGATGCTTCTCGTTATGGATATATGAAATCTTTGTATGATGTATATTTCTCTAGTGGCTTCTTATTCTCATATGGAGCATACATTTTTGGAGATGATACTTCAGATATTGGTTTTGCAGCTGGCGAAGCAGAAAAAGGTGCTTGGGTATTGAGCCAGTTAGCAAGCATTATGAACGAAGACTGTATCGACGATACCATTACAACCAATGCTTATAGCAAATTGGCGGATGGTACCTATTTCGCTACTCTGTCCACACCGGATACCTACACAACATTCTATGATGAACTCGTTTCAGAATATGAAGGACAGGGATACTCCACAGAGGAAGCTGAAACCATGGCAAGCGAGAACCTTGTTATGACTTCCCTACCTCAGCTTCCTGAGAGTGGAGACTTAACAGAAGAAGATGCTACTTACATCGATAGCAAAATGATGGGTGGTGTCAATGGATATGCGATTAGTTCCTATACCGAATATCCAAATGCATGCTTGGCATTCGTTGAGTTTGCAACCAGCTATGAAATGATGGTTCTCAGAAATGAAAAATTAGGAATTGCACCGGCAAGAGAAGATGCAGCAGAAACGGTTGGTGGTGTATCCGCAGAAATTTATGAGAACTTGGAAAATGGAAATATTGTTTTAATGCCTTCCGTAAAGGAAGTATCACAGATTTGGACTCCGGGTCAGACCTTCTTTACTGATCTTGCAAAGGATGCATTCCGCTCAGACTCTGAGAAGAAATACACGGATTTGGATTCTATGAAAGCCGGATTGGAAGACATGTGTCAGCAGATATATGATGCAATTTATACCTTGGAGTAAGTAGTGATGAGAGAAAAGTGGAATAACTTGAAACATGCTTTTTCAGAAAGCAGCTGGAGAGTAAAACTCTCCGCTGTTTTCATGGGAAGCGGACAAATCATATATGGATGCATAGGAAAAGGATTGCTTTTTCTGTTGGTGGAAATAAGTGTGCTTTACTATTTTATTTCCCGTGGTTTTCAAGATATCAAAGGTTTTTTTACCTTGGGTACGGAAAAGGCAGATGCATGGCTTGGAACAGTTGGGGATAATTCCGTAGTTATGTTGCTTATGGGCATTTTTGCCTGGATTGTTCTTTTTGCATTCCTTGTTATTTATGTAAAAAATTTAAAAGATGCTTATGGGATTGAACAGCGTTTAAAAAGCGGTAAACGTCCCAGAACGTTAAAGGAAGAGTGCGCAGATTTATTGGACCGTAAGTTTTATATTACTGTTTTGATTCTTCCGGTAATCGGTGTTTGTATCTTTAATATTTTGCCGATTATCTTTATGATTTTGATTGCTTTTACAAACTACGGTGGAAGCATTGTGCCGCCGGAGTTGGTGGATTGGATTGGATTGGGAAACTTTACAAAGATTGTGACACTTTCTCAATTTGCTCCTACCTTTTTCAAGATTTTGGTTTGGAACTTGCTTTGGGCAGTGGTTTCCACAGCCTTAAACTATTTCGCAGGTTTGGGCTTAGCATTGTTGTTGAACAAGGATTGCGTAAAGGGAAAAGCTTTTTGGAGAGCATTTCCGGTTTTGGCTTATGCAATTCCGGGATTCATTACCTTGCTTGCATTTAAATTTATGTTTTCTTATGGTGGACCAATCAACTACTTTATTAAGGCAGCCGGTGGTACAGCCATTGGATTCCTGGATTTGGATGCAAAATGGACTGCAAGATTAATTGGACTTTTGGTAAACTGCTGGATCAGTGTTCCTTCCATTATGCTCCTTGCTACAGGTCACTTGTCCAATCGAGATATGGCTTTGTATGAAGCGGCAAAAATTGATGGAGCTACACCAATGCAACAGTTCCGTAAATTAACCATGCCGTACATGATTTTTGTAACGACACCGGTGTTGTTGGGACAGTTTATTGGAAACTTCAACAATTTTGGTATTTTCTACTTCTTAAGAGGTGGATTGTATTTAGATGGATATTTCCTTGCAAGCGATACAGACTTGTTAATCAACTGGTTGTATAACCTGTCTATTGATAACAATTACTATTGTATCGGTGCAGCAATCAGTTTAGTGATTTTCTGTATTACATCCGTGATTTCATTGATTGTGTATGTAAAATCACCATCCTATAGAGAGGAGGACACATTCCAATAATGAAAAAGCAGATGAAAGTTTCCAAAATTTTGGATACAGGAATTACTTATGCAGTGCTTATTTTGGTTTCCTTTATCTTTTTCTTCCCATGTTTGTGGATTGTTTTAGCGTCTTTTTCAAAGTCGGGAAGTATTTATTCTTTTGATGGTTTTTTCCCAAAAGAATATAGCATTGCAACTTTTCAAAAATTATTTACAGAAACCACCATGTATAACTACCCTCGTTGGTTTTTAAATACCTTCTTTGTGGCCGTTGGTAGTTGTGTACTTGGCACATTTTTAACCATACTTACAGCTTATACCATGTCTCGTTTTGAGTTTAAAGGCAGAAAAACCATTATGAAAACAACCATGGTATTGGGTATGTTCCCGTCCTTTATGGGAATGACAGCTGTGTATATTTTAATGACACAATTTGGCTTGATTAATCAGATTTGGGGATTGATTCTGATTTATGCAGCCGGAGCACCGATGGGGTATTTAACCCAGAAAGGGTTCTTTGATACCATTCCAAAGGCAATTGACGAGGCAGCAAAAATTGATGGAGCTACAAATGCTCAGATTTTTTGGCGCATCAATTTGCCGTTGTCAAAACCGATTATTGTTTATACGGCCTTGACGTCCTTTACTTGGCCTTGGAGTGATTTTATTTTGCCAAAGTTGCTTTTAAAAGAAAAAAATTTATATACTGTCGCAGTGGGACTTATGAGTTTAGATGAAACCGAGTTTGCCCGATTCGCTGCAGGAAGCGTATTCATTGCAGTACCAATTGTTATTCTTTATTTTTGTTTAGTCAAAAATATGGTAAATGGAATTTCAGAGGGTGCGGTAAAAGGATAGCGAAGAGGAGAGACTCTACGAATGCTTTTGGGACGTAATGAGTGATTGTAAAATCGCTTTTTAAGTCAAATATAAGAAGGGAGAGCACTTATGTTAAAAAGGAGATTTCGTAAGTGGGCAGTAGCAACAGCAGTAGTAGTAGGTTTATCATTTTTGGGGGATGTACCGGTACTTGCAGTCACGGATAGTGAAGTAAGCAATACCGCAAGTTTCTCAACAGACGTCATTTATCAGATTGTCACTGATCGTTTTGTGAATGGGGATTCCACAAATGATCCAACAGGGGATATTTTTGACACATCTGATTTGACAAAGTATCACGGCGGAGATTGGGCCGGGGTTACACAAAAGATTCAAGATGGTTACTTGACGAATTTAGGTGTAACTGCAATTTGGATATCTTCACCGGTAGAAAATATCATGACTTTGGATCCAAGTAATAATTGTGCATCCTATCATGGTTATTGGGCAAAGGATTTCTTTGAAACAAATGAAGCCTTCGGAACAGAGGAAGAATTTGTGGAATTGATTGAAGTAGCCCATGAAAATGGCATTAAAGTAGTGATTGATTTTGCACCGAATCATACATCTACCGCGGAATATGATGGATTAACCTTCCCGGAAGATGGAGCGCTTTACAAATACGGTGAACAGATTGGAACTTTTTCCAACGATTACTTAGGTTTGTTCAATCATGAAGAATGGACGGACTATAGTACTTTAGAAAACGGAATTTATCATAGTTTGTATGGACTTGCAGATTTGAACCAGATGAATTCCACCGTGGATACCTATTTAAAAGACGCCATTGATAAGTGGTTGGATCTTGGCGTGGATGGTATTCGTGTAGATGCAGTGAAACATATGCCGGAAGGTTGGCAGACCAATTGGTTAAGCAGTATTTATGAAGAACATGAAGTGTTTGTATTTGGAGAGTGGTACAACGGCGGTACTTCCAATGATTCTGAAATGACTTCTTTTGCAAATGAAAGTGGTATGAGTTTGTTGGATTTCCGTTTTGCAAATGCAGTACGTTCCGCAGTGGGAACAGAAGATTCCACGATGGAAGATTTGTATGATGTTCTTGTAGCTACTGCAAGTGATTATGATGAAGTGAATGATCAGGTTACATTTATTGATAATCATGACATGAGCCGTTTTATGACCTTGGCTTCTGATAATCAAAGTGCGGTGAATGAAGCATATGTATTGTTATTGACTTCCAGAGGTGTGCCTACCATTTATTATGGTAGTGAGCAATATTTGCAGGGTAGTAGTGATCCATACAACCGTGGAGATATGACATCTTTTGATACAAGCACTACGGCATATCAGGTAATCAGTAAGTTGGCACCACTTCGCAAAGAAAACGGAGCACTTGCTTATGGAACAACCCAGGAAAGATGGGTAAATGATGATGTTTTAATCTACGAAAGAGAATTTGGCAATGATGTAGTATTGGTAGCAGTAAATAGAAACGAAAATACTTCCTATTCTATTTCCGGACTTTATACAGACTTGCCGGCAGGACAGTACACAGATGCATTGGATTCTGTTATGAATGGAAATAGCATTCAAGTAAGCGATTCCGGAAGCGTAGATTCCTTTACTTTAGGAGCAGGAGCAGCTGCTGTATGGGTTTACACAGCAAGTGAACACAGTGTGAGTGTCGGAAACGTAGACCCTGGTATGGGAATTGCAGGAAATACGGTAACTATTTCCGGACGTGGATTTGGAACTACAGCAGGAACTGTTACTTTTGGAACTACAGAAGCAACCATCTCCAGCTGGAGTGATACAGCAGTAGAAGTGATTGTTCCATCTGTAAGCGCCGGAGAGTATACCATTACTTTGACAACTGCAAGTGGAGACAGTAGTTCTTATGGAGATACCTTTGAGGTATTAACCGGTTCACAGGTGGCAACCAGATTTATTGTAAATAATGCTTCTACAGATTATGGCACAAATGTTTATTTGGTTGGAAATGTAGAGGAATTAGGTGCATGGGATACGGATAAGGCCATTGGACCGTTATTCAATTCAACAGAAAGTATCGCAAGTTATCCATCATGGTTCTATGATGTGAGTGTACCGGCGAATACCACCATTGAATTTAAGTTTATTAAAAAAGATTCTGCAGGAAATGTCGTATGGGAAAGCGGAAGCAATCATGTGTATACTACAGTTTCCGATGGTACCGGACAGATTAGTGTAGACTGGCAAACATATTAACAAATCAATGAAAAAAATATAGAACCTGAGTGGCCCGCGAAAGCGGGCCCTCTTTTTGGTTATAGAAAACACAGAATTCACACATATAATTCTTTGACATCTTATTTGTAGAAAATTATAATATTTATATAAAAATGCGAGGTAAGGGGTGAATAAGTATGAAAAAGAGTGACTATTTACTGGAAGCATTAAAAGAGCGTATTTTTGATAGTTTGAGTCGTGGCGAAAGTCAATTTCCTACGGAATCGGAAATTGCAAAAGTATATCAGGTTAGCAGAAATACGGTACGTATGGCTCTTACTACTTTGGAGGAGGAAGGATACCTTGTCAGCCGCCAAGGAAGTGGACGTCAGCTAACCGGAAAAGTACCGGAACGAGAAGGCATAGATGTGGTTTTCCTTTTTTCCAGACCGGAGGAATATTTATATAAGTCCTTATTGGAAAATATGAAAGAGCATTTTGAAAAACAGCATTATCGTGTGGAAATCATGGCCAGTGACATGGACTTTGAGAAGGAACGTGTGCAATTGGAAAAATTGTTGCAGTATCCACCCAAGTTGTTGTTGCTACAATGCTTTGCTACAACCCCTACCACCAATGCGGATTTACTACAGTCCTTAGAGACGCGTGGTACGAAGATTTTTATGTATCAGCATAATTATCCAAATCTGAATTATCCGGTGTTTAAGGCAGATGATTTTGAGGGTTCTTATCATTTGACCAGACATCTGTTGGAAAACGGACATCAACAGATTGCTGCGGTATTTTGTACGGATATGCCAAGAGGCGTATATCAGCAGTATGGATATTTATCTGCTTGCAGAGATATGGAAATGGAAAACGAGAAAGAGCATGTGTTCCATATATCTGCGAAAGATTTGTCGGATCCGTTGAGCAACCAGGAGTTTGTTACCTTCCTGGAACAGCGTAGATTGGATTGTACGGCATTTCTATTTTGTTCGGATGAAGTCGCTTATCCTGCTTCTGCATATATTGAATCCATGGGAAGTGAAATTCCGGATGATATATCTGTAGTGAGCTTTGACAATAGTAGATTAAACTGGAAATATGAAAAGCCCATTAGTAGTATTTCCTTCCATGAAGGAGATTTGGGTGAATTGGTGATTCATTTCCTGGATATGGGAATGACGGAAAAATCTATGGAATCTGTGACGGTGCAATGGAATTTAGGCAATTTAGGTGTCAGCGATAAGGCTTTAAAAAAGGATTCTGAATAGTGGAAATACTTGACGAAAACAAGTATGACAGATAAACTAAAGAAGTGGTTGCTTTGCCCCTTTAAAGTGCAACGGTTTAAAGTGGCGGCGACTACTTCTTTTATTATGGATAAATATGAGGAGGTTTTCGTATGAAAAAGAGATTATTAGCAACACTTCTCTGTGGTGTTATGGCTGTGTCAGCGACAGCTTGCGGTAGCACAGAGACAGCATCTACCGAAGAAGCAACATCAGAAACTACCACGACAGTAAATGCAGATGCTACTTACACAGTAGGTATTTGCCAGTTGGTACAGCATGATGCTTTGGATGCGGCAACACAGGGATTTATGGATGCCTTGACAGAGAACTTAGGGGATGAGGTAACCTTCGATTTACAGAATGCGCAGGGTGACTCTGCTACATGTTCTACCATTGTTACCGGATTTGTTTCCAATGATTATGATTTGATTATGGCAAACGCAACACCTGCTTTACAGGCTGCGGTATCAGCCACTTCTACCATCCCGATTGTTGGTACATCCGTAACAGACTATGCAACAGCACTTGCTTTTGATAGCTGGGATGGAACTACAGGGATGAATGTTACCGGTACTTCTGATTTGGCTCCATTGGATCAGCAGGAAGATATGATTTTGGAATTGGTTCCTGATGTAGAAAAGGTAGCAATTTTATATTGTTCTGCAGAAGCAAATTCTGCTTACCAGGCACAGGAAATTGAAAAATATTTAGAAGAAGATGGTGTAGCATATCAGGAATATACTTTTGCAGATTCCAATGATATGCAGTCCGTTGTTTCTACAGCAGCTGCAGAATGCGATTGCTTCTATATTCCAACCGATAACACAGCAGCATCTAATATGACTATTGTTGCAAATATTTGTGAGCCGGCAGGAATTCCTGTTATCTGTGGTGAAGAGAACATGATGTCTGCAGGTGGTCTAGCAACACTTTCTATCAGCTACTATGATATCGGATATGCAGCTGGTGAAATGGCAGTAGAGATTTTAACAAATGGTGCAGATCCGGCAACTATGGAGATTCAGACAGCAAGCACTACAACGAAGAAATACAATCCGGAATTCGCAGCAGCAATTGGCTTTGAAATGCCGGAAGATTATGAAGCAGTAGAAACTGACTCAGAGGAGTAATTTGAAAGAGAGGAAGTAAAAGTGGCAGCGTATTTTTCCACACTTGATCCATCGGCGTTACTTCGTTCTTGCCCGGGAGGAGTAGCCCAAGGTTTGATCTGGGGTGTTATGGCTCTAGGTGTATTTTTAACATTTCGTATGTTACAATTTGCAGATTTGTCTGTAGATGGTTCTTTTGCAACAGGAGGAGCTGTTTGCATTATGCTTATTATGGGTGGTTGGAATCCGGAGATAGCGCTTCTGGTATCCTTTTTTGCAGGCGTTATTGCAGGTTTGGTTACAGGTATTTTACATACCGTGTTTGGCATTCCGGATATTTTAGCCGGTATTTTGACTCAGATTGCGTTATACTCTATAAACTTAAATATTATGGGAAAAGCAAATCAAGCCATTAATGTCAATCAGGTGCAGCTGTATTTTACTTCTAATGCGCAGTATTTAACCAGAACTATCTTGATTATGATTCTTTGCTGTGCAGTTGTAATTGTAGCGTTATATGCATATTTGGGAACGGAGCAGGGTTCTGCTATTCGTGCCACAGGAATTAATCCCAACATGTCTAGAGCACAGGGAATTAACACCGGTATGATGAAAGTGATTGCCTTAGCATTAAGTAACGGGATTGTTGCATTGTCCGGTGGTATGTTAGCACAGTATCAGGGATTTGCCGATGTAAATATGGGAAGAGGAGCCATTGTTATTGGACTTGCGGCTGTTATTATTGGAGAAGTTATTGGTGGAGCTATTTTCCGTAAAAACAGAAACTTTATGTTGCGATTATCTTTTGTAGTAGTGGGTGGAATTATCTATTACTTGGTTTATGTTTTTGTTTTGTGGTTAAAATTCCCGGCAAACGATATGAAACTTTTAACAGCAATTGTCGTAGCGGTATTCTTGGCGGTGCCTTACTTAAAAGAAAAGAGAAAAACCTCCTTTAAGAAGGTGGCAAAGGAAAATAAGAAAAGTGGACTTGGAAGGGAGGAAGTACAATGCTAGAGGTTGTAGACATTAAGAAAACCTTCAATCCCGGTACCATTAATGAAAAAGTAGCATTAAATGGGGTTAGCTTTACATTACATGATGGAGATTTCTGTACGGTTATTGGAGGTAACGGTGCAGGAAAATCCACTATAATGAATGCGATTGCAGGGGTTTGGCCGGTGGATTCCGGTGCCATTTATATCGATGGAAAAGATGTTTCCGGTTTATGTGAACATGAAAGAGCGCCACATCTAGGACGCGTATTTCAAGATCCTATGACGGGAACTGTTGCGGATATGCAGATCGTTGAAAATATGGCATTGGCGGCTAGACGCGGAAAACATAGAAGCTTTTTAAAATGGGGTGTAACTGCCGCAGAGCAGAAACATTACAGAGAATTGTTGGCTAGTTTGGATTTGGGATTGGAAGATCGTTTGACTGCAAAGGTTGGTCTTTTATCCGGAGGACAGCGACAGGCGTTAACGCTATTGATGGCTACCATGGAAAAACCAAAACTTTTGTTGTTGGATGAACATACAGCAGCCTTAGACCCAAAGACAGCGGCAAAGGTTCTTGCAGCCACAGATCGAATTGTAGAGCAAAATCATTTAACGACTATGATGGTTACACATAATATGAGGGATGCAATTGCCCATGGAAATCGTTTGATTATGATGAACGAAGGAAAAATTGTGGTAGATGTATCCGGAGAAGAAAAGAAAAATTTAAAGGTTGAGGATTTGTTACATAAATTTGAGGCAGTGGCCGGAGAAGACGCAGTCAGTGACCGTATGGTTTTATCTTAAAGGGCTCGTGAACAAATCTGATAAAAAATGAAAAGGCGAAAGTTTCTCATTCGAGAGCTTTCGCCTTTTAAATATTTTTTTCTGACATATAATCTCCTATCCACGAGAATCAAATTTTTGCCCTTCCGGTTCTCTTTCCCCAACTATAATACCGGCTGATGTATAATCCGGTGTGTGTGCATTTAACATAACTCTCTGATTCTCCCCGTAGTCAGAAGGAAGTCTTCTGGGAATGTACTGTTCCTGCAGTAAAACTTCTTGTTCTTCAGTCTCTTCTTCCATAACCCGCCGTCGGCGCCGTTTCTCTAATTCCTCTTGTTCATTTTGAATAAGATTCCAAAAGAGTCCGGAACCTGTGCCTGTGTCTATCACAGGTGTAGATTCTACTCGCCGTCGTCCTTCCGTTGGCTCATAGATAAAGGTGGTCGTACCGGGTGGCCCTGTCACCCTTGTCATTTTCTCTATCATGATGACGTTTCTCCTTTCTTGATGGTCTTCATCTTCTTTCCCTATATATCGGAGAAATTTGTATAAAATAAAGACTTTTTCTTTTATTTTTTATCATTTAAGGAGAAACGTCAATAGTAAACTGAAAATTAGTTGAATTTTTATACTTCTGCGTTCAATTTATAGGTACGCTTTTTGGTAAGTCGAAGCTCGTATTCGTCCTTGGGGAGCGGTTTATCGAATAGATATCCTTGAGCCATATTACAACGAATACTCTTTAAGAAATCTACCTGTGCTTGGGTTTCTACTCCCTCGGCAATGACTTCCATGCCCAGTTCTTTTACCATATTTACAATGTTTTTAATGACGATACGATCCGGAAGATTTTCGTTTTCAATATTGTAAACAAAGGCGCGGTCCAACTTAATGGTATCTACATGCAAATCCTTTAATAAGTTTAAGGAAGAATATCCGGTTCCGAAATCATCAATGGAGATAGAGAGTCCGTTTTCTTTCATACGTAAAATAAAATCGTCCATTGCAGGAATATCTTTGTTGGAACGGGTTTCGGTAAGTTCAATTTCCAAATAAGCAGGATTTACATCGTATTGTTGAATGAGACTTAAAATACGATCTCCAAAATTGGGTTCCATTAAGTGGTTTTTGGAGAAATTCGTGGAAACTTTAACCGGCTGAATTCCTTGGGACTCCCATTCTTTTAAATCCTTGCATACCTGTTCAAAAACATAGTAATCCAGTTCGCATACATTTCCACTTTTTTCCAAGGCAGGGACAAAAGCCATAGGAGGAATCAATTCGCCGTTTCGCATCCAGCGGACAAGTGCCTCGCTGCCACATAACTCATGAGAGTTTAGTAATACTTTTGGCTGATAGTAAACAAGAAATTCTTTGTTCGCTATTGCTTCGGGGAACATCGAGCCTACTTGCTTGGCTTGAATTTCCTGCTCAATCATATAGTCTTCAAACCAGACAATATCTGCATTTCCTTCCATGCGGCTTTGGGCAAAGGCACTGGTGGTTTTGCTCATAATATCTGCCATTTGATCGCCTTCGCGTGCGGCATAAATTCCCATACGCAGTTCCAAAGATACCGGAGGTGTAGGATTTGCAGTATGCATATCAAAGGTTAAAATCGTGTTCCGTTTTAAGAAAATATCCAAGCGTTCTTTTCGTATTAAAAGAATAAAGTTGTCTCCGCCAAGGCGGGCGCAGGCTTCGTCGTTTTGCAAGGTATTACTCAAACGTTGATGTAATTTCTTTAAAAGATAATCACCGTTGGAGGGGCCTACATTTTGATTGATGTATTTGAAATTTTTGATATTTAAAAATACACCGTAATATTTAGAAATTTGTCCTTTTTCAATGAAAGATTTTCCTATGCGCATTAGCCCATTTAAATTCAGTCCCAAAGTAAGAGGGTCTGTAATTTGTGCCCGTTCCAAGAGAACAGCTGCGCGGGATTGGCTTAGTAGCAAAAATGAAAAATGGGTGATAGCATCTACCAAAAATAATTCTTCTTCTGTGAAGGTATGGCCTTTGACGGGGTAAGTCATAAAGGAAAAGGTGGTTCCGGTTTGATCACGGTTCATTTTAACATGGGGAACATCACCGGCACCTAATGGGTTGTCATAGAGTACTTTGATACCGTTTTCCGCAATTTGACCTAAAATAGATTGGCCACCCATTAATTGAAAACAAATACGTCCAATATTCTGATCCGGGGCAACAGAAGGCAATACTTCCTGAATCTGTCGGAAGCAATCATCAAATTTAGCCGTCTGCGTTCCTTGGGTTAATTGCTCAAAAAAATGAGAAATGGAAGAATAGTTTTGTTTTTCGCCCATAGCGTTCCATCCTTTCCTGTGGCATATTCCCACTAATCACATTTTATCGCAGAACATATAGGGATAATATAAAAAAAAAATGAAAGATAATAAAAAAACTTGACTTTTTTGAAGAATTATGTAAAATTAAATTGTGCACAATCAAAGAACAAAAAATAAATCGAAACACATAAATTAAAAATAGGAGGTAACATATGAGCTTTTATGATTATTCGGTTAAGAATCCACAGGGTGAAGACGTAGCTATGAAGGATTTTGAGGGAAAAGTTGTTTTGGTAGTAAATACAGCTACCGGATGCGGATTCACACCTCAGTACAAGGAACTGGAAGAAATGTATGAGAAGTATCATGACAAGGGTCTTGAAATTTTAGATATTCCTTGCAATCAGTTTGCGGGCCAGACTCCCGAAACAGACGAGGAGATTCATGAATTCTGCACCTTAAAATACAATACACAGTTCCCACAGATGACAAAATCTGATGTAAACGGAGAAGGAGAGCTTCCTCTTTATACCTTTTTGAAACAGCAGAAGGGATTTGAAGGATTTGGAAAAGGCCCGAAGGCTTTGGCTATGAATGTAATGTTAAAGAAGTTAGACAAGAACTATAAAACAAATCCGGACATCAAATGGAACTTTACAAAGTTCGTAGTGGATCGAAGTGGAAATGTAGTTGCCCGTTTTGAGCCTACAGAGGATATGAAAGAATTAGAAGAGACAGTTGCATCTTTACTGTAATAAAAAACCTGCAGAGAATATCTGCAGGTTTTTTGCTAGAGAAATGTATTGTAACAATATATAGAGGATAAATATCTTTTGAATTTTACAATTTGGTGTAGGTAACCGTTTCGTTACCGGAAGCATCGGTTGTTATTTTTTGCAAATAAGCTTCCCCATTTCTATATACAATCGATGTTTCGGTGGTTTCGGAAGAACTGCTGTCATCACTGGAAGAACCACTACCACCGGCACTCTCAGAAGAGGATACTTCACCGGATGCTGTCGGTTCTGTATTAAAATTTTCAATGGCGATGGTGATGCCACCGGCTTTTGAAATATTGCTGACACCCGCTTCACTTTTTTCACTGGATAGCGCTAAACTGCGTAAATAATTATAGTTTTCACAAGGTGCAGGGTTCTGCATCTCAGCTATAGTGGAAACATAGGAGTCTGTATCTATATTTTTGCTTTTGACTTCTTCTGTTCCGGTTGTTGTTTTGTCGGCTCGATTGCCTTGAAATAAACGAGTAATGATGATATTTGGAATATCTGAGATTTTTAAGGACATAAACCCCCTCCTTTTTCGAAACTCCGAATATGGAATTGCTTCCGTGCATTACTAATTATAACTGTTTTTGCATAGGAAATAATGTAGAAGAAATGATATTTTTCTAAAAAAAGACAAAAAAATAAGGCCCAAACAATTGGGCCTGTTAGATTGTGTTATGCGACGATCAAATGATGTGCGTTATAGGATTGAACAAGATCCTGAACTTTGTTTTCGTCGCCGATTAAGGATACGTGAACCGGTTGCAACAGATTTAAGGTAAATAAACCAAGAAGGGATTTTCCATCTACGTATTTCTGTCCGCTGCGAATGTCAATCTGACACTGGGAATCACGATTCATGTGAATGAATTCCTTTAAGTTTTTTTCATTTTCAAGATTTACTTTGATGTTTTTTTCCATCTTACTTATACGCTCCCTCTGTAGACCCTCTGTTTCTTTGCCTACAAGAGTAGAGTATAAATCGAAAAAATACGGAAGTCAAACGATTTGAAGAAAGATAATAAAAAGTTTATAATTTCAACCATTTAACTGCCAAATGTGCTATTCTTTAAGGTGAAAAGAGGGTATTGTATGAAAAAAATAGACAAAAGAATTTTGGAAATGGCAAAGGTATATAAAATGTCCTTCTGGTCTAAGGTACGGTATATTTATTTGCCGGCGTTATGGGGGAAAGAAGAAAAATGACAATTTGTGTAGAAGATGTTTGCAAGGCTTATAATGGGAGAAAAGTGTTAGATCATTTTTCCATCGATTTGGAGGAAGGAAAAATTTATGCACTGGAAGGCCCAGAGGGAAGTGGAAAAACCACACTTATTCGGATTTTGTTGGGGCTAGAAGAACCGGATGCCGGTAGAATTCGTTTTATGGGAGATTATAAGTATAGTTCCCTGGGGTACGGTGTGGTATTTCAAGAGAATCGTTTATTAGAGGCGTGTAGTGCTGCAGAAAATGTGGCAATGGTTCATAAAAATACAACGATAAAAAGTGCTATTCATTTTTTGAGCCCGTTTCTCTCCGAAGACCGTGCAAAATTGCCGGTGCAACAATTGAATGAGGCGGAAAAAAGAATGGTTTCTATTGTGAGAGCCTTTTCTGTTCCTTCAGATTTGATTTTTATGGATGAACCTTTTTCTGCTTTTACGGAGGAAGAGAGGAATCGAGTAGTGGCGTATATGGAGAAAAAAATAAACAAAAGACCACTGTTGATTGTTACGAGAGATGCATCAGGACTCAACTTTGCCAGAAAAGTTAGGATTGGTTAGAAACAAAAAGATTAAAAAAAGGAAGCGAAAGCTTCCCTTTTTGTATTAGTCTAAGTCTTTAAAATGAAATTGCTTCTTTCCGGAAGCGTAATCGCCAACAATATTTCCATGACCAAAGAGTTTGTATTTGTAGGTTACCAAACCTTCTAATCCAACAGGACCTCTGGCGTGAAGCTTGCTGGTACTGATACCTACTTCGGCTCCAAATCCATAACGGAATCCATCGGCAAAACGTGTGGAACAGTTTTGGTAAACACCGGCAGAGTCTACCATTTGCATAAAGTAGTCTGCAGTAGCTTGATCTTCGGTAAGGATACAATCCGTATGGTGAGAACCATAGGTGTTAATGTGGGTAACGGCTTCTTTGACGTCGTCTACAAGTTTTAAAGAAACTGTTAAACTCAAGTATTCTTGGTGGAAATCATTTTCTGCCATGATTTCACATGGAATAATTTGGGATACTTCTGCAGTACCGCGAAGTTTGATGCCGGCTTCCCAAAAAGCATTGGCAAGATCCAATAAAAATACCTGTGAAATACTGCGTTGTACCAAAATGGTTTCTACCGCATTACATGCAGCGGTATATTGCGTTTTTGCATCTAATAAAATAGGAATTGCTTTTTCTAAATCTGCTTTTTCATCTACGTAAATATGACAAACACCATCGGCGTGGCCCATTACCGGAATCTTGGTATGTTCCATAATATATTGCACAAAGGAATTGGATCCACGAGGAATCAGTAAGTCTACATAGCCTTCGCAAGAAAGTAATTCGTCAATTTCGTTGTGCTGTTCTACCTGAAGTAAACAATCCGTTGGTAATCCGGCAGAAATAACGGCTTTATGAATGATTTCAAACAAAATCTTATTGGTATATTTTGTCTCTTTACCACCTTTTAAAATGGCGCAGTTGCCGCTTTTGATACAAAGGGATGCAATCTGAACCAAGGCATCCGGGCGAGCTTCGAAAATAACCCCAATGACACCGATGGGACAAGTGATACGATATAAAGTCAAATCCTTGTCTAATTCTCTGGAAAGTAATTTTTTTCCAAGAGGATCCGGCAGTGTGCTTAATTGCTCTAACCCTTTTGTGACATCTTCTAATTTATGTTCATCAAACCGTAAGCGCTTCATAATAGAGTCATCTAATCTATTGGCGATGGCTTCAGTTAAATCCTTTTGATTTTCTGCAAAAATCTGTTCTTTTTTTTCTTCCAAAGCTTTTGCAATGGCCAAGAGGGCATTATTGCGCATTTCATTGGAAGAGGCGGCAAGAACAGGTGATGCGGCCTTTAATTTTTTTGCTTCTTCCTGTACGTTCATAAAAAACCTCCTATTTTCAAATATTTTATGATAAAAACAGAATTTCTACAATCATTTTTCGAAAAGATATCATATAATAATGATACAAGTATATTTCGAACTAGAAATTACTTGGAAGGAGAACGGGCTATTGAAAAATTTAATTTATTATGGATATACAAAAGAATCCTATCAATCCTGTCAGGATCAGATTCGGGAAAACAATGGACACATTGCGGTACAAGTGGTGATTCTTACCTTTATAACCAGTATGATTATGGTGTTATTATCCTTTGTGTCGCGTTTCTATTTGACACGGTTTCAACAATTGTATATTGCCTATGCAGTGTCATCAGGTGTTTTGTGTACGGTGGCGCTTGCAAAAAATGAATTATTTTATCGATATTCCAAGGTGTTTGTTTATTTGATTATGTTTTTGTTGAGTAGTTTTGGAATTGCCATTGCAGTCGAAGAAAGTCCGGATCGCACGACTTTGTATGCAGCAATTATTGTACTGCAGGCAACTCTTTTTACGGATAATATGGTTACCATGGGCGGCTTCTATGCGTTGTCCCTTCTGGTGTATTTGAATATTACCGGGATTGATAAGCCGGCAGAGACCTATATTCCCGATGCATTTGTTGCAATTTTGTTTACGGCATTAGCTGTGTTTATTCATTATTATGCGCAAAAGAATCGTATCAAGGGGCAATTGGATTATTTGGGAACCCAGGTTTTGATTCGAAATTATCAGGCGACGCAAAGTGAATTGGAAATTCGTTCGAATTTTGACGGTTTAACAGGACTGTACAATCGAGGGGCCTTTGTAAATGAGGTGGAGCATGTTTTGAAAAAACAAGATGGAACATACAAAGCCTTGGTTATTATGGATATTGATAAATTTAAAGGAATAAATGATACATATGGACATCAAGTAGGAGATGAGGCATTGATTACATTTTGCGACGTGGCTCTAGCGACGTTTCATGTAAGAAGAAATGCTGTTTCATGTAAAAGAGAAGGTCTTGGATCCTATATACCAAAAGAAAATTTGGCGGGACGACTTGGCGGCGATGAATTTATTTTCTTTATTGCAAGCAATCCCATGGAAGAATCCTTTGATCAAGGCAGTTTGATGGAAATGTTACGGTTGTTACTGGTGAAATTGAATCGTACACAGGTGGGACCGATTGATAGCTTGAAAGTATCCGTAGGCGTGCGAGAAATTAAAGATGGGGAAATGGATTTTGATGAATTGTACAAACAAGCAGATGAAGCATTGTATCAGTCCAAGAACCAAGGAAAGAACCAGATTACAATCTATAAATAAACTGACAAAATATTCACAATTTGTTATTTTGTACAAAAACAGATGCATAAAAACTGTAAATAACGTAGAAATGCATATAATTGATTGACAATTATGAGCCTGGCTGATATAGTAAAGATACAAAGAAACACGTAGACAGAAGTGAAGGAGTAGAGGACATGGCGTGTGCTTCATGAAATCGAAATCGGATTTTACGTGTGGACGGAGTAGAGAAGGTGGCGCGTGCTTCACTGGATCGAAATCGGGATGAAGAAAAGAGGACTTCTTGTAAGTCCTCTTTTTTGCGCAAATAGAACAAAAAAATGTGTCGAAATTGTATACAATTAACAAAAAAATATAATTATTTCAAAATTCTAAATAATTTATAAAAAAGTTCGATATAATAAAAAGACAATGAGGAAAAAGAGGGGTACAAAAGGACAGCATTCTTGAGAGGAGCGGGTAGTTATGAAGCAAAACTTAAAAGATGAAGACCTTGCAACATTGTATCAACAGCGTTTGGAGTCTTGCGTGAGCCGTGAAGAGATCCTATTGTTAAAGAAGGAACAAATGGGAAATTTTATGAATGCGGCAAAGCATATCTTATTAGGAGAAGATGATTTAAGAGAAGACAAACAGAGAAAGTTAGAAGATTTGTTATTGGACACCAAGAAAATACAGGAAATACATCAGAAATTCCTGAGTACAGAATTATACGCAGATCTTCCCAGCAATTGTCAGAGCACACAGAAAAGAGGAGACAAGGAAGAATTTGTACATACAAATTCCGATGCTTCGTTTGAAAATGTGCGTATGGAAATTGAAAGTCTAATCCGGGAGGCGGATATGATTCGAGAAAATCATTTTGTATTGGCGGAGAAAATTGAACTGGATTTAAAACAACGACAAATGATATATTCGGAAACGATGTCGGTGTAATTAAAAGGAACGAACAGAGGGGGTTCGTTCCTTTTCCTTTATTTATGGGAAGTTAGAAAGAAACTTATGTCTCTTTTATGGGAAGAGAGAGGGATGCAAAAGGGAAAAGAAGTGACAAATGTCCGAAGACACCTTGACAATTGTCGTTTCGGAAGGCATAATAGGTTAAGAAATACAGCAACTCGGAAGAGGCACAACAGGGTGAGCACCGAGTTGCTATTTTTCTGTAATTTTGAGGTAAAAATAGACAAAATTCCTCGTTTAAAACTATATAAATTGTAAGAAACTACAAAAATATGGACAAATGTCCTTTTGAAAACTAGAAGATGTGGATAAAATCAAGACATAAAGGGACGGCAAAGAGGACAAAGGTCCAAAAAGAAAATTGGACAAAAGTCCGTTCTATTATATAGGAGGAAAATATGGTTGATTATACAGAAGGTTCTGGAAAACAGTACCATGTTGGTGTTGGACCGGAGGATATTGGTAAATATGTGATTTTGCCAGGAGATCCGAAGCGTTGTGAGAAGATAGCAGCACACTTTGAAAATCCGGTGTTGGTGGCAGATAGCCGCGAGTATGTTACATATACAGGAACATTGGATGGGGTAAAGGTAAGTGTTACTTCTACGGGCATTGGTGGACCTTCTGCTTCTATAGCTATAGAGGAATTATCAAAATGTGGTGCGCATACGTTTATTCGTGTGGGTACTTGCGGAGGTATGCAGGAAGAGGTAGAAGGTGGCGATATCGTTATTTCTACCGGCGCAATTCGTATGGAAGGAACCAGTCGTGAATTTGCACCGATTGAATATCCGGCAGTACCGGATTTTACCGTAACAAATGCACTTGTAAATGCTGCAGAGAGACAAGGACTTCGTTATCATGCAGGGGTTGTGCAATGCAAAGATTCTTTTTATGGACAGCATGAACCGGAAGTAATGCCGGTTAGTTATGAATTAGAAAATAAATGGCAGGCATGGCTTCGCATGGGCTGCTTAGCATCGGAAATGGAAAGCGCAGCACTTTTTATTGCAGGAAGTTTCTTGCGCGTCAGAGTGGGCTCTTGCTTCTTGGTTGTCGCAAATCAAGAACGGGCAAAAAAGGGATTGCCCAACAAACAGGTTCACGATACAGAACTTGCCATTAAAACAGCAGTGGAAGCTTTGCGTGAGTTGATTAAAAAAGATCAACAGTAAAAGGGGTTACTCATCCATCTACTATAGTAGATGAGTTACAATAAAAAACGGCGAAAGCCACGGAGAAAAGGAGAACAATATGAAAAAGAAGTTTTTAGCAGTCGTATTATGCGCTTCAATGGCTATGTCTATGGTAGCATGCGGAAGCACAGACTCAGCTGACAGCACAAGTGGAGAATCAGCAGCATCCACAGAAACAGCTGACGCAACTTCATCTGACACTACTTACAAGATCGGTCTTGTAACAGACGTAGGTGGTGTAAATGACCAGTCCTTCAACCAGTCAGCATGGGAAGGATTACAGGAAGCAGAAGAAGCTTTCGGAGTAGAAGTAAACTACTTGGAATCTAGCACAGACTCTGATTATGCTAGCAACATTGAAACTTTTGTTGACGAAGATTATGATTTAATCATTTGCGTAGGTTACATGCTTGCAGATGCTACTAGAGAAGCAGCAGAAGCAAACCCGGATGTTAGCTTCGCAATCATTGATGATTCTACAAATGCAGATTTAGACAACGTTACTTGCCTTACTTTCAGACAGGAACAGGCTTCTTACTTAGTAGGATATGTAGCAGGTCTTACAACTGAAACAAACAACGTTGGTTTTGTCCTTGGTATGGCTTCTGAAACAATGCACTTATTCGGATATGGATATGTAGCAGGTGTTCTTGATGCAAACCCAGATTGTACAGTACAGCAGATGAACGCAAACAGCTTCTCTGATTCAGCAATTGGTAAAACAGATGCTACTCAGATGATCACAAATGGCGCTGATATCATCTTCCACGCAGCAGGTGGTACAGGTCTTGGTGTAATCGAAGCTTGTAGCGAAGCTGGTGATGGAATCTATGCAATCGGTGTAGATACTGACCAGAACTACTTAGCTCCAGACTCAGTTCTTACTTCAGCAATGAAGAGAGTAGACGTTGCAGTTTATGATACAGTAGAAGATCTTGTAAACGGATCTCTTGCTGGTGGAGAAGTTGTATATGACCTTTCTGCAGAAGGTGTTGACATCGCTCCTACTACAACTCTTTTATCTGACGACGTAATCGCAGCAGTAGAAGAAGTAAAAGCAAAGATCGTTAGCGGCGAAATCACTGTTCCTACATCTCAGGAAGAGTTCGAAGCAGCTTATGGTGATGTTTACGAATTAGATTAATTTCTATAAATACTATGTGGGAAACCACTGAAAAGAATACCGAATCGGGGGGCAACTCTTGATTCGGTATTCTTAAAAATAAAGAAGGTGAAACGATTTTTCAGCAAAACTTTTTTTCGGAAAAGAAGGTTTTTCTGAAAGATTGTTGGAAAAAGGAGGAGAATCATGAGACCGATTTCCATGGAACGTGTAGAAAAAACACGGGAAGATATTTTAGGGATTATAAAAAGTGCAGAATTGACGCATGAACAAAAAGTAACTTGCCTTGCAAACCAGGCGGATTCATTGCTGGAAGTACTGGATTTACCGGAAGGATTAGATGAACTTTTATTTGTTCCGGCAGAAGAGCGATGCATTTGTGATTTATCAGAGGGACATGCACCTTTACGTCCTCGCTACATCGCACCGGACTATCAGAAATTAATGAAGGAAGGCTGCAAATATTTGGATTTAAAGGCTCCTACAGATTTGATGGAAGCTTTAAATACCTTGCTAATATTCTACAAGCATGTACCAAGTGTAACCAATTATCCGGTTTATTTGGGCCAGTTGGATGAATTGTTAGAGCCATTTGTGGATACTGTTTCCGAGGAAATGGCAGCAAAACTGATAAAAATGTTTTTGCTGAATGTGGACCGTACAGTGTTAGATTCCTTTGCGCATGCAGACATTGGACCAAAACCTTCTAAAATTGCGCATTATATTTTTGAGGCAGAAAAAGAATTGCAGGATGCAGTTCCGAACTTGTCATTGAAATATGAAGAAGGCGTTAGTGATGATGCTTATTTAAAGGAAGCGGTGGAATGTGCCTTGGTATCGGCAAAGCCAAGTTTCGCAAATCACAAGATGTTTGTGAAGGAGCTGTCAGAGAAGTATGTGATTGCCAGCTGTTACAACGGCTTGTTGTTAGGTGGTGGTTCTTATACCTTGTGCCGTTTAATACTTGGAAATATTGCAAAAAGAGCTGCGTCTATTGAAGACTTTAAGAAGAATCAACTTCCTTATGTCATGGATGTGATGGCCAAATATATGGATGCCAGAATTAAATTCGAAGTAGAAGAAAGTGGATTCTTTGAAAACAATTTCTTGGCACAGGAAGGGTTTATTCAGAGAGAAAAATTTACTGCCATGTTTGGTCTGGTAGGTATGGCAGATGCAGTAAATATTTTGTTAAAAAAAGAGGGCATGCAAGGTAGATATGGACATGATGAAAATGCCAATGCGCTTGGTGTGGAAATTATGGAAATAATAGATGCCTTCAATCAGAATCATACCAATCCATATTGTGAAGGGACCAATGGACATTTCCTTTTACATGCACAGGTTGGTTTGGCAGAGGATCAAGGTGTGACTCCGGGAACGCGTATTCCGATTGGGGAAGAACCGGAAGAATTGATTGATCAATTAAATGTGTTATCCAAGTTTCATAAATATTTTCCGTCAGGAACAGGAGATATTTTCCCAATTGATTTAACGGTACACAGAAATCCGGAATATGTTATGGATATTATCAAAGGCGCCTTCCAAAAGGATTTACGTTATATGTCCTTCTATTCCAGTGATAGTGATGTGATTCGAGTAACCGGGTACTTGGTAAAACGTTCTGAAATGGAAAAATTAAATGCCGGTAAGGCGGTAATTCAAGATACTACAGCATTGGGACTTGGAGCATCCAAAAATGGACATATTTTGGAGAGAAAGGTGCGATAGCCATGAAGGGTATTGTCACAAAAATCATTCCTTTTAGTTCCGTGGATGGACCTGGGAATAGAACGGCAATTTTTTTGCAAGGGTGTAATTTGGATTGCAAATATTGTCACAATCCGGAAACAAGAAAACACTGTATCAACTGCGGCATTTGTGTGGGGCAATGTCCGGCAGGAGCTCTTGAAATGCAAGGGAAAGAAGTGGTTTTTAATTCGGAAAAATGTGTGTCATGTGATACTTGCATAAAAGTCTGTCCGCATGACAGCACACCAAAAACAAAGGAAATGACTGCGGAAGAGGTATTTGCGATTGTAAAAAAACAAATGCCTTTTATCCGCGGGATTACGGTATCCGGTGGTGAATGTATGTTGCAACCGGAGTTTATAGAAAGTCTGTTTCGTTTGGCGAAGACGGAACATTTGGGGACGTTAATTGATAGCAACGGGATGATACCATTTTGGAATTATCCTAGTTTATTAGAGGTGACAGACGGCGTGATGCTGGATGTAAAAGCCTTTGACAGGGATGAGCATATTTTCGTAACTGGAGAGAGTAATCAGACCATTCTGGAAAATGCCAAATTCCTTGGCGAGAATAAGAAGCTATACGAAGTAAGAGCTGTGATTGCGCCGGATTTGTATCGGTGCGAGGAAAGCGTAAAAGCAATGGGTCAGTTTTTACTTCCGTTCTATCATATATATCCATTCCGAATCAAAATTATAGCTTACCGACCGATGGGAGTACGAAAAGAGTATGCGTCTATGCGCGTGCCAACGACGGAAGAACTACAAGCACTAAAACAAATCCTGTTGGATATGGGTTTTGAGGAAATCATTATTATTTAATTTTAAGAGAAAAAGGAGGTACTGAGATTGGAAAAGGCAAGTCATATGGACCCGAATACGGTTGTGATTGAAATGAAAGACATCGTAAAGAAATTCGGCGATTTTACAGCAAATGACCACATCAATCTAAAGGTACATAAGGGAGAGGTGCATGCCATCCTTGGAGAAAACGGAGCTGGAAAAAGTACATTAATGAACGTACTTTACGGACTTTATAAGCCCACAAGCGGTTCCATTTTAGTAAACGGACAGGAAACAGAAATCACAAGCCCGCGTCATGCCATTGAGCTTGGAATCGGTATGGTGCATCAGCACTTCATGTTAATTCAGCCATTTACTGTTACAGACAATATTATTTTAGGTGTAGAACCTCAAAAAGGCATTGTAGTAAATAAAAAATTGGCACGTGAAAAGGTATTGGAGATTTCAGAACGTTATGGAATGAAAGTAGATCCGGACGCAAAAATCGAAGATATTTCCGTTGGTATGCAGCAGAGAGTAGAAATCTTAAAGGTTCTTTACAGAGGCGCAGATACTTTGATTTTAGATGAGCCTACTGCATCCTTAACACCACAGGAAATTGATGAGTTAATGGAAATTATCCAAAACTTGACAGCAGATGGTAAGAGTGTCATTTTGATTACCCATAAATTAAAAGAAATCAAAGCATGTTCTGATAATTGTACCATTATCCGTCAGGGTAAATATATCCAGACAGTGAAGGTTGGAGAAGTAAGCGAAAATGACTTGGCTGCCATGATGGTTGGTCGTGATGTAAACTTCCGTGTAGAAAAGAAAGAACAGAAACCGGGAGATGTTGTGTTAGAAGTAAAGGATATTCGTGCAAAGGATTATCGTAACGCAGACATCTTAAAGGGATTAAGTTTAAATGTACGTGCAGGAGAAATTGTAGGTCTTGCCGGTGTAGACGGAAATGGACAGACGGAGCTTGTTGAAATTTTGACCGGTTTGAAGAAAGCAGAAAGCGGACAGGTCTTAATGGGCGGCGTGGATGTATTAAATAAAACACCAAAGGAAATTTTCAATGCGGGAATTTCCAGTATCCCTGCGGATCGTCAGAAACATGGTCTGATTTTGGATTTCTCGATAGAAGATAATCTGATTTTACAGCATTTTGAAGAAGAACCATTCTCTAAGAACGGCATTTTAAATCGCAAGGCAATTCGTGAAAATGCGACAGACTTAATGGAAAAATTTGACGTTCGTCCGAGAGGAACAGAGGAAAAACCGGCAGGAACTTTGTCCGGAGGAAATCAGCAGAAGGTTATTATTGCTCGTGAAGTAACCAATGATAAGGATTTGTTGATTGCTGTAAACCCAACCCGTGGACTTGACGTAGGTGCCATTGAATTCGTTCATAAATATATTGTAGAACAGCGTAATAAGGGTAGAGCAATTTTGCTTGTATCCTTTGAGTTGGATGAAATTATGAATTTATCTGACCGTATCGAAGTTATTTTCGACGGACAGATTACCGGTAGTGTATCCGGAAAAGACGCAGATGAAAAAGAACTTGGATTCTTGATGGCAGGAGGTAAGAAACATGAATAAGAAAAAGAGTATTTTACAAAGCAATGTACTCTATACAATCATTGCCATCATTATTGGTTTTATTATCGGAGCAATTTTCTTGGCAATTGCGGATATTAGTCCGGTGGAAGCATACAGTACTTTGATTTCCAGCGTATTTAGTAAACCGAAGTATTGGGTTTGGACTTTGACTTATGCCAGCCCGATTATTTTGACAGGTTTGTCAGTTGCCTTTTCTTTCCGTACCGGTGTATTTAATATCGGTGCTGAAGGACAGTTCGTTGTAGGTGCTTTAGCAGCCACAGTAGTTGGTATTTTGGTAGATGTACCTGCAATCATTCACATTCCTCTTTGCTTAATCGCAGCAGCTGCAGCAGGAGCTTTTTGGTCTTTGATTTGTGGTGTTATGAAAGTAAAGAAGGGAATTCATGAAGTATTAACCTTCATTATGTTTAACTGGATTGCATACTACTTATCTAACTACGCAGTAAATACGGAGTTGTTACATAAAGAGGGTGGCGGAGAAGCAACCAAGGATTTATTGGATTCCGCAAGACTTTTGTTCCCGGATAGTATTATTTCTTTAACCGGTTGTTCTGCAGCCAATGCAGGTATTATTATTGCAATCGTACTTGCTGTTGTTGTTTGGATTATTATTGAAAAGACCACTTTGGGTTATAAATTAAAAGCAGTTGGATTCAACCGTCATTCTGCACAGTATGCAGGTATTGATTCCGGAAAATCTATTTTGACTGCACTTGGAATTTCCGGTGCGTTGGCAGGTCTTGGTGGAGCCGTTCAGATCATGGGTATGGGTGGACGTCTTGCACAGTTTGCCAGCCAGGAAGGCTACGGATTTGAAGGTATTTCAGTAGCACTAATTGGTGGATCTAATCCAATTGGCGTTATTTTCGCCGGAATTTTCTATGGTGCTATGAAGTACGGTGGATCAAAATTGACTTTGATCAAAGCTCCTTCAGAAATCATCAGTATTATTATGGGTTGCGTCGTTATCTTTATTGCGATTGCTCATGTATTTAAGGATTTGTTTATGAAACTTTCTAAGAAGAAGGAGGCAAAATAATGGATTTATTAATTCAAAATTTAGGATTGTTGATTAATGCGACTTTAATCGCTACCCCTCCACTTCTTTTTGCAGCGTTGGGTTCTTGCTTTTCAGAACGTAGTGGAGTTGTAAATATCGGTATCGAAGGTATGATGACCATGGGTGCCGTTACAGGTGCTATTACAGCATTGAATACCGGAAATGGTTTGTTGGCATTTTTGGTAGGTGGACTTGCAGGTGCTATTTTTGGCTTGATTCATGCGATTGTGTGTATTACTTTCCATGCAGATCAAACTATTGCCGGTACAGCAATTAACTTTATTGGACCTGGTCTTGCTGTGTTTATTTGTAAAATTTTATATAACTCATCAGATACACCGGCTCTTGATTCTGCATCAAAATTACCAAAGATGTTTAACAACGTGTTTAAGGCAGGTAGTTTTGGAAGCAACGTATTAAACGTATATTCTATGGCTTATTTGGTATTTTTATTTGCAGCTGTTTGTTGGTTTGTATTTTATAAGACAAAATTTGGTGCACATTTACGCGCTTGTGGAGAACATCCGGAAGCTTGTGAATCTTTAGGTATCAATGTTTATTTGGTTCGTTATATTTGTGTTATTTTGTCCGGATTTTTAGCAGGACTTGGTGGAGCATTCGTGACACTTGCAACCGTATCGCAGTTCCGCCCAACCGTAATTGTAGGACAAGGATTTATTGCAATTGCAGCAGTTATCTTTGGTAAGTTCTCTCCGGAAGGAGCTTTAAAAGGATGCTTGATCTTCGGTGTTTGTAACGGTATCAAAGCCCTTGCCAGCCAGGGAAATGTAGTATCACCAAACTTGATTTCTATGATTCCTTATGTAGTAACTATCATTGCATTGTTGTTATTTGTAGGCCGTGCAAATGCTCCGGCAGCAAACGGAAAACCATATATTAAATCTCGCTAAGAAAATGGAGGGGAGTATGGAAAACCAAAAATTAGTAGAATTTGCGTTAGAAGCCAGAAAAATGGCCTATGCACCCTATTCTCATCATGCAGTAGGAGCAGCGCTTTTAGCAAAAAATGGGAAGGTATATACCGGCTGTAACATTGAAAATGCCGGTTATACCCCAAGTAATTGCGCAGAAAGAACTGCAGTATTTAGGGCAGTAAGTGAAGGTGTTCGTGACTTCGAAGCAATTGCTGTTGTGGGCGGACCTGATAATCAGGAAGAATTGCCAATTTGTGCACCCTGCGGTGTATGTCGACAGGTTTTGATGGAGTTTTGTGATCCGAAAACCTTTCAAGTAGTTTTGGGAACCCATAACCCGGAAGAAACACAGGTTATGACATTGGAGGAATTGTTGCCATTGGGATTCGGTCCCAGCAATATGAGTTTTTTGGAAGAATACTAGGAGTTGAAAATATGGATACAAAGAAAATATTAAGCATGTGTGATCATACATTATTATTACAGACCAGTACTTGGGAAGAGATTCAGGCGATTTGTGATGATGGTATGAAATATGAGACAGCCTCTGTATGTATTCCACCTTGTTTTGTAAAACAGGCAAAGGAATACGTCGGAGATGCATTGAAAATTTGTACAGTGATCGGATTCCCAAATGGAAACCATACCACTGCTACAAAAGTGTTTGAAACAAAAGATGCGGTAGCAAACGGTGCAGATGAAATTGATATGGTAATCAATATCGGCATGTTAAAAGCCAAGGATTATGATTACGTTTTAAATGAAATCAAAGAAATCAAGGCTGCATGTGAAGGAAGACTATTAAAAGTCATTATTGAAACTTGTTTGCTTACAGATGATGAAAAAATCAAAATGTGTGAACTTGTAACAGAAGCCAAGGCAGAGTTTATCAAAACTTCTACCGGTTTTTCTACAGGTGGAGCAACATTTGAGGATATTGCGTTATTTGCAAAGCATGTTGGACCGGAAGTACAAATGAAAGCATCCGGCGGTATTAGCAGTTTGGAAGACGCGGAACGTTTTATGGAACTTGGAGCTACAAGACTTGGAACAAGTCGCATTGTAAAAATTGTAAAAGCCCAGGAAAAATAAAAAGAAACGGAGGCATAAATATGGATTACAAGAAATACAAAAGAGTTTTTACTATCGTAATTGATTCCATGGGAATCGGTGCTATGCCGGATTCTGAAAAATTCGGCGATGTAGGAGTAGATACCTTAGGTCATATTTCAGAAACTGTGGACACCTTTCAGATTCCTAATTTACAGAAGTTGGGATTGGCTAATTTAAAGGCTTTGAAACAGGTGCCGGCAGTAGAAAATCCCAGTGGATATTTTATGCCAATGAAGGAAACCAGTAATGGAAAAGATACCATGACCGGTCATTGGGAAATGATGGGAATTCATACAAAGAAACCATTTATTACCTTTACAGAAACGGGATTTCCGCCGGAATTGATTCAGGAATTGGAAAAAAGAACGGGTAGAACCATTATTGGAAATAAATCTGCAAGCGGTACAGAGATTCTGGAGGAATTGGCAGAACAGGAAGTAAACGAAGGAAAGTTGATTGTTTACACATCTGCGGATTCCGTGCTTCAAATTTGTGGAAACGAAGAGACAATGGGTGTAGAAACCTTGTATCGCTATTGTGAAATTGCCAGAGAGTTGACCATGAAGGATGAATGGCGCGTGGGACGTGTGATTGCAAGACCTTATGTGGGAAAAAAGAAGGGCGAGTTCAAAAGAACAAGTAACCGTCATGACTATGCGTTAAAGCCTACGGGAGCAACTGCATTAAATGCATTGAAAGATGCGGGATATGATGTAATTTCCGTTGGCAAGATTAATGATATTTTTGTGGGAGAAGGGATTACCGAATCCAACCATAGCGATTCCAGTGTACATGGAATGGAACAGACCATTGATATTGCAAAACGTGATTTTACAGGATTTTGTTTTGTCAATCTGGTGGATTTTGATGCCCTTTGGGGACATCGCCGGAATCCGGTAGGTTATGCAGAGGAAATTGAACGCTTTGACGTGAAGTTGGGAGAATTGCTTCCATTGTTGAAGGAAGATGATTTATTGATTATTACCGCAGATCATGGAAATGACCCGACTTATACCGGAACAGATCATACAAGAGAAAAAGTTCCATTTTTAGCATATTCTCCTTCTTTTGAAGGAAGTGGGGCTTTACAAGAAACAGATACTTTTGCAATTATTGGTGCAACCATTGCTGACAATTTCGGAGTAGAAATGCCGGCAGACACCATTGGATATTCGATTTTAAGTGATTTGAAATAATGAGAGAAAAAATAGCACAGTTACCCAAAATTGAATTACATTGTCATTTGGATGGTTCTCTGGATTTGAGAACCACCCAAAGACTATTGGAAGAGCGAGGCGAAATTTATTCTTTAGAAGAGTTACAGGATAAAATGCAGGTTCCGGAGAATTGCCAAAATTTGGCGGAGTACCTGGAGCGATTTGCATTGCCGAATCATTGCTTACAAGATCAAGCAGGATTGCGGGAGTCTGCGTATGCTTTGGCAAAAAATGCAGCAGCCGAGAATGTAACATATTTGGAAGTTCGTTTTGCTCCGGCCTTTTCTATGGCACAGGGTATGCAGATGCGTGATATTGTAGAATCCGTTCAGCAGGGGCTGTTGTCTGCGAAGGAGGAGACCGGGATAGAAACCGGAATTATTCTTTGCATGATGAGAGGAATGGAGGATTCCGTAAATTATCAGGTATTGGATACGGCCAGAGAAATGCTGGGAAATGGCGTGGTAGCCTGTGATATCGCGGGAGATGAGGCTTCTTATCCATTGGCTTTGCAGAGAGAATTATTTCAATATGCAAAGAAAAAAGGGTTGCCTTTTACGATACATGCAGGCGAAACAGGAAATGCAGAAAACGTAAAAGAAGCCATTGCGTTGGGTACCAGACGTCTTGGACACGGTGTTGCAATGGTAAAGAGTCCGGAATTGATGATGTTGTGTGCAGAGAAAAAAATCGGTGTAGAGCTTTGCCCCACCAGTAATGTGCAGACAAAGGCATATGAAGGGTATAGGGACTGCCCGGTTCAAAGGTTTATGAGTTATGGAATACCAATATCTGTGAATACAGATAATCGAACGGTGAGTCATGCAACTTGTACGGATGAAATGTTACGCATGATGGAGTACTTTTCGTTCACACAGGAAGATCTGCATAAAATTTATGTGGATTCTATAGAAATGAGTTTTGCAACAGAGGAAATGAAACATAGACTTTTGGAAAAGTGGAGATAATATGGCGGCGGAAGATAATATCAATCGAATTATGGAAGTGCAGAAGAACTTACCGAAGGAGCAGTCTGAGTATTTGAATCAGTTTTTGAGCAATGCTCCACGGTGGGTATTGGAGTCCACTCAAGTGGTGACCAAGAAGAAAAATACGGTTTTTGTAGAAGAAAATACACCGGCAGATCAAGTGTACATTCTGGTGGATGGTACGGTACGTGCCATTGATTATCGTATCAGAGGTGTGGCATATGATTATATGTGGTTTCATGCCATCAAGGTATTTGGTTCTATGGAAATCTTTTTCCGCATGCCATCTTATATGACCACGTTGATGACGGTTACCAATTGTACCATGTTGGTAATGTCCAGAACCCATTTCGACCGCTGGATTTGGGATGATAAAAATGCCTTGCGCATGGAAGTCGCAAAAATGGGAGATTATCTTTTGGAAGAAAGCAGAAATGATCGTGTCATTTTGTTCTTGCAAGGTATGGACCGAATATTGTATCTTTTAACTAAGAACTACGAGCAGGAGAATCCAAAAAGTACTTTTGTGATTGATGTGAGCCGTCAGGAATTAGCAGAAAGAAGCGGGTTTTCGATTAAAACAGTAAATCGTTCCGTAAAAAAATTAGAAGAGGATGGATTTATTGGTAGAAATGGAAGACGCATTGTCATTACAAGAGAACAATATCAAAAAATGAAGAAGTATTTGGAACCTATCGTAGATCAGGGATAGGAGGAGAAGTATGGATACGTTATTGATTATATGGATTGCGATTTTAATTGCTACGTTAGTGACGGAAGCGGTATCGGCGGGAATGACCAGTATTTGGTTTAGCTGTGGCGCAGCAGTGGCGATTGTAGTGTCCTTGTTGAATGGACCGATTTGGTTGCAGGTAATTGTATTTTTTGCAGTTTCCATGATTTGTTTGTTATTGTTTCGTCCTTTAGCAAATCGTTATATTATGCCGAAAAAAACGGCGACTAATTATGAAGAGGCCATAGGAAAAAAAGTAAAAGTGGTGGAACGAGTAGATAATATTGGCGAAACAGGAAAAGTTCTTTATAATGGAATTGAATGGACTGCCCGTATGATAAACGATGAAGTCTTTTTGGATAAAGATGAATGTGGTTATGTTATGCGAGTGGAGGGCGTAAAATTAATATTAAGCCCTACTGCCAATGGAAATGAAACGGTGTAGGTAGTCTCCTATACCGTTTTTTTATATGATATAGGGTCATAAATCAATGTGCGAGCATGCTTGCATGCAGAGCACAATGATTTCATGACTCTAACAAATATTCGGAAAAAGCAATTTCCGAAGGAAATTAGCGGTTTCCGAATATTTGTAGAATTGCGAGAACGGCGAAGCTATGGAGCAATTCGTATATCATATAAAAAATGCGTAAATCAAATTGCTCGCAGGCGAATAGGAAGGCTTGCGCCTTTTATTCGATGTAGAATTGCGAGAATGGCGAAATTTCTACTCAAAAACATGCTTGGAGGGATTTATGAAAATTTATATTTTAGTTGCAAAAGGTGCACGCAGCGGCGGCCCGGAACTGGTACATCAGTTTTGTTACACCGTAAATCAATTAGGTTTGGGTGTAAAGGCGGAAGTTTGTTATGTGGATGTGGAAGAAACAGTAGAGGAAAAAAGTTTTCCGGTAGATGTGCCGGCGGAAGCTTGCTATGAAAAATATGAAACGACGCATGTGACCAGTTTGGCAGAAATGGATCAACCGGAGAATGTGGTAATTTTTCCGGAAGGATTTACGCCGTCCATTCCGGTAATTAAGAAGGCAAAAAAAGTGTTATGGTGGATGAGTGTAGATAATTATTTGGAAAGTACACAGGAAATCAATTTGCCGGTGATTCGAAAAGAAATTGATTTACACTTATACCAGTCTGTTTACGCAAAAAAATATGTGGAAGAAAAAATTCCCGGGGCGAAATTGTTGCCATTATCAGACTACATCAATCAGGCCCATGGACAGTTTTTGTATCCTGCGGAATTAAGAAAAAATCAGGTATTATATAATCCGAAAAAGGGATATCAAATCATTGAAAAACTACAGAAGGAATTGGACTGGATTACCTGGGTGCCGATTATCAACAAGACTTTAGAAGAAATTATTATCTTGCAGCAAGCCTCTAAGGTATATGTGGATTTTGGAAATCATCCGGGAAAAGACAGGATTCCAAGGGAGGCTGCGGCTAATGGTTGTTGTATATTAACAAACAGAGAAGGCAGTGCGGCTTTTTATGAGGATGTGCCGATTCCGGATACGTACAAATTCGAGAATCCGCTTCAAGAAATTCCTAAGATCGAAGAAAAAATAAAGGATATCTTTGAAAATTTCCAGACGTGTCAGGAGGAGTTTGCCTCTTATCGTCAGTGGATTCAGGGAGAACCGGAACGATTCCGAAAAGAGACATTAGCATTTATAGAGGAAGTTAAAAAATTATGAAAATTGTATTTTTAGATGCCGCTACGATTGGAAATGACTTGGATTTAAGCGGTTTTGATCAGTTGGGAGAAGTGGTGAAATATGGATATTCCACTTCCGAAGAGGTACCGGAAAGGGTGAAAGATGCAGATGTTTTGGTCTTGAATAAGGTACAAGTCTGTGAGGAAACCATTGGTACAGCAGAAAACTTGAAGCTGGTTTGTGTGACAGCCACCGGTACAAACAATTTAGATAAAGCGTATTTGGAAAAAAGGGGAATTGCCTGGCGCAATGTGGCTGGGTATTCTACAGAATCTGTGGCACAGCATACCTTTGCAATGCTATTTTATCTTTATGAAAAATTGGCTTATTATGATGCATATGTGAAAAAGGAACACTATGTCAATGATAAAATGTTTACGCATTTTGATCATGTATTTCATGAATTATATGGTAAAAAATGGGGAATCGTAGGCTTGGGAGCCATTGGACAAAGAGTGGCAGAACTTGCAACTGCCTTTGGATGTCAGGTACAGTATTATTCCACTTCCGGGAAAAATCACAATGAAAGCTATCAGGAAGTGGATTTTGAAACCCTTTTGACAACCAGTGATATTTTGTCCGTGCATGCACCTTTGGACCAAAACACGGAAGGGTTAATGTCAGAGGACGCATTTCGGAAAATGAAAAAAGAGGCCATCTTTTTGAATGTGGGAAGAGGACCGATTGTGGATGAACAGGCACTATCCAAGGCTCTGCGGGAAGATTGGATTACTGCGGCAGGGTTGGACGTGCTTTCTCAGGAACCGATGCGAGAAGATAACCCGTTAAAAGAGTGGAAGGATAGTGAAAAATTATTGATTACACCTCACATTGCTTGGGCAAGCATTGAGGCAAGAACCAGACTGATGAAAATCATAGAAAACCAGATTCGAGAATTCTTTGAATTTTAACAGTTTTGTTCTATACTATGAGAGATTATGAAAAGAAAAGAGTTTTAAGAATGTTTGAGATTAATAAAAAAGTTCTGATATCCTCTTTACTTGCACTTCTCTTTATGATTGCAGTGTGTATTTATGGGGATGGACAGGCCTGGTGGGTTGTAATTACAGCAGGTCTTTATTTTTTGATTAAATCCACAAATCCGAAATTACCGGAAAAATTAAACTTTTTGTGGTTTGCCATATTGCTTGTGGCATCGTCTGTTTTTACAGAAAAATTAATTCAGTTTTTGATACTGGATGCGGAATATAGGGCGAAAACCTCCGACGCAAAGCATTATTTAAATATTTTGATTTGCGCCGGCATATTTTTGGCGTTAAATGCAATTATTGGGCGGTTTACCATTGCCATGGTGACGGGATTCTCCATTATGATGGCCTTTGCTTATACCGATTATTTTGTTTATTTGTTCCGTGGAAATGAGATTATTTTCAGTGATTGGAAATCTGTGGGAACAGGTTTAAGTGTTGCATCGGAATATACATTTACATTAAATAATCGAGCTACATTGGTGTTACTGATTGTGGTGGTTTATATTGCCTTTATTCGAAAGTTTCCATTGAAAATGAAACCTATGTGGTTGTATCGTCTATTATGTGTGTCTGCTACGGTATTTGTAGTGGTGCAAGTAGCCACAAAGAGCGATGGTACCAATGTAGAGTCATGGCAACAAAAAGGAAGTTATCGAAACGGATTCCTATTAAATTTCGTATTAAGTATTCGAGATTCGATAGTAGAAAAACCGGAAGATTATTCCTTAGAGTTAATAGAAGAATTAGAAAGTGAATATGAGACGGATGTTACGGAGGATGCAGCCAGTGTTTCGGAAGATGCACCAACGGTTATTGTGATTATGGACGAATCCTTTGCAGATTTATCTGTAATCGGAGATTTGGAAACCAGTGAAGAAGTGATGCCTTTCATTTCTTCTATGGACGAAAATGTAATTAAGGGTTATGCATTGTCCTCTGTTTTCGGAGCCAAAACGCCAAACTCAGAATGGGAGTTTTTAACAGGGAATTCCATGGCATGGTTGCCTACCGGTTCGGTGGTTTACCAGCAGTATATCGATGAAGAGCCCTATTCTTTAGTGGACGTCATGACAGCATATGGCTACGAGTGTGTATCCTTCCATCCTTATTATGAAACGGGTTGGAGTAGAAATACGGTATATCCGTTACTTGGCTTTACGGAAAGTTATTTCTTAGACGATTTCCCGCAAGACGATATGGTGCGAGATTATGTATCCGATCAGGAAATGTTTGATTTGATGATTGAACGGTTTGAGGAAAAAGAAGAAGGAGAAAGTCTTTTCTTGTTTGGCGTTACGATGCAGAACCATGGTGGATATACAGAAAGCTATGACAATTTTACTGCTACAGTGACTATGACAAATGGCTATTACTCTGATGTGAATCAATATTTGACGGTGATTCATGAAACAGATCAAGCGGTAGAAAATTTGATTACCTATTTTGAAAATGTGGATGAACCGGTAATTATTGTCTTTTATGGAGATCATCAACCAAGCTTACAAAGCGCCTTTTATCAGCAATTAAATGGTGTGGGATTGTCCGGATTGACAACAGAACAGTTGGAGGATTTGTTTAAGGTTCCATTCTTTATTTGGACCAATTACGAAAGTGAAACAGAAGAAATAGAATGTACCAGCTTTAATTACTTAGCATCTATGATGTTAGAAAGAGCAGGTTTGCCGTTGCCGGCCTATAGTCAATTTTTGCTGGATATGCAAGAAGTGATTCCGGCTATGAACTCCAGAGCTTATTATTCTTTGTCTGAAAATGCGTTTATCCATTATACGGACGCGGAAGGCGAAGAGGCAGAATGGTTGGCTTGGTATCAAAGCTTACAATATAATGCCATGTTTGATACGGATAATTTAAGTGATGTATTCTTTGGTCAGTACTTAAGAGAGGACGAAGAATAGAGTCACATAGAAAGAGGACAACCATTTGGCTGTCCTCTTTCATTTAGGAGAATATAGCTAAAACAAATCAGAGTAGAGTATCGATCATAGAACCGGAATAGGTACTTTCTTTTACCAGTTTCTTTGCGTAGTTTTTTAATTCTTTCATAAAACTGCTGTCGCTGGAAAAGACTTTTTTTACTTTTGTAAGACTTGCGGATGCTAGGGTTGTTTTGTCAATGGATATACGACCATTGGATTTTACCGTGATTCCAATATCTGATAAATCTGCTTTTTCAGAATTGGAAAGCTTCATTAATCCTTTACGAAGTTGGGTGACATCGTGATATCCGGTGCTTCCGGTGGAATCCAGAACGTTGTTATAAGTGGTCCCAAAGGCCTGGATTGCATTTAAGATATCCTTTCCGGAACTGGAATCGCTATAATCGAATCCGGTTAAGGAAAGAACTGCTTTATTTAATGCAAGGGAATCGGCTTTAATCAAATTGCTGGTGGTAAAACCGGTTCGATTGCTGGAAACCTTTGCGGTAGTATTTTGTATATAAAATTTGTTTAAGTATTGCGAAACCGTATATTTTGCGGCGCTTACGCTGTCAGTAGTGCTGCTCATAAGACGTCCTCCTTAAATTTGTACTTTGTCTTATGTATAATATCGGTTAAAATAAAGATTATACTTACCGAGAAATATAAAATTTTATAAAAAAAGGGTTAAGTAAACAAAAAGACTTTCCGATGTACCAGTTGGAAACAAAGTTTTTCAAACTTTTTCAAAAAGGACTAAAGTTTAAAAAAAAACATCCGATAAATGTTTTAGAAAGTTGAAAGGACTCGACTTTAAAACATTTCAAGGAAGAAAGGAGATGCCGTTATGCGTATAGAAACATTTAATCAGGTAGCAGCCCTGTACAAGACCAACAAAACAACCAAGACTTCTAGCAGTAAAGGAGTCAGCATGGGTAGAGACGAAGTTCAGATCTCTCAGATTGGACGTGACTACCAGATCGCAAAACAGGCAGTCGCAGAAGCTTCAGGTATCAGAGAGGATAAGGTAGCTGAGCTCAAATCCAGTATTGCTTCTGGCAATTACGAAGTAAGTGCAGATGATTTTGCAAGCAAATTACTTGAAAAATACCAGGAGTTACAGTAGAAAAGTGAGGGTTTTCCGTGGCTAGTTTAATGGATAATTTTATGGATGTTCTAAATCAAGAAGAGGAACATTACAGAAAACTTGCAGCATTGTCTCATGAAAAAACAGATGTGTTAATTCGTGCGGATATTGATCGCCTGCAGGAAATTACGGAGGCAGAACAATTGGAGACAGATGTGCTTCATAATTTGGATTTGCAAAGAGAATCCATTTTAAAAGATATGTCTGTAGTTCTGCGCAAATCCAAAGAGGAATTAACCATTGAAAAAATGATAGAACTGCTGGAAAAACAACCGGATGAACAGCAAAGACTGATTGATCTTAGGGTAAGACTCCGTTCTACGATGGATGACATGATCAAAGCGAATGAACAGAATAAAATGTTGTTAAAAACTGCTATGGAAATGGTGGAATTTGACATGACTCTGTTTCGAAGTCTGCGACAGGCACCGGAAACTGCCAACTATGATAGACATGCAGTAAATACAGGAGATTTATTAGGAAGCAGTGGTTTTGATGCCAAACAATAAACCGTGAGATAGGAGTAGACAATCATGGCAAATAGTATGGGCAGTCTTTATATTGCTGCAGCAGGAATCAGAACTTCACAGCAGGGAATTAATACCACAGCAAATAACCTTGCCAACGTTAATACCACAGGGTATGTGCGTCAGCAGGTACTATATACGGATGAAAATTATATCACGTTCTCGAATGCAGCCATTAGTCAACAGCAAGCAGGTCTTGGTGTGAGTATTGGTGATGTCATTCATGCACGTGATATTTTTTTGGATAAATCATATCGTACAGAGTACGGAAGAGAAGCGTTTTATGCTTCTTATTATGAGGCTTTGGACGAAATTCAGACCTTATTACAGGAAATGGAAGGAGAACAGTTCCAAGAAGGAATTAACAACTTCTGGACAGCGATTCAAACATTAGCAGATGATCCTTCTGATTCCGTATACCAGAATTTGGTTGTACAAAAGGCCAGCTTGTTCCTTAGCAGAGGACAGGCGGTGTATGAAGGCTTAAAGAATTATCAATCAAATATCAATACACAGATTCAGGATGATGTAACGAGAATCAACGAAATCTTCAAACAGATGTATACCTTGAATAAGCAAATTCAGCAGATTGAAGCAGGTGGCCAGGAAACGGCTATGACAGCCAGAGATACCAGAGATTTATTGTTGGATGAACTTGCCGGCTACGGAAGAGTAGAATACAGCGAAGATGCTTTTGGTATTGTTTCTGTGAAATTTGAAGGAACCATGGCGGTGGATGAAGTTCGTTATTTTTCCATGGATCTTTATCGAGATGGGGCAACCGGATATTTGACCCCTTATTGGCCGCATTTGTCAGATGTTACAAAGGAAGAATATGAATTTGTAGTGGATTTAAGCACAGAAATTTCTTCAAATTTAAATACAGATATTGGTGAGTTAAAAGCGTTGTTAGCAGCCCGCGGCGACAAACATGCGGTGTATAGTGATTTGCTTTATGACTCAAATGGAGATGCATTATCTGCAGATGAGTTTTTAGATACCATAGGTTTATCTTGTATGGAAACTTCAGAAGCAGAGCTGGATACTTTGATCCATGCCATTGTTACAGGCATTAATGATGCGTTGTGTCCGAATATTACAGCAGAGGAAGCTGGACTGGTATCCGGAACAGATTCTTTGTATATTACGGACGCTACCACAGGAAGTACCTATGAAATAACCGCTTCTACTAAGATTTTAGATGCAGATAATTGCTATGTAGGTGTGGATGGTAAATTACCTCCTCAGGAGCTATTTGTACGTACCGGATGTGAACGTTATACAACGGTTACGGATGCATCCGGAAATACCTACTATATCTTCAATGAGGAAGATTTGACAGATACTTCAGAAATGTATACCACCATGAGTCTTAGCATTAATGAAAACTTGCAGATTCAGCCATCCTTATTGGCAGGATTTGCACAAAATGGTGAGGTTGCATATGGAATCGGAGATACTTTGACTGCATTGTGGGAAGAAGCAGGACTTGTTTTAAACCCAACGGATACAGAAAAGGTCACTTATACCAATTATTATACGAAGATGATTAATGAACTGGCTACAAATGGAAACGTGTTCTATTCTACAGCGCAAAGTTTGGATAGTACCGTTCTTGCAGTATCGAATCAAAGACAGCAGGTAATTGGAGTTTCCTCAGACGAGGAATTGGAAAGTTTGATTAAATTCCAGAATGCCTACAATGCAGCCAGCCGCTATATGACAGTTATTAGCGAAATGATAGAACTTCTTGTAACACAGTTGTAAAGGAGATAGCTTATGCCTTCAACATTTTTTGGATTAACAATTGCAGGTTCAGGACTCAGTACCTACCAGGCAGCCATCAATACAACCGCAAATAATATTTCAAACGTACAGACGAAGGGATATTCGAAGCAGGTGGCATATACAGAAGCAGGAGAAGCATTGCGTGTGCACGCACGTTATGGAACCACCGGTACCGGTGTTGTTACCACGGCAATCAAACAGCTTCGTAATGAATATTATGACGTAAAATATTGGGAAAATCAGGGAAGCCTTGGCTATTATAATAGCAAGTTGTATTACATGTCCCAGATTGAAAGTTATTTTGTTGATGACGATATTACCACCGGTTATTCCACATTATTTAGTCAGATGTTTAACAATTTGGATAGTGTAGGAAGTAGTGCGGCAGATGAGACGGTAAGAAAGACCTTTATCAGTAGTGCGCAAAGCTTAGGCTCTTACTTTAATAGTGTTTATACGGAATTACAGCAGTTACAGTCTGGTGTGAATGAGCAGATTAAAACTACCGTAGAAACAGTGAATTCCATTGCAGAAAAAATTGCAATGTTGAATAAACAGATTAATGTTTTGGAAGTACAGGGTGGCTATGCCAATGAACTTCGAGATCAACGAAATTTGTTGATTGATGAATTGTCTGAAATTGTGACGGTAGAAGTCAATGAGGCAGCCGTTGTAAACAGTAATTATCCGGATATGCAAACCGGAGCTACCAGTTATCGTGTAACCATTAATGGGGTGGCTTTAGTAGATGATTATGAATATAAGACATTATCATGCACAGCTCGTTCAGAAAAACTAAATCAGTCGGATTGTGAAGGCCTTTATGAAATTGAATGGTCTGACAGTGGAAATGAATTTGATATTTATAGTGGAAGTTTAAGCGGCACGCTGAAAGCATTGATGGAAATGCGTGATGGAAACAACAGAACCTGTTTCCAGGGATATTTAACCAGTTTTGAACAGGATACGACAACCTATGATTACAACGTAACCTTTGAAAGTGGACTTTCCATTACAAGCATTTATAACATGAATATGCCGGCTTCCGGAACAATTACCATCAATAATATTGATTATCGTTATTCCGGATTTACTTATAACACCACCATAGACGAAGATGGCAATGAAACCATTACCTCTTATACGTTTACTTTAGATAATAGCAATAAGGATATATCAGCAGAAAAATTGCGTCAGGGCAGAAGCTCTTTATCTACGATAGGAACGAGCATTGATTGTATGGGTATTCCTTATTATCAGAATCAGTTAAATGCATTTTTACGCTCCTTTAGTCAGAAGTTTAATAATGTGGAACAGAGTGGTGTCGACTTGAATGGAGATGCTATGAATGCCTTTTTCGTAGCCGGGGATGAATATTCTTTTACAGATTATTATTCTAACTATCAAGAAGCAGTGGCTGGAACAAGCTCTTCCTTTACATATACCATTGATTCCGAAGGAACAAGTTCGGATAGCTACTATTTCTTAACGGCTGAAAACTTTTGCGTAGCAAGTGCCAGTGTAGCGGATCCTCGTATTTTCTCCATTGCAACGGCTACAGATTTTGCAGAAGGTGTGGAAGCTCACGATTTGGATTCAGCATTAATGGCATTGTATGATGATGTAACAGTACATCGAGGAAGTACAGCGAAGGATTTCTTGCAGTGTATTTTGGATGATATTTCCGTAGATACCGAAGAAACCACAACCTTTGCAAATAATTTTGCAAGTATTGAACTGGCAATTACAACACAACGTACCTCTATTTCCGGTGTAGATGAGGATGAAGAGGCGTTGGATTTGATTAAGTTCCAAAATGCATACAATCTCAGTGCAAAAGTAATATCCGTACTTTCCGAGATGTATGATCAGTTGATTTTAAACACTGGATTATAGGAGGCCAAACATGAGAATTACCAATAATATTATCTTAGGAAACACAAAGAGTAATATTAATACCAATAAGGTGAACGTCAATACGTTGAATAATCAGATGTCTTCACAAAAGAAGATAGACAAACCTTCCGAAGATCCTGTTATTGCAGTACGAGCACTTCGTTTACGCAGCAATTTAAATGAACTGGATCAGTATTTAAATACGAATATTTCAGAAGCAGAGTCTTGGCTTGAGGTCACAGAGACAGCATTAACCAATATTCGTAGTTTGCTAAATGATGTGCATACCCAGTGTGACAAAGGTGCAACAGGAACTTTGACAGCAAGTGATCGAAATGCCATTTTAACAAATTTGCAGCAGATTAAAGAACAGATATACAGCGAAGCAAATTCAGAATATGCAGGTAGAACTGTCTTTACCGGCTATAAGACAAATTCTACACTTACCTTTTTATCAGATAGTACGGAAAGTTATACCATTGAAGAACGCTTGAGTTATACAGATATGGAAGAATGCACTTATGTGTATAACGAAGTAACAGATGATGAAATTGCAAATTTAACTGCCCAGACACCAACTGCTGAGCCGGGAACTGCAAATTTGTATCGCTTGCGTTTATCTTATGATAGCTTGACAGCCGGAACAGATATGTCCATTTCATATACCGATGGAGATGGAAATACAGGCTCCATCGCCTTAACAACCATTACCTCTGCAGAGTTGGAGGACATGGATTATGCGATTGATGATGATACCGTATATTTGAATACCGATACGGGAGAACTTATTTTTGGAAATACCATTGCAGACACTGTGAAAAGCGGAAAATATGAAATGGCAATTTCTTATGATAAGACCGGATTTGGTAGTGGAGAAATTAAACCGGAGAATTATTTTAATTGCACCAATAATACCACCGGCTATTCTTACACAAGATATGATAGTGATGGCAATTGGGTGTCTCAGAATATTAATTATACCATTGCAGCAAATCAGGAATTTACAATCAATATTGAAGCAAATGAATTTTTAACCGCAGATGTATGCAGAGATATTGATGAACTGGCAGACATAGTGGAAGCTGCTATTGATGCCCATGATAAGGTGGATCGCTTGACTTCGATGTTGAGTCAAGATGCTTATGCAGATGAAGAAAGTCAGGCAAAATTGAGTAGTTTGCTTGCGTCTGCAGAAAAAGAAGCAGCTTATGCGGATGCAAAGATGCAGGATGTCTATAGCAAATATATTGGAACGTTCCAAGGGTATATTACCCAGGTGGACTTAACAACTACAAAACTTGGCACCATGGGCTCACGTTTGGATTTAACAAAGAATCGTGTGACCAGCCAATATATGACCGTAGATGAATTGAAGTCAAAAAATGAAGATGAAGAACTTTCTGATATTGTCATTGACTATCAGGCTGCATATTTAGCGTATCAGGCGTCCTTGCAGGCGGCATCCAAATTGCAGGAGCAAAACCTATTAAATTATCTCTAATCTTTAATTTTTTCTAAAATTTGGGATAAGAAGACACAATTAGGTTGGTAATTGGGTATAATGAGGATAGATGGATGGTGGACTTGAGAAACGAAAGGGTTTTCTAGGAGTTGTTTTTCGAAACTAGCATGTGGCTATGGCCACATGCGCAAAACACGAAAAAGTTGTTCCACAATCTATCCTTTTTAACAAGATTGTTGGCGAAAGCCATAGTGAACTTATCAGGAAGGAGAGCAGGGCATGAGGTCCTGCGGAAAATGCTATGAAGGCAAACACTCGTATTTTTGGTGAGATCGAGATCGAAGATGATAAGGTCATTCGTTTTGAGAATGGCATCATCGGATTCCCGAAGCTCAAAAATTTCGCGCTGATTCATGACAGCGAGAAAGGAAGTACATCCATCTCCTGGTTGCAGTCCATGGAGGACTCTGACTTGGCACTGCCGGTTATGGATCCTTTATTTGTGGAACCAAACTACAACCCTAGTGTAGAAGATGAGTTTTTAGAACCACTTGGTGAAATGACACCGGACAACACCTATGTGCTTGTTACTGTGACAATTCCAAAGAATATTGAGGAAATCGCAGTCAATTTAAAAGCACCTATTATTATCAACACGGATACTTGCAAAGCCGGTCAGCTCATTGTAGAAAATGATTATCCGGTGAAGCGCAAAATTTACGACCTGCTGAAAGCAGCGAAAGAAAAGGCAGGTGAGTAGATATGTTAGCGTTATCCAGAAAAAAGGGAGAATCCCTTGTAATCAACAATAATATCGAGGTAACGGTACTTGAAATTCGAGGAGACCAGATTAAACTTGGCATTTCTGCTCCGAAGGAAGTTCCGGTATATCGAAAAGAAGTGTACTTACAGATTCAAAAGGAAAATGAAGCAGCACTGAATACCGATGGTTTAGATGCATTGAAAGATTTGTTGTAAAAGCAAAAATCCTCACAGTTCGCTGTGAGGATTTTTTTAGGAGAATATATGAAAATATTATTTGCGAATATTTTTGAAACATTTACGTCCAATAGCATAGTATATTACTTGAAAAAAATGGGACATGAAGTAAAGGAGGCTACGTATTATACACCGGAGGATGTGTATCAGGATGATCGCCTGGTATCTCTAATTAAAAAGGACTTAAAAGAAAATTCCTTTGACTGTGTAGTTACGGTAAACATATGGCCATTGGTTGCCAGAACTTGTCATGAAATGCGCGTACCCTATTTGGGTTGGAGTTATGATAGTCCGCAGAATCTGCCCACGTTGCAGGACTTGGACTATGATACCAATTTCTTATTTATTTTTGATCGTGCAGAAGTGGAAATTTACCATGACCTGGGAATTGAACAGGTTTATCATTTGCCCTTGGCAGCGGATTTGGAGCGTTGGGATAAGGTGAAAGCCGGTGGGAAAAAATATGATGTTTCGCTTTTGGGAAAATTGTATGAGTCCACGTTACCCTCTTTGTTAAATGGGATGGAGGAGTACGAGCAGGGATATATTAAGGGATTGATTGAAGCCCAACAAAAGATATATGGCTATTTTATGTTGGATGAACTGATTACAGAGGACTTAATGAAACGGATTAATCAGGGATTTCAAAAGAAATATCCAAAAGCGGAAAAGATTTCAAAACGGCAATTGGCATATTCAATGGGAAGTTATTTGACTTATCGAGAACGATTGAGCTTGCTACGTCTTTTGGGACCGAGAGCCAATGTGCATCTGTTCTCTTATAAAATAGAAGAAGAGACAAAGCCCTTGTTAAAAGATATTACAATTCACGGAGAACAAAGTTATGAGGTGGGGATGCCTTTGGTGTTTAAAGAATCAAAGGTAAATTTAAATCCTTCCTTACGTATTATTCGTTCCGGAATTTCCTTGCGCTGTATGGACATTTTAGGTTGTGGAGGATTTCTGTTGTCCTCTTATCAACCGGAACTAGCGGAATATTTTGCTTTGGATGAGGAAATCGTTCTTTATGATAGTTTGGAAGATGCAGTGGCAAAAGCTACTTTTTATGCAACGCATGATGAAATTCGAGAAGCCATTGCGCAAAGGGGTTATGAACGCGTAAAACAGGATTTTCATTATCCGGGACAGCTGCAAAAAATGTTTGATATGGCGGGGTTAAAATAAAAAAATATTTTTTCTCAATTGGGTGTTAAGTAATGAAAAAATCATCCGATATATAAAACAAGTAAACAAGTTATTTGTTTATTATCACGTGATGGACTCGAACGGAGCGTACGGCCGGGGTAGGAAATCACAAAACAATTTTCAGACTGTAGCAAGGAAGCTACATTTATTTCAAGGAGGAAAAAATTATGGTAGTACAACACAACATGCAGGCAATGAATGCCAACAGACAATTAGGAATCACAACAAGCGCTCAGGCAAAATCTACTGAAAAGTTATCATCTGGTTACAAGATTAATCGTGCAGCAGACGATGCAGCTGGACTTTCCATTTCTGAAAAAATGAGAAGCCAGATCAGAGGCTTGAACAAAGCTTCTGCAAATGCACAGGACGGCGTTTCTTTAGTACAGACCGCTGAAGGTGCATTAAATGAAACT